>DASQHL010000160.1:0-9094 GCA_035632115.1 Dehalococcoidia bacterium | reverse complement strand
GGTGATCGCCGAGCCTCGCTTGCCGGCGATGGACGACAGGTTGATGATGCGGCCGGTTCGCCGCTGCATCATGTGGCCGGCGACCGCCTTCGTGCAGAGGAACACTCCCTTGAGGTTGACATCGATCACCAGATCCCAGTCCTCTTCCGAAAAGGCGACGACCGGCCCGATGCGGATCACGCCGGCGTTGTTTACGAGGATGTCCACCGCGCCCCAGGTTTCGATCGTCCGCGCGACCATCGCCTGGCACTGCGCGTAGTCGCGCACGTCGACATCGATCGGGATGGCGTCGCCGCCGAGGCGCTTAATCTCGGCAATCGTTTCGTCGCGGTCCGCAGCGGTCGCCGGCAGGTCAGCGATGGCGATGCGCACGCCCTCCTTCGCCAGCTCGTAGGCGATGCCCCGGCCGATGCCGCGCGCGCCGCCGGTGACGATGGCTGTGGCGTCCTTCAGCTCCATCGGGATGGCTCCTTCCGAGGCGAGATCGGTGAACAGGGAGAATTGTCGCGTACCCAGAACCAAGAACCAAGAACCGAGAACATGCGCTGGAGCGATGGCGCCGCGCGCCGGCCGGCGTCGCTAGCGGCGCCGTGTCGGGCGGGTGGCAGCTGCGCGTTCGTTCGCCTGCGCCCTGGCGCGCACGAGCTTCCGGATCAGCGCGACGGGCACGGCCTGGCCGTAGGGGAGGCGGAGTGTGCCCTTACCGGACTGGTACGGCGCGACCTCGTCCTGGAACGCATTGAGGAAGGTGGAGCTGAGGGCAAACAGGCCAACGTGCGCCTTGAACGCGGCGAAGGACACCAGCATGCCGTGGTGCCTGAAGGTGGGCATCTGATAGCTGATCACCTCCTCGGCGGCGGGCACCTCCGCACGCACGATCGCACGCAGTTCACGCAGGATCGGGCGCGCGTCTTTCGGCGCGGCGGCGATGTACGCGCTGATCTCGCGGGCGGACATGTCACCTGCGGCCGTAGGCCCGGAGGGCGTGCCGTCGCCACTCCGGCGCGCTCATTCCGGTCCGTTCAACGATGCGGGCAGCCGGCCCAGCAGCAAGGTCGCCGCATGCCCTTGCGCATCTTATCGAGCCCGACGGCGATGCGGCGGACCCGGGTTGCGTCCTTCTTCGCAGACGTGACCCAGCAGATCCACTCATTCCGCGCGAGCGGTGTGATGTCCGCCCACACATGCCGCACCATCGGGTCCGACGCGATGGCCTTGCGAAGATCCGCCGGCGTACGATGCACCACCTCGACGGCGGTCTCTCGTTGGTTCATCAAGCGTCCTCCGTTGTCTCGCCTGCCGTACGGGCAACGTCCGCGCTCATCCGGCCGCCCGTCTCTTGCACACCACCAGGGGCCTCACTTCCTGGCTGGCGGAGAGGGTGGGATTCGAACCCACGGTACGCTTGCGCGCACACACGATTTCCAGTCGTGCCTGTTCGGCCACTCCAGCACCTCTCCGCGCGTGGCCCCGACGGAAGAACCTGGGACCGCGGACCAGGGACCGATCGAACCCGCAGGCGACGGCCCAGGCCCCTGGTTCCAGGTTCCGGGTTCTCGTATGTGGCGGAGAGGGTGGGATTCGAACCCACGAGGCTCATCGCCTACCGCTTTTCGAGAGCGGCACCATCAACCACTCGGACACCTCTCCGAACGGAGAGGGCCGCACGGGGCGACCCTCGGGCGGCAGTATATCTCACGGACCGGCACACAGCCGCGCGGCCGCCATGCCGACCGTGCCTCAGCCGCGCGTCATCTCTCGGAAGCGGCGCTCCTGCTCCTGTTGCGCCTCACGCGAGGCGCGGCGGCCCGCTCTGATGGCTGCGACGATGCGTGATCGCGCCGCGGCGACCGCGCTCCGCGGGGGGGCCGGCGCGGCTGGCTCGGCGTCCGGGCTGCGGAAGGCGTCCGGTATGGCGTCCGGCTCCTCGTCACCGGGCCGCGCGAAGAGCCACACCGCGACGGCGATCGCCGCGGCGACGAGGGCGAAGATGATCAACACGATGAGGAGCCCGTGCCCGCGCCCGCCTGGCTCCGGCCGGCCAGCGCGCTTTTCGGCCTTCTTCGCGGCGCGGGCGGCCGCCCTGGCCGCGGCGGCCTCTGCCTCCTCGCGCTTGCGGCGCTCGCGTTTCTCCTTGTTCGCCAGCGGGTCGACCTCCATCTCCAGCTTGCCGAACGGCGTGTCGAAGGCCAGTTCGTACTCCGGCGCGTCGTCGGGATCGTGGCGCTTGCGGCGCGCCTTCGCTGGCATCGGCGCGCTGTCTCCCTGCGGAGCGCTCTTGCCGGCAGGCGTCTGCTCGTCGGCGAGCGCCGGCTCGACCGTCGTGGTGGCGCGCTCTGTCATGGCAAACCTCCGTCGATGGATGCGTGCGGGCGAAACGAGCGCTAGTTCCGGCGCTTACTCGTGTCGGCGCCGGCGAGGCCGGTGATCACGCCGGCGGCCCGGCGCACGCCGGCAACAACGCCGTAGGCGCGCACGATCGGCGTGACGGCCGCTTCGGAGACGTAGCCGGCGGTGCCCTTGACGCTGTCGGCCGTTTCCTTCGCGCTGCCGAGCAGCGGCTTGACGCTGTCGTCGAGGAGCGCGGACGCCTTCTTGAGCAGGGCGCGGGCGAGCAGGCCGAGCACGATGGTCATCACCAGCGCGACGAAGAAGAACGCCGCCACGGCGATGCCCATGAAGATGATCACCCAGTCGCGGAACGTGGCGACGAACAGCGGCGAAAGCTGAGACAGCGCGTTCAAGGCGTACCCTCGGGCTGGAATCTGCGTGCGTGGGCCATGATACCACGGCGCCCGGCGGCGATCATCGCGCCAGGTTGACTTCGGCACCGCCGAATGAGGGGCTACGGGCGCGGCGGCGCCGCCGTGCCCGAGCGGAAGCGCCACAGACGCCAGGCCACCGTGGCGTAGCTGAGGGCGGCCATGCCGGCGAGCGCCCACCAGCATTGGCCGAGCGCGGCGCCGGCGGCCAGGACGAGGAGCCGGACATCGCGGCCGGCCACACCGAGCAGGTCCGACGCCACGTTAAGGCCACCCTCCGTCTCCAGGCGGGCGCGCGAGTACGAGATCAGTAGGAACCCGACGATGGCTACGAAGCCGAGGAGCGCGGGCTGCGGCCACGATTCGTGCTGATACGCGTACCATGCCATGCCGGCAACGATCGCCGCGTCGGCGTAGCGATCCAGGGCGGCGTCGAGCACGCCCCCGAAGCGGGTCGCCATCGCCTTCGCGCGCGCCAGATCGCCGTCGACGCCATCGACGATCGACGACGCCTGGATGAGCACACCGGCCTCGATGTTGCGGCCCCCGGCGAGGAGTAGAGCCGCGAGCACGGCAACGGCGGCGGCAGCGACGGACACCTCGTTCGGCGTGACGGGCGTGCGGCGCAGCAGCGCGGCGACGGGGTGGGAGATGCGGCGGTTGAGGTAGCGTGAGACGGGCCCGTCAAGCGACGCGGCCATCAGCCTCGCCCGCAAACAATGCCTCGGCGCGGCGCAGGTCGTGCGCCGTGTCGATATCGATCCAGCGGGCGCCGGTCACGTCGACGGCGTCGAGCTCCCCGGCGCGGGCGAGGGTAGCGAAGACCGCGCCGGCCTCGCCGTCGCGCAGCTCGGGCGTCATCACCTCGAACACGCGCGGTGTGCACCAGAAGACGCCGGTGTCGAGCGCGTCCCAGTCGTCGAGCCGCTTCCCGAGGTCGATGACGCGGCGGCCGGCCAGGCGGGCGCGCGTCGCCTCGGCGGCGCGGGGGTCGCCCGGGGCGGCGCGGTCGACGGCGAGCCGGCAACGGCCCCCAGCGCCGGCGACGAGCGGGCGCAGCAGCGCCGGCTCAACGATGTGGTCGGCCATCGCCAGCAGGAACTCGCCGGGCGCGGCATCGCGCGCGGCCCAGAGCGAGCGCGCGTTGCCGAGCGTGTAGGCATCGTTCCGGACGAAGCGCAGGCTGACCGCACCGCGCGCCCGCCGCTCGAGCGCCTCGCGCAGCCGGTCACCCTGGTAGCCGGTGACGACGGTGGCCGTGCCCACGCCCGCAGCAGCAAGCGCATCCAGCACATGATCGATGATCGGCCGACCGGCGACGCGGAGCAGCGGCTTCGGCAGGGCGGCGGTGTCCGGCAGAAGGCGTCCACCATCACCGGCCGCGAGAATCACGGCTTGCAAGTCTCGGCGCCTTTCGTCAAAAGGCACCCCGTCAGCGACGATGCCCTTCAGTCGAAGGTAACGAGGGCGCGCGCCCGCGTCAAACCTCCGGGTGGCAGACGCCGCAGGCCGCTAGAACGGCAGCCCTTTCAACCCCTGCATGCCCTTGACCGCGGAGATATCGCCCGTGTGCCCGGCGCAATGCAGTCCAACGAGCTGTACGATGAAAGCCAGCGACTGCTTACCAAAGAACTGCGTATCGATCTGCCGATCGAGATCGCTGTCCTGTAACGTCGCGACGTAATCGAGCGCGGCCTTCTGGAGCTGGCGGCTGTACTCGGCGATCGGGGCGATCGGGACGGTGCCGCTGAAAGACCAGATCTCCTGGGGGTTAGCGGGCAGCCCCAGCTTCGGTCCGTGCTCCGGCCAAGCGAGCGGCTTGCCCTGCGCAATATGGTTGATGAAGAAGTCGATCGATGACGCGGCGTGAACGTGCGACTTGGCGACGGAGTTGCACGTGCCGGCGGGCGCCCAGTTGTACTGGGTTTCGTCCATGCCATCGGAGGCAGCATTCATGAGGTTGAAAGCTTGCTCCAGTTGGAGCTTTGCGTAGCCGGCGGCGTTCATGGTGGGTAGCGTCCTTTTCTGAAGTGACTAGCTTGTGCGCCCAATCTTCTGGCAAGCGCCTGTCTCAGTCAAGGCCTGGGGCGGACTGAATGGCGCGCAGGATGGCGCCGCCGCCGAGGACTTCGTCCCCATCGTAGAACACGACGGCCTGGCCGGGGGTGATGGCGCGCTGCGGCCGGTCGAACACAACGTTGGCGGTGCGGCCGGGGAGGGGCGCGACGGTGGCGGGGGCGGCGGGTGTCCGATAGCGGATCTTGGCATCGGCGCGAAGCACGGCCGGTGGCGGCCCGGCGAGCCAGTTCACGCTCTCGGCGACCAGGGCGCCGGCCATGAGGCCGTCCTCCGGCCCGATGGTGATCGCGTTCAGAGCCGGATCGATCTGCGTCACGAAGCGCCTCTCGCCGACGGCGACGCCCAAGCCGCGGCGCTGACCGATGGTGAAGCCGGCGATGCCATCGTGGCCGCCGACGACGGTGCCGTCGTGATCGCGCACGACGCCGGGCTCCTGCGGTAGCCGCTTCCGGACAAACGCCGCGTAGTCGCCGTCCGGGACGAAGCAGATGTCTGCGCTGTCGGGCTTTTCGGCGAGCGGCAGGCGCATCTCTCGCGCCAGTGCGCGGATCTGCGGCTTGTCGTAGCCGCCGACCGGGAACAGCGTCTTCGCCAGCTCCGGCTGGCCCATCGTGTAGAGCACGTACGACTGATCCTTGGCCGGGTCGATGGCACGCAGCAGCCGGTAGCGTCCGTCGGGGGCGCGGTCGATGCGGGCGTAATGGCCGGTGGCGAGTAAGTCAGCATCGAGTGCTACGGCACGGTCGAGGAGGGCGCGGAACTTCACGTGTTCGTTGCACGCGAGACAGGGGTTCGGCGTGCGCCCCCGGCCGTACTCGGCGACGAAGTAGTCGATGACGCGATCGTGGAACTGGCGCTCCATGTTCAGCACGTAGTGCGGGATGCCGAGGGCGTCGGCGGCGGCGCGCGCGTCGTCCGTATCCTCGACGGAGCAGCACCGCTTCTTGCCAACCGGGGCATCGGGGTCTTCGAGCGTCCACAGCCGCATCGTGATGCCGACGACCTCGTACCCGGCGCGGACGAGCAGACCGGCCGCGACCGCCGAATCGACGCCACCGCTCATCGCCACTACCACGCGCCGCCTGCGCACCATGGACGCACCCTTTCGCATGTCTCCGGTCCGCCTCAGGGTATCGAGCGGCCGGTCCCGCCGGCCAATTGCTATACTCAGCCACCCGAGAGCCTGCAGGGGATGGAGACGCCTACTGGAGTCCGCAGACCTCGCCCAGCGCATCGCCGACCTCCTCTCCGACCGCCAGGCCGAAGACATCGTCCTGATGGACATCAGCAAGGTTTCGACCTTCACCGACCACTTTGTGATCGCGACGGCGGGCAACCCGCGTCAATTGCGTGCGCTCGTCGAGGCGCTGGACGGGGATCTTCGCCCAGAGGCGCGGCCGCTCCGCAGCGAGGGCACGGCGGACTCCGGCTGGGTGCTGATCGATTTCGGCGACGTCATCGTCCACCTGTTCGCCCCGGCGGAGCGGGCGTACTACAACCTCGAAGGACTGTGGGCCCAGGGCGTCTCAGTGGTGCATATCCAGTAGGACGGGCTCGCGCCGGCGGCGCGCGGTGTCGTACCCTCTACACATCCCCGAACGGGCGGCGTGGCCGGGGAGAGAGGGGTCGAGATGACGACACAGCTGGAGATTCCGACGACACCCGCCGAACTCACGGCGGCATGGCTCACCGCCGCGTTGCGCTCCGGGGGCGTCATCGGGGATGGGAGGGTGACGTCGGCGGCGCACGAAGTGCTGGGGCAGGGCGCGGGCTTCATCGGGCAGGTGGCTCGCGTGCGGCTGACGTATGCAGGTGCGCCAGCGGCGGCACCGGCGACGCTCATCGCGAAGCTGCCGGCGCTGGAGCCGGGGGCACGCGAGCTTGCGGCGCTGTACGGCCTGTATGAGCGCGAGTTCCGGTTCTACCGCGAGATGGCGGACGAGATCAGCTTTCGCACGGCCCGATGCTATTACAGCGACGGTGACGCCGAGGCGGTGCGCTACGTGCTGCTGCTGGAGGATCTCTCCCGCAACGGGCGGGCGGGTGACCAGGTGGCGGGCTGCTCCGCGGCCGAGGCTCGGTTGGCGCTCTCGCAGCTGGCCGTTCACCACGCGCGCTGGTGGGAGCACCCCCGGCTGACCGAGATCGCGTGGCTGCAGCCGGGCATCGACATGGTCAACGGCGCGATGCAGCAGTCGTACCCGCAGGCGTGGGCGGCGACGGACGCACTCTTCGCGGACCGCATGCCGCAGCCTGTCCGCGCCGTGCTGCCAACGCTGGGGGAGCGCATCACGAAGCTGCTGGAGCCGATCGCCCAAGGCGCGATGACGATGGCGCACGGCGACTACCGGCTGGACAACATGTTCTTCGGCGCGCCGGGAAGCGACTACCAGCTGGCGGTGCTCGACTGGCAGAGCCCGAACCAGGGGTGGGGCGCGTACGACATCGCCTACTTCCTGTACAGCAACGTCGATACGGCGACGAGACGCGCGCACGAGATGGAGATGTTGCAGGAGTACCACCGCACGCTCACGGCGAACGGCGTCAGCGGCTACACGTTCGACGAGCTGGTGGAGGACTACAAGCGCTCGCTGCTGGTGAGCCTGGGGATCTGGGTGGTGAACGCGGCCACGCTCGACACGGCAAACGAGCGAGGCAAGGCGCTGTTCGATCTGTTCTTCGACCGGTTGTCGGCCGCCATCATGGACTTGGACGCACTGGCGCTGCTACCGGTGTAAGTGCGCTGCCAGGCGCGCGTACCGCTCCCCGACGGCCTCGACCTCGACGATACGGGCGCGCGCGCCATCGTACGCCAGGCGCACGAGCAGGTGCTCCGCAGGTAGCTCGTCCGGCGCCCGCTCCGGCCACTCGATGACCAACACCCCGCGCGCCGCCAGCTCGTCCAGCGCCAGTTCCGCCACCTGCGCCGGATCCTCGAGCCGGTAGAGGTCGGCGTGGTAGAGGCGCAGGCGGGCGCCGTCGTACTCGTTCATGATGACGAACGACGAGCTCTTGATGGGGTCCGCGACACCCAGGCCGCGCCCGATACCCTGCGCCAGCACCGTCTTGCCGGCGCCCAGTTCGCCCGATAGCAACACGACGTCGCCCGCAGCCAGGCGGCGTCCGATGCGCTCGCCGATGCGTCGTGTCGCCCCGGGCGTGGCAGTGCGCAGCACCGGCCCAGTCATGCGAGGTGCTCCCAGCCCGGCGTCGGCAGCCGCATCTCGTGTCCGGCGGCATCGAGCACGCGCACGCCATCGCCCGCGCGCATGGCGCCGACGATCGGCAGGGGCGCGCCGAGCATCGCCTCCGCCCGTCCAAGCACGTCCTCCGGCGCTACGACGATCAGCTCGTAGTCCTCGCCGCCGGTCGCAGCCAGGACCGGCGCGTCGTCCGGGAAGACGGCGACGAGCGCGTCATCGAGGGGCAGGCGTGAGAGCCACAGGTCTGCGCCCAGTCCGCTCGTCTCACAGACGTGGCCAAGGTCGCGCACCAGGCCATCACTGATGTCGATGCCACAGAGGGCACCCGCCGAAACGGCCGCGCGGCCAACATCGACGCGCGGCCGAGGCCGCATGTGGCGCGCGATCAACCGTTCCGTTGCATCTGTACGCCCGGTGCCCTCCGTGAGAACGCGCAGGCCACCGGCCGAACCGCCGAGCGGCCCACCCACGGCGACGGCATCGCCCGGACGGGCGCCACCGCGGCGCAGGAGCGCCGGGGCGCCGTCATCGCGCACCGTGACCTCGCCGCAGAGGGCGACCGTGACAGCGAAGACCGGCGCCGACACGACGTCGCCCCCCGCGACCGTGACGCCGAACGCGTCGCCACATTCGCGCAGGCCGACGTACAACTCGTCGATCTGTCCGACCGGCGTGCCGGGCGGCAGGCAGAGCGTGACGAGGGCGAACGACGGCGTGGCGCCCATGGCGGCGATATCGCTAACGTTGACGGCCATTGCCTTCCAGCCGACATCGCGCCAGGCCACCACACCGGGCAGGAAGTGCACGCCCGCGACCATCGTATCGGTGGTGGCAACGGTGAAGCCGCCGCCGGAACGCCACACCGCGGCGTCGTCGCCGATGCCAGCGACGAGCCGCTCGTCCGCGGGCGCGCCGAGCGCGCGGCTGAGCCGCTCGATCAGGCCGAACTCGCCGAGATCGCGCACATCCACGCCGGTAGCGTACCGGCTGAGCAACGATGCTACGATGCCCCATGCGGGTCGCCGTTGTCGCCGACGTGCACGCTAACGT
>DASQHL010000159.1:0-22050 GCA_035632115.1 Dehalococcoidia bacterium | reverse complement strand
GGAAGGTCACCGGGCCGGGGGGAGCGTCGACCGGGGCGGCCGCCGTCGTAGACGCGACCGCGCTGGCAACGGGCGTCGAGGTGGCAGCGCGGGCAGGCGCGCCGCTGCCGCCGCTGCACGACCAGAGCATCGCGGCGGCGGGGAGGAGCGCGGCGGCGGCGCAGAAGGGGGCGAGTCGGTGGCGGCGCATACGTCAGTCCTTTCGGCGGGCGGGGAGGGCGGGGGTGGCGCCCCAGCCGGGGGTGCGTTGTTCGATCACGCTCTGGACGAACATCGCGGCAAAGACGACGACGGAGCTCGCGGCGAGGACGCCGGCGGCGGCCATGGGCCAGTAGCGGCTGGAGGAGAGCCAGTTGAGCCCCTCGATGGCGGGCCAGATGCGGAGGACGGCGGCGGCGTTGAGCGCGACGAGTATGACGACGGCGACCCAGCTCTCGCGCGGGTGCTGGATGCGGCGGCCGGCGAACTCCGGGAGGATCATCATGCCCATGCCGAGGATGATCATCGTGAGGACGCCGACGGTGAGGGCGTGGCGGATGGCGTCCATCTCGAAGGAATCGACGAGGACGCCGTCACGCAGGGCGCGGACGGCGTACCACACCGTCAGCAGGGACGCGAAGGCGAGCCAGCCGAGGGCGGCGCGGACGAGCTGGAACTGGTAGCGGGTCGCGGCGCCGACACGGTTGGCGCGGGGGTGGAACACGCCGGTCATCCAGACGACGGCGAGGAGGGCGGCGGCGACGAGCAGCAGGCCGGCATCCTCGGCGCGGGCGGCGGTGCGCGAGTAGGCGTAGGACGCGCGGAGCGAGGCGACGACGTAGACGACGACGCCGGTGGTAAGCAGCGCGGCGGTGGCGCGGCCGAGGCGGGGGGCGCGCGGGCGGCCGGTGAACGTCGGGACGGCGCGGGTGCTGACGCCGCCGACAAAGGTCAGGACGACGCCGTAGAGCTGGAGGAAGATGAGTGCCGGCTGGCGGCCGAGTGACGCGAGCGGGGTTGAGTTGCGCGCCATATCGAGCACGAGCCAGGCGTTGAGGGCGGCGGCGGCCACGGCGGAGAGGGCGCCGAGCACAAAGAACCAGCCGGTGGCGTCGGCCTTACTGGTGGGCCGGGCGAGCATGCGCAGGACGACGGCGGCGAACGCCGAGGCGCCGGCGAGGAGCAGCGCGGCGGAGGCGAACAGCGCGGCGTCGCGGGGGACGCCATCGGCGGCGGGCTGGGCGAGGGCGCGGAGGACGAGGCTAGCGGCGATCAGCGGCATGGCGGCGGTGGCGAGCGCGGGGAAGGCAAGGGGCACGCCGGAGAAGCGCGGCATGAGGCGGAGGGCCATGCCCATGACGAAGAGCCCAGCGAAACCTTCGAGCTGGAGCTGGCCGTGCACCTGGACGAGCGCGTCCCAGGAGTTGCCCCAGTCCCACGAGAGGGCCTGCGCGAGTGGGAGCAGCACGGCGAGCGCGAAGCCGCCGAAGATGGCGAGGGAGAGGCTGGCGATGATGTAGGCGCGGTAGGGCGCGTCGTCGTGGCGGTGGGCGCGGGCCGCCGGCGATACGGGCGTCAGGGGGATGGACGGGCTGGTGCGGTCGGCCATCAGGCCCTCACCCCCCGGCCCCCTCTCCCAGCCCTGCGGGCCGGGCGAGGGGGAGTCGTGCGTTGGCAGCCCCGGTGGCCCAGGCTACAGCCCCTTGCCGGCGATGAAGGCGCAGAGGTCGGCGGTGCGGCAGGAGTAGCCCCACTCGTTGTCGTACCAGGAGGCGACTTTGACGAGGTCGCCGGCGACGACCCTGGTCGTCGCGCTATCGACGATCGAGGAGTGCGGGTCGCCTTTCAAGTCCATGGAGACGAGCGGCTCGTCGGAAACGGAGAGGATGCCCTTCATGGGGCCGGCGGCGGCGGCGCGCATCGCGTCGTTCACGGCTTCGGCGGTGGTGGCTTTGCCGACGAGGCAGACGATCTCCACGATCGAGACGGTAGGCGTGGGGACGCGGTACGAGGCCCCGTCGAGCTTGCCCTCGATCTCCGGGATGACGAGCTTGAGCGCGCGAGCAGCGCCCGTCGCCGCGGGGACGATGTTGAGGGCGGCGGCGCGGGCCTCGCGCAGGTCCGGCGACGCCATGTCGAGGAGGCGCTGGGAGTTGGTGTAGGCGTGGATCGTCGTCATCTGCCCCTTGACGATGCCGAACGTGTCGAGCAGCACCTTGACGGTCGGGGCGAGGCCATTCGTGGTGCAGGAGGCGTTGGAGACGACGTGGTGCTTCGCGGGGTCGTACTTCTGGGCGTTGACGCCGAGGACGATCGTGACGTCCTCGTTCTTCGCGGGGGCGGAGATGATCACCTTCTTGACGCCGTCGTGGAGGTGGTCGCGGGCCCGGGTGGCATCGGTGAAGAAGCCGGTGGACTCGACGACGAGATCGACGCCGACCTTACCCCAGGGGATCTTCGCGGGCTCGCGCTCGGCGAAGACGCTGACGGGCTTGCCATCGACGATGAGGCCGCCCTCGCCGGCCTCGACGGTGCCGGGGTAGCGGCCGTAGTTGGAGTCGTACTTGAGGAGGTGTGCGTTGGTCTTGTTATCGACGAGGTCGTTGACGGCGACGACTTCGCACTCCGCGCCGTGCCGCTCCTTGATCGCCTTGAAGACCTGGCGGCCGATGCGGCCGAAGCCGTTGATGCCGATGCGGGTAGCCATGGGGGCGTCCTTTCAGAAGCGGCGATACGGTGCGCTTCGCCGAGATGGGCGACGCCCCATTTTGGCGCGCCGCGCGTGCTCGCGGTAGGGGAGGTGGGCGGGAGGCGGGCGGCGGAAGACGGGAAGCGAGATGCGGGAAGCGGGAGGCGGGAAACGGGATGCGAGATGCGGGAGACGACGGGAAGCGAGACGTTAGCTCGCGGGGCCGGCGGCGCTGCGCGAGGCGGCGATGATGAAGGCGAGAGTGACGGCGAGCGCGATCAGGCCATCGGAGAGGTTGCGGGCGAGGCCGGCGGTGGAGGCGTGGCCGGCGGCGGTGCCGAGAAGCGCCACGGAGGCGAGACCGAAGGCGCCAACGCCGAGACCGAGGCGGAGCGTGCGGACAGCCGGGTCCTCGGTGGCGGCGCGGAGCCAGCGGCGGCGGGCGAACCAGTATGCGGCGGCGAGCAGCAGGCCGAGGGGCAGCATGGCGACCCGGTACATCACCACCTCGTCGGCGTGGTGGAAGAGCTCGGCCTGGCTGCAGGTGGTGGCGGCGGGGGCGTACTCGCGGAGGTCGGCGCAGCGGGCAGCGGAGAGGTGCGCGCTGAGGGTGTCGCCGGCGATGGCGTCCTTGCCGTAGATGCGGCCGAGGCCGCCGGTCACGAGGCCGCTGACGCCGACAGCGATCAGGCCGACGATCACGAGCACGGTGAACGAGTGGTAGCGGCGGATCAGTGCGGACAGGACGAACGGATGGGGGCGCGCGGCAACGATGCTCATGACGCCGAGATCATCGCGCGTGGGTGCGGCGGCGCGCAATATCGCGTGCGCATGACGGGCCGACCTGACCCCGGCGCTTCCGGGGCAGCTTGGGGTGGGGCGGGTGTGTGAGACATGGGCGGCACGGTGGTGCCGGGCCGGGGCGCGCCTGCGGTGGCGCGCGATGGCTATTCGACGAGCTCGTAGCCGGAGAATGTGAAGACGCGCGCCTGCACTTCTTCGATCTCGGTGACGCCGGCAGCGAGCAGCTCTTCGAGGAACTGCTCGCAGCGGTGGAGCTCGGCCAGGAAGTCGTCGTCGTCCATGCCGAGGCGGCGGGCGGCGGCGTTGACTTCGGCGGGCGTGGTCAGCACGTCGTAGGCGTCGTCGTCCGGGCGCCAGCGGGCGACCGAGTGGCGGTCGTAACCATCGCCGAGCGGCTCCAGCACGCCGACTTCGCGGACGCGCCGGATGCGATGCCCGCCCTGGACGCCGACGAAGATCGGCACGACGAAAGCGAGGTGGCCGACGAGGCGGGGTGGCACGTCGCACTCGTCGGTGAGCTGCTCGATGACACCTTCGACGGTATCGGCGTGCATGGTGGAGGCGAGGGCGTAGCCTTCGGCCATCAGTTCGAAGGCGCGGAGGACGTAGGGGCCCCAGGAGTAGACGGGGAGATGGTCGCTGATCTCGTTGATCATGATGTAGACGGGCGCGTCGTCGTTGGCGGGCGGCGGGGGAAGGCGGAACTGCTCGCCCCAGCCGCGGGTGAAGTAGACGCCGGCGTCCGGCCGGGCAAATGCGAGGAGCGCCGTGAGGATCGTGGTCTTGCCGGCGCCGGAGGGATCGGCGGCGAGGATGATCGAGCGGCCGCGCTCCATGGCGAGCCAGAGGAGGGCGGCGACGCGCGGGGGCATGGTGCCGGCGCGCAGGATCTGCGTGATCGAGAGCGGCTCCGGGTGGTTGTAGCCGTGCCACCCCCACCAGCTCTCCGGTTGATTCAGGGCTCTCACGCGCCCATCATAACCTGACCCCGGCCAGGGGGTGAGCGCGCGCGTCGCAATGTTGGGAGGACGTATGAAGCAGGCAGTCGTCGCAGGGCCGCGTGCGTTCGAGATCAAGCAGGCGGACGTCCCGGAGGCGGGGCCGGGGCAGGTGCTGGTGCGGGTGCGGAGCACGGGCGTCTGCGGCAGCGATCTGCATTTCTATCGCGGCGAGTTCCCGGTGCCGCCGGGCTTCGTGCTGGGCCACGAGTGCGCGGGCGAGGTGGAGGCGTTGGGCGAGGGCGTGTCCGGCTTCGCGAAGGGGGACCGGGTGGCGCTGGAGCTGTTCACGGTGTGCCTGACGTGCGCGCAGTGCCGGTCGGGGAACTACCACCTGTGCCCATCGCGGAAGGCGCACGGGCTGAACGTGCCGGGCGGGCTGAGCGAGTACCTGGTGGCGCCGTCGTACGCGCTGTACAAGCTGCCGCCGGAGGTGGACTTCGAGCTGGGTGCGCTGTGCGAGCCGCTGGCGGTCAACGTGCACGGGCTGCAGCTGGTGGACCTGCGGTTCGGCGAGACGGTGGCGGTGCTGGGGGCGGGGACGATCGGGCTGCTGGGCATCGCGGCGGCGAAGGCGATGGGCGCGACGACAGTGGTGGCGACGGCGCGGCATCCGCACCAGAAGGAGATGGCGGCGGCGGCGGGCGCGGACGCGGTGTACGACGCGACGGGCGAGGGCGTGGCGAAGATGGCGGCGGACGTGGGCGGAGCGGACGTGGTGGTGGAGACGGTGGGCGGGCACGCGGAGACGCTGGGGCAGGCGATGAACGTGGTGGGGGTGGGCGGGCGGATCAGCGTGCTGGGGGCGTTCACGCAGCCGGTGCAGATCCACCCGATCATGTTCTTCCTGAAGGAGGTGCGGATCTTCGGGTCGAACTGCTACGGGCGGCCGGGGCGGCGGTCGGACTACGATCTATCGATCGAGATCATGCGGCGGCAGGGGGAGACGCTGCGGCGGCTGATCACGCACCGGTTCGCGCTGGAGGACGTGCGGCAGGCGTACGCGACGGCGGACGACAAGAGCAGCGGTGCGATCAAGGTGCAGGTGGCGCCGTAGCGCCTGCGGCGCTGCGGCGCCAGCAGAGGGCAGACAACAGACAGCAGACGACGGTACGGCGAATCAGTCACCAATCACCAGTCACTAATCACCAGTCACCAATCATCAGGCACTAATTGCCAGTCACCAGCGACCGGGCGACCAGATCAGGCGGTGTGCCAGCGGAGGTAGAGGTCGAGCAGGCCGAGGAGGGCAGGGACGGCGACGGCTGTCGCCGCCATGACGCGGACGCTGGCGGCGGAGGGGTGCTCGATGGCGCGATAGAGGCGGGCGCCGGCGTAGGCGCCGAGGGGCATCGCCGGGGCGGCGAGCAGGGCGAGGGCGGGGCCGGGGCCCCACCAACTGGCAACGAGCGCGCTGAAGGCGAGGCCGGCGAGCAGCCACGACGTTGTGTCGCTGCGGCGAAGCTGCTTCGCGCAGACGAAGACGATGGCGGCGGCGACGAAAGGGATCGGCAGCCAGTTGCGCGCGTCGCCGGCGAGGTGGAAGTAGCTGGCGGTGCGGTGGCCGCCGGTGAGGCCGAAGAGGGTCGCGACGGCGGCGACGGCGAGGAACATCCACGTGCTGCGCGTGAGGCCGCGGATGCAGGCGAGGGCGACGCCCGCGGCGGCGGCGGCGGCCGGCACGAACAGCGGGTTGGTGCGCGTGAGGTTCCACGTGAGCAGGATGCGGAAGGTGTGCTGCGCCTGCGACGACGCCTGAAGCGGGGGCAGGGCGGCGATGTGGCGCACCATGTCCGGCGTGGCGTCCTTGCCCAGCGCGCCGAGCAGGATGCTCGTGGTCAGGCTGAGGGTGATCAGGCCGGCGACGGCGATGAACGGGCGGGAGATGGGGATGTGCGGGCGCAGGGCGTGGCGGCAGGCGAGGAAGCCGGACCAGGTGAGCAGGATGCCCCAGCCGAGCATCGCGTGGGGGGTGGACCAGTTGGTCTCATCGAGGCCGAAGTTGGTGTGCCAGACGTCGTCGAGGGCGCCGGCGATGGCGATGGTGGCGAAGCCACAGCCGGCGAGGACGATGGCGGCGGGCATCTGCCAGCCGAGCACCGGGACGCGCATGTCGTCGCCGTACCAGGCGCGGCGCTCCGGCGAGAAGGCGAGCGTGGCGAAGATCAGCGCGGAGATGGCGAACGTCGAGTAGATGAAGAGGTGGGGCGGCGAGTAGAAGTCGTCGAAGACGTGGGTGGCGTGCCAGGCGCGGTCCCAGGAGGTGCCGACGCCGAAGGAGATGAAGAAGAAGGCGAGGCTCCACCACAGGCGCTTCGACGCCTGGCGCGCGGTGAGGTTGCTGTGCGCCGTGCCGGTGGTTCGGGCCATCGCGAACGCGGGGTCGAAGCCACCGAAGCTCATCTGCATGGCCATTGCGCGCTCCCCGGCCGCCGGTGCTTCGCGGGCGGCCTCATGTCCACAGTATCGAGGCGGGGGGCGCGGGGTGCGGCAAGGGAGTGTAAAACGCGGGGAAAATGTGGCTCGGTCGGCGATTCAGTCGAGAAGACCGAGCCTCCGAAGGCGACTTCTGACGCCCCCGGGTTGCCGACCTAGCTCGCGAGAGATTCTGGCGACACTCGCGTCCCCTTCGTAGAGTCGGCGCAGGAGCACCTCTTCCTCCGAAGTCCAAGATTCATATGCGCGGGGATGGATCTCGCGTATCTTCGCGATTGTGGTCTGCGCGTGTTGCCTCTCGGTGGGGCCACCTTGGAGCGACCTCGCCTGCCTAGCGACGTCCAAGTCCAGCGCCTCCTGCGCCGCCATCATGATGTCGTAGTAAGTGACTCTGTCGTTCGAGCCGACTATCTGGTCGTGCGAATGTCCCTGTGCGATGAGACGCAGGATTTCCCCTTGAGCGTTCGCTCATTGACTGCGCAGTGTTCGTGCAAGGCTTCGCTGGCACCGACTGTGGCTGCGGGATGGTGCCTTGTGATTCAACGGCACACTCCCGATCACGCCGCCTCTCTAGCGCCGCGATAAGTCGATCCAAGCCTGCCGAGTCCGATTCCCCCAGCGCGCCGCCCTCCGCAACGAATGACTTGTTGACGACTTCCAACGAAGCGTAAGTGGCGACAACTCCGACAGTCAAATGGTGCCGTCCCGGGCAGACTTACGCAGAGATCTCCCTGAGCGCTTCGCGGACGACGGCGTCCGGGACGTCATCGCGGAGGATGGGGCGGGCGAGGTCTTCGAGCAGGACCCAGCGGACGCGCTTTGCGGCGACCTTCTTGTCGTGAGCGGTGGCGGCGAGGACGGCGTCCACATCGAGGCCGGGGTGGCGGAGGGGGAGGCCGTAGCGCTCGAACAGGGCGCGCTGGCGCTGCGCGACGGCGGGCGGCGTGACGCCGATGCGCTCGCCGATGGCGGCGGCTGCCATCATACCGACGCTGATCGCCTCGCCGTGGAGGATGCCGGCGTAGCCGCAGGCGGCCTCGATGGCGTGGCCGACGGTGTGGCCGTAGTTGAGGATGGCGCGGCGGCCGCCCTCGCGCTCGTCGTCTGACACGACGGCGGCCTTGAGCGCGGCGTTGCGGGCGACGATCTGCGTCGTCAGCTCCGGCTCGACGGCGAGGAGGCGGTCCGCGTCGCGATCGAGCACGTCGAGCATGGGCGGGTCCATGATGAGGCCGTGCTTGATCACTTCGGCGTAGCCTTCGCGCAGGCAGCGGGAGGGCAGCGAGGCGAGCAGGCTCGTGTCTTCAACGACGAGGCGCGGCGGGTAGAAGGCGCCGACGAGGTTCTTGCCGCGCGGGTGGTCGACGGCCACCTTGCCGCCGATGGCGGCATCGACCATGGCGAGGAGCGAGGTGGGCGCCTGGACGAAGGGGACGCCGCGCAGGTAGGTGGCAGCGGCGAAGCCGGCCATGTCGCCTGTGACGCCGCCGCCGAGCGCGACGACGGGCGAGCCGCGCTCCGCGTGGTGGTCGAGCAGCCAGTCGTACAACGCGCGCACGGTCTCCAGGCTCTTGCTCGCCTCACCGCCGGGGAAGGTGAAGAGGGCGGGCTGGAACGCAGCGGCGCGAAGCGATGCGAGAGCGCGATCGGCGAACAGCGCGGCGACCGCGTCGTCGGCGACGAGGCAGGCCTGGCCGGCGAGGCCGGCGTCGCGCATGAGCGGGCCGAGATCATCGAGGGCGCCCCAGCGGCAGTGGACGTCGTAGGCGCCGTCGCGGGCGGCGACGCGGATCATGCGGCGCCGCCGGCGACCGCCGAGCGCTCGCGGAAGGCGAGGAGCACCTGGTGCGTGACCTGGTCGGGCGTCATGTCGTCGGTCTGGATGATGAAGTCGGCCTGGGCGTAGAGGTGCTGGCGCTCCGCCTTCAGTGCGGTGATGGCGGCGAGGGGGTCGTCGACATCGAGGAGCGGGCGCTCGGAGGCGTGCGCGCCGGAATCGGCGATGCGGGACGCGATGGTCTCAGGGCGGGCATCGAGGCAGACGACGAAGCCGCGGCGGCGCATGGCGGCGCGGTTGGCATCGGCGAGGACGGTGCCGCCGCCGGTGGCGACGACGACGTGTTCCATCTCGGCGACGCGCTCCACGACGCGGGACTCGATGACGCGGAAGGCGGCCTCACCGCCGGCGCGGAAGATGCCGGGGACGCTGTCGTGGGCGTCCTGTTCGATGAGTGTGTCAGTATCGACGGCCTGCCAGTCGAGGGCGGCGGCGAGCGGGCGGACGACGCGGGACTTGCCGGTGGCCATGAAGCCGGTGAGCCAGATCTGGTCGTACATGGGCAGTGTGTGAGCCGCCTCCGCGCGGCGAACGTTCCGGGCTGCGCATCCCTGCGGGGGTGCTTCGCCCTGCATGCCTGTGTGGCGAGGGCGCATCCCCGAGCTCCGCGCCGGGCGCTGCGCCTTCTTCGCTGGTCTACCGTGATCATACCGAACCGCGGAGAGAAGGCGGGCGCGGGCGGATTCGGACAGTGTTGCGCCGGTGCCGGTGCGGTCAGCCCTCGCGCATGTCGCGCGGGCCGGTGGTGGCCTCGAAGGCGCGCCAGTTGCGCAGGGTTTCGTCCATGGAGTCGCCGCCAAACTTCTCGGCGGCGGCCTCGGCGAGGACGATGGCGCACATGGCTTCGACGATGACGCCGGCGGCGGGGACGACGCAGACGTCGCTGCGCTCGTAGTGGGCGGGGATCTCCTCGCCGGTGAGGAGATCGGCGGAGGGGAGGGAGCGGGGGAGGGTGGCGATGGGCTTGAGGGCGACGCGGACGACGACGTCCTGGCCGTCGGTGATGCCGCCCTCCGTGCCGCCGGCGTTGTTGGTGGCGCGCTGCCAGGGGCGGTCGGACCAGCGCTCGCGCGGGAGGATGACGTCGTGGACGTGGGAGCCGGTGCGGCGGGTGGCGGCGAAGCCGGCGCCGATCTCGACGCCCTTGACGCTGTGGATGCTCATCAGCGCCTGCGCGAGGCGGCCATCGATCTTGCGGTCCCACTGGACGTGGCTGCCGAGGCCCATGGGCACGTTGCGGACGCGGCCTTCGACGACGCCGCCGAGGGTGTCGCCGGCGTTCCGCGCGTCATCGATGGCGGCGACCATGCGCTCGGCGGCGGCGGCGTCGGCGCAGCGGACGGGCGACTCCTCGACGGCGGCCCAGTCGATGTCCGCGGGGACGTCGGCATCGACGGTGCCGATCTGGGCGGTGTGGCTGTGGAAGGTGACGCCGAACGCGTCGAGAAAGCACTTGTAGACGGCGCCGACGGCGACGCGCGCGGCGGTCTCGCGGGCCGACGCTCGCTCCAGGATGGGGCGCACGTCATCGAAGCCGTACTTGATCGCGCCGGCAAGGTCGGCGTGGCCGGGGCGGAGGCGCGTGACCTTTTCGACGACGGCGTCGACGGGGTCGACGGACATCACGTCGGTCCAGTTGACCCAGTCGCGGTTCTGGATGGAGAGGGCGATGGGGCTGCCGAGGGTGAGGCCGTGGCGGACGCCGGCGATGATCTCGGCGCGGTCCTGTTCGATCTTCTGGCGGCGGCCGCGACCGTAGCCGCCCTGGCGGCGGTGGAGATCGACGGCGATGCCGTCTTCGGAGAGCGGGAGGCCGGCGGGCATGCCCTCGATGACGACGATGAGGGCCTTGCCGTGGGACTCGCCGGCGGTGAGGAAGCGGAGCACGCGGTCAGTCCTTGTAGAAGGCGGCCGGGACCGCGCTCTTGCCGGTGACTTCCGGGTCGATGGGGAGCGGGCCGCCGCGGTCGTCGAGGAGGAAGCGGCCGCCGAACGCGCGCACCACCTCCTCGGCGGTCAACTCATCCCAGTCGAGGGCATCGCCGGTCTCGCGGGTGCAGAGGGTGGAGAGGATGCAGCGCTGGGCGGGGCCGGACTCGTCGCGGTAGGACGTGTAGACATCGATCTGGGTGTCGGGCAGGCGGACGTTGGGGATGTCGTACATCGCCATATCGGCGAGCTTCGCGGTGATCTTGAACGCCTGGTCGAGCGGGGTGCCGATCTCGCGGCGGACGCCATCGACGGTGGCGTACTGGCCCTCGGCGGTGGCGCTGAGGCGCACGCCGGCGGGGCTGACGGACACCAGCTCGGCGCTCTGGACGCCGCGCCAGACGGCGGGGTCGGCGCCCTTCGGCATGCGCATGGACTTCCAGTGCTGGATCTCCTCGGTGACGAGGGTGGTGATGGCGGGGACGTCGCCGGCTTCGACGGCCTGGCGCCAGGCGAGCTGGGCGCGGGTGCCCTGGATGATCACCCAGCCGACGACGACGAAGACCAGCATGAGGACGCCGATGGCGACGGCGATCCCGTAGTCGGAGGCGGCGAGCAGGGGCAGCAGCATGCGGAGAGTATGGCAGATGGGGCGGCAGACGCGCTCACGCGCGGCGGGCGCGGCGCGCGGCGGGGGCATTTGCGGCGATGAGCGGGGGCGATTCGTGGCGCCGGCGGCCGACTATCCCTGTGGAGGGCCGGCGTGGCAGCGAACCCGGGACGCGACATGGGGTGGCGGACGCGGGCCGGGGCGTGGGCCGCCGGACTGGCCGTGCTGGCGTTGGCGGCGGGCGTGGGCAGCGGGGGTGCGCGACGCGACGGCGGCGCGGGCGCTTGGCCGGCGCCGGCGGCGAGCGGCGCGACGGCGTCCCCGGCCGGGGCGAGCGCGCAGGCATGGCGGGCGCCGCAAGCGTCCGAGGGCAGCGCCGCGCCGACGTTCATGAACGCGGCAGGCGGGGGATCTGTCGGGCTGGCGGAGCCGCCGCTCAGCAGCGCGCCGGTCGCGAGCGCCGTCGTGGCGGGCGCGGCCGCGGAGACGGCGACCCCGGCCGCGCAGCCGACGCCGTCGTTGACGCCGGTGGCCGCGACGCAGGCCGTGGCGACTCCTTCGCCGGTGGCGGCGACGCCGACGGCCGCGGCGGCGGGCGCTTCGAGCCACTGGGTGGGGGTCAACGTGTGGGGGCTGGCGGCGAGCGAAACCGTGTACGACTGCGGGGGATCGGCGGCGCCGTTTCAGCAGACGCTGGACAGCACGTTCGCGCACCTGCGGGCGGCCGGTGTCGACGTGGTGCGGTTCTGGGCGTTCCAGTCGTACGCGACGAACGCGCAGCACCAGCGGGACTGGTCGGCGCTGGACGCGGTGTTCGCGAGCGCGCAGGCGCACGGCGTGCGGCTGATCCCGGTGGTGGGGAACAACTGGCGGGACTGCGACTACTGGCCGATCTCGCTGTATCCGAACGGGGGGCAGCAGAAGGACCAGGGGCCGTGGTACGCGACCGGGTACGCGAGCCCGTACGACGGTTACCTGACGAGCTACCGGCAGTGGGTGGTGGACATCGCTTCGCGCTACGCGGGCAACGCGGCGCTGGCCGACTGGGAGGTGGTCAACGAGCCGGAGGGCGACGGCGCGACGCTCAGCGCGTTCTTCCAGGACATCATCGGCGGCATCAGGTCAGGCGACGCGGTGACGCCGATCAGCCTGGGGTCGATCGGGACGGGGCAGCCCGGGTTCGCGGGGGGCGGCTACCGGTCGATGCTGCTGCTCCCCGGCGTGGGGTTCGCGACGGCGCACGACTACGATCACGCGGACGACGCGCTGCCGATCAGCCCGACCTGTCCGTACGACGCGAACTGCATCCGCACCGACATCCGGGATGCGCTTGCCGCGGGCAAGCCGATCTTCATCGGTGAGGCGGGGGACCAGGGGTGCGACGACGCGGCGAAGGCGGCGCGGTACGCGGCGAAGATGCGCGCGGCGTTCGCGGCGGGGGCGGCGGGCTACGTGCTGTGGGCGTACCGGGACGATGTCGCGGCGGGGAACTGCGGGTACGACTTCGGGCCGAACGGCGAGCTGATCAAGGTGTTCGCGCAGTTCTGAGCGCGTTACGGGCTAGCGGGCGCGAGGGTGACCGTCGTTGCTGTGGCGCGGTCGTCCAGGCACGACAGATCGGCGAAGCGGGCTTCAATGGCGACGCGGGCGCCCGCTCCGGCGGCGGACCATGCCGCGGCGGGCGCAACGCGCAGGGTGATGCGCGCGGTCCCGCCCGGCCCGACGTCGCCCACGCGATAGAGCGTGCCGCCGGGTTGCCCATCGACCAGCCACGGCTGGCCGTTGCCGAAATCGATGCGCGAGACGTACTGCGACCCACGGGTGACGGCGAGCCCGAGCACGATGTCATGGGCGGTCTGCGCGCCGCTGTTCTTGAAGGCGACGGCAACATCGAAGGGGCCGGCGCCGTGGAGCGCCTGATCGCCGGCGAACTGGAGAGCGGCGAGCTGCCTGTCCGCGCATGCGGGCGCAGGCGGGGCGAGCGGCGGGCGGACCAGTTCGTAGATCTGGTACTGGTCGTTCTCGAACGCGAGGCGGAAGCGGGGCGAGTCTTTGATCAGGGGTAAGGCCTTCAACGCCACCTGATCGCGCGCACCGTTTGGCTGGACGACGACCCACTTAGCCCACGTTCCAGGCGCTCGCATCTCATCATCCCAGTAGGGCTGTTGCCCTTCGAAGACATAGTCCCGAAGCGGGAGGCCCGCGTAGAACATGAAGTCATCGTTCGCCAGAGCTGAAATGAGGATCCGTCGCCGTCGGTCGTTGTTACGGCGGAACCAGGCGGTTGCTTCAAGCGCCGACGCGACATTCGACGCGTTGTAATTGTGCAGGCCTTCCGCAACAACGAGCGGTTGCAATCCGGCCGGGACGGGATAGTTGACGGCGAGCCACGACGTGGCGTCCACGCCGCGCGAGTGGAAGGACAGCGGTGCACCCAGCTGGTAGGAGAACGCGACGAACGACACGCCAGCGACGAGCAAGACGACGGCCGCATGGCGGTGTAGCGCCGCCGGCAACGCCGCGACAATCGCGATCGCGGGCAGCGCGAGTATCCCGTACCTAGTGCTAAGGAAGGCCGCGGGCTTTGAGTGCGGGTCGAGGAGAAAGATGGCGCCGAAGTACAGCGAGGCAATCGTGACCAGCGCTGGAACGAACAGCATAACAACGACGGCACCCTGACGGAGCGGTACGCGCCGCGCCATCATGGTGACGATTCCGAGAGCCGCCATGCAAAGAACCGGCAATCCAACGATGTCGACAACAGTCCAACCGTACGTGAGCGTCGTCCTGGTCAGGCTTCCCTTCGTAAGGAGCGCTCCGTTCTTCGCGAAGTCTTTGGCTTGTGCGGGCGAGGCACCCAAGCCGTGTGCGAAGTAGAGCGGATCGCCGAGGATGATCGTCGAATACAAGAGCCACAGCAACGCGCCGAAGGCGGCAGGTACGAGGAACATCAGCGCCAGCGCCTCTGCTCGTCGCCTATCGCGGTACCGCGCCAGTGTGAAGCCCGTGACGATGAGGGCCGCGCCTGGGACGAGCGCCCAACCCTCGTAACGCGTCATTGTCCCGGACAAGACCCAGAGCGCAGCGGCAATCAAGTGGAACGACTTCTCCGCCTGTAGCCAGACCGCTAGATGATACGCGGCTGCCACCATGGTGAGCAGCATGAGCGATTCAGACAGCGGAACCGCCTGCAGGTACAGCATGTTGGGGTTCGTGACGAACACCAACCAGGCGACGGCACCGCCCAGCTTGTTCGCGGTCAGTCGCCGCCCCAGCGCGTAGAGGTATACAGCCGTCCCAACAAACGCTGCCATCGATGGAATGCTGCCGGCGATCCCCGAGTGCCACAGTGGGTCAACCCAGATCAGCGGCAGCATGAGAACCTGAGGCGCTGGCGGCCAAATCACACCAAGCTGCACCAGGCCTGGGTCGAGAGAGTCGAATACACGTCGAGCTATGTTGAGGCGAGACAGGGCGTCACCGTGGAGGAGGAGCAGCCCTGCCGACCTGTAGTAGGCGAAGGACAAGCCACTGGCAACGGCTGTGGCCAGCGCAACGGCAATGAAGTCCCAGCCCGTGCGATGCAGCGGTTCCGTGGACCGCCTCGCGATGTTGCCGACGGCGCTCACCCGGCCGCCTCGGGAGAGAGCCGGCCAGGCGCTTCGGGAGCCAGCCCGTGTACGGTCTTTTCCCAGTAGTGCGGCTTCCTGACGAGCTGATACAGCGCGTGGAAGGCCGAGACGGTCATCAGCGACCAGTACAGCGGTATCAGGAGGGCGTACTTCACGCCCCCGTAGAACTCCCGCTTCACGCAGCCCGCCATAGCCACGTATACAAACGTGCAGTTCCCCACAAACAGGGCGAGCGTTGCGAGGTAGAGCACGGGGGTGGGGTAGAGGGTCTGGACGACGCTCCAGTGGACGGTGTACCAGACGGCGATGAGCGCCCAGAAGACGGGGTTGGCGAAGTAGCCGAAGACGGAGCCGGCGACGGTGAGCTGGACGCTGAGGAAGCCGTGGGTGCCGAGGTCGCGCCAGAGCCGGAGGGGGTTTCGCATGTGGACGAGCCAGGTGAGCATGTAGCCCTTGATCCAGTGGGAGCGCTGGCGCAGCCAGTTGCCGAGCCGGCTGTTCGCCTCCTCGTAGGTGACGGAATCGATCATGGCGGTCTTCCAGCCGCTGCGGGCGAGCCGGATCCCGAGGTCGGCGTCCTCGGTGACGTTGTAGGGGTCCCAGCCGCCGATCTCGCGCAGGAGCGCGGTGGGGAAGTGATTCGACGTGCCGCCGAGGGGGATGGGCGCGCCGGCGCCGGTGAGGCCGGGCAGGTAGAGATCGAACCACTGCGAGTAGTCGGCCGTGAACCAGCGGGTGAGCATGTTCTGATCGCGGTTGTAGAAGTTGAGCTTGGCCTGGATGCAACCGACGCGATCCGAAGACTTCCGGAAGGCGATGACGGCCTTCTTGAGCTGGTCGGGCTCGGGGCGATCCTCGGCGTCGTAGATGGTGCAGTACTCGCCGCGGGCGTGGAGGAGGCCGTAGTTCAGGGCCTTCGGCTTCGCCTTCGGACCATCGCGAGGGACGATGAGCTTGTGGTAGAAGGAGGGGAGGTCCGCCTCGTTGACGGCGGCCAGCGTCTCGGCGTCGTCCGGTTCGAGGAGCAGCTTGACATCGAGCTTGTCGGCGGGATAGTCGAGGGCGGCGATGCCGGTGAGGAGGCTCTGCAGGACGTTGGCCTCCCGGTAGAGCGGCAGCAGGAGGGTGTACGTGGGGAGGGCGCGCTCGTCGAGGGCATCGATCTCGCTCTGGTCGATGGGCACCTCGCCGGGGCGGGTCAACGACGTGAGGACGACGAACATCTTGTACGCAGAGGAGACGAGATAGAAAGCGGTGCAGAGGGCGACGAGGGTGATGAGCGTGGGCACCAGCGCGAGGACCAAGCCGGCGCCGAGCGCGGCCAGCAGCAGGGCCGCCGCGATCATCTGCCCGGGCGTCAGGACGCGGCGCGCCGAGAGCGCGGGGGAGCGCTCCGCGTGCCCCCACGCCACCTCGCGCTGATCCTCGGCGTGATACAGGCGGGCCAGCCCCTCCTGGACGACGCGCCGGTCTTCCACGGAGATGCGGGCGCGCGCGCCCACATCGCGGGCGAGCGCGTGGGCGACGGCGGCATCCTCCGGCCGGGTAATCGCCAGCTCCAGCGTCCCGTTCTCGCGACGCAGGGGCAGGATCGAGTGGGTCACGAGGACATCTCTCGCGAGTCCGTGGTCCGGGCGGCCGACGCTCTCGACCGGACGGACCGGCGCGGGCGCGGCGGCGGGACGGGTTCGGCCGCGGGCAGCCCGTCGCGGCGCCGCTCCGTCTGCGAGACCGGCACCATCGCCAGCCGGCGGCTCCGGGCGGTCGCGCACGACTCCGTCGATCCAGCCATCGGCGGGCGGGTCCATGGGAGCCGCGAGGCCAAAGTCACTGAGGAACGCGTGCACGATCCGCTCGTCGTCGGCGCGGGCGGCGGCGAGCTCCGGGTGGCCATCCAGGCTCGCGGCGGCGAACCAGGCGTCGTACGCGGCCCTTCGGTGCCGGTTGGCGAGCACGCGGCGCGCGTCCGCGAGCGACGCGCCGTCCTGCGGCGCGCGCGGCCGGCGGTCCCGGGAGCGGATGGTGTAGGCGATCTCGACGATGTCGGCATCGGCGCTGGGGGCGATGCGGAGGGCCGCATAGTAGTCGGGCCGCACGGCGGGAGGAGGCGGCACGGGCTGGCCGCCGGGGGCTGCCCGCGTTGCGTCGTAGGCGAGCCGGCGCTGGGGATCGGCAAGCACGTGGTACGCGGCGTCCAGCTCGCGGAGGGGCGCATCGCGACCGGCGGCATCGTGGCGTGCGGCGCGGGCACGCAGGTGGAGGTACACCTCGGTCACCAGCTCGCGCGGGGCGTCCGGATGAAGGTGCAGGAGCCGATACAGATCGGGCGTATCGAGCCCTTCCTCACGTGCATCCATGCGATGTACTCCGGGGGTGAGCGCGGACCGGTGAGCGAGCGGTGTGGCGTGCACATCACGGTATCGACGAAGCGAGCCACTCGAGGGTGCGGCTATTGTAGGAAGCGCCTAATCGGCAGTCAACTTATTATTGTCCAACGATGTCAAGCGCAAGCGTACCTCGGGCCGGTATCTCGAAGGGCCCATCGATGGCGCATATGTCCCGCGCACGGGGCGCACCCGGTCCGATCCGGCGGGGCACCCCCGGCTCGCGGGGGGCGCCGGGGGTGGACGGTCGCCCGCGCGCGGGGTCAGGCGAGCGCGGCGCGGGCGGCGGCGAACATGGCGGCGGTGTCGGCGTCGCGGCCGGTCCAGAGCCGGAACGACGCGGCGGCCTGGTAGACGAGCATGGGGAGGCCGGTGACGGCCTTCGCGCCGCGCGAGCGGGCGGCGGCGGCCAGCGGCGTCTCCTGCGGGTTGTAGACGAGATCGAACACGGTGACGTGCGGCGAGATGAGGTCCGCCGGGAGCGGCGACTGGCCGGCGGTATCGGAGCCGGCGACGCCGACGGGCGTGCAGTTGACGATGAGCTGCGCTTCGGCGAGGGAGCGGAGGTAGGAGCCGTCGCCCCAGTAGGCCCAGGTGACGGTGGTGCCGGTCCGTGTCAGGCGCTTCAGCGAGACGACCATGGCATCGGTGCGGCGCGGCGTGCGGCCGACGACGTAGACCAGGCTGGCGCCCGCCTCGATGAGGGCGAGGGCGACGGCGCGGGCGGCGCCGCCGCTGCCGAGGAGCATGGTGCGCTTGCCCTGCGCGTCGAAGGCGGCATCCTCGCGCAGGGCGCGCGCGAAGCCGGCGACATCGGTGTTGTGGCCGACGAGACGGCCGTTGGCGTGGACGATGGTGTTGACGGCGCCGGCCTGTTGCGCGAGGTCGTCGGTGGCATCGAGCAGGGGGAGGACAGCCTCCTTGTGCGGGATGGTGACGTTGGCGCCGAGGAAGGCGTCGCCGCGCAGGGCTTCGATGCGGCCGGCGAGGACGGCGGGCTCGGTGTCCCAGGCGTCGTAGGTGGCGTCGATGCCGGCGGCGTCGAAGGCGGCCTTGAAGATCGTGGGGCTGAGGGAGTGGGCGAGGGGATGGCCGATCACGCCGGCGCGCTTCGTCACGTTGGCATCGCTCCTACTGTCCGGACTGGTACTTCTGCACGTTCCGCAGGTGCTCGGCGAGCGTCTCCGCGAAGGCGTGCGAGCCGTCGCCCTTGGCGACGAAGAACAGGTAGTTCGTTTGCGCCGGGCGGACGACGGCCTGGATGGCATCGAAGCCCGGGTTCGCGATCGGCCCGGGGGGCAGGCCCGGGTTCACGTAGGTATTGTAGGGGGATTTGAGCTTGAGGTCGTCCACGGTGAGGCTGGCCTTCCAGTAGCCGTAGGTGGCGACGCTGGCGGGGTCCTGGGCGACGGCGAACTGGACGGTGGGGTCGGCCTGGAGGGGGATGCCGGCGCGGAGGCGGTTGAGGAAGACGCTGGCGATGATCGGGCGCTCGGCGGGGAGCTGCGCCTCGCGCTCGACGATGGAGGCGAGGGTGACGACCTGGTCGAGCGTGAGGTTCTGGCCCTCGAGCTGGAGCTTATCGGCGACGTTGACCTGGAAGGCCTGGAGGAAGGCGTTGACGACGTCCTGCGGCTTTTCGTTCCGGGTGAACTGGTAGGTGGCGGGGAAGATGAATCCCTCGAGGTCCGTGGTCTTTGTCTGGGCGAGGAAGGGCTCGCTGTAGCGGGACTTCACGAGCGCATCGAGGAAGTCCTGCTTCTTGACGACGCCCGAGCGGTCGAGGATGGCGGCGACTTCTTCGACGCGCCGGCCCTCCGGGATCAGGACTTCGCGCGAGGCGGTCTTCCCCTGGGCGATGCGACGGACGACCTCGATGGCGGGGAGGCCGGTATCGAACTCGTAGTCGCCGGCCTGGAGGGCGTTCTGGACGCCGGTGACGCCGACCAGCACCTCGAAGAGGCGGGCGCTGCGGATGATGCCGAGCTTCGCAAGGGCGTCGCCGATGGCCTTCGGGCTTTCGCCCTGCTTGACGGTGACGAGGACGGTCTGGGGCTGGGGCGTGGCGGCGGCGATGGTGGGCTCCGGCTCGTTCGAGAAGACGGAGCCGGGGGTCTGGGTGACGAACCAGGCGAGGCCGCCGGTGAGGGCAAGGGCGATGGCCGTGACGACGATGCCGGCGACGCGCCGTGTCACGTGGGGCCACCTCCGGCATCGATGTAGGACTGGAGGATCATGGCGGCGGCGTGATCATCGATGCGGACGCGGGGGTGACGGCGCGCGGCGGGGGCGCCGACGGCGGCGGCGGCGCGGACGGTGGTGTAGCGCTCATCGTGGTAGACGACGGGGGCGTCGATGCGGCGGGCGACGGCATCGCCGAAGCGGCGGGTGCGGCGGGCCTGCTCGCCCTCGGCGCCGGATTCGAGCAGGGGGAGGCCGACGACGACGAGCGCCGCCTGCTGCTCGCGGGCGATGGCGGCGACGCGCTCGATGCCAGCGGCGCGGGTGCGGTGCTCGACGATGGTGAGCGGCACGGCGAGCGAGCCGTCGCTCACGGCGACGCCGATGCGGCGTTCACCGACATCGAGGCCGAGCATGCGGGTGTGCAACCTAACCCCCGGCCCCTTCCCTGGAGGGAAGGGGCGTTCGTTTGCCACGGTCATCCTGTTTGAAGCATCTCGCGGGCGACCTTGCGGGCGACGTCGAGCGCGGCGGCGAGCTTCGCGGCGTCCTTGCCGCCGGCCTGGGCCATATCGGGTCGGCCGCCGCCGCCGCCGCCGGCCGCGGCCGCCACCTGCTTGATCAGGTTGCCGGCGTGCACCTTCTTGCCCGCGAGATCCTTCGTCGCCATGGCGACGAAGCTGGGGCGGCCGTCCGCCACCATGCCGAGGACGACGACGGCGCTGCCGAGGCGCTCGCGCAGGAGGTCGCCCATCTCGCGCATCGCCTCGGCGGTGGGCGCTTCGACGCGGGCGACGACGAGCGACGCGCCGCCGATCTTCTCGGCGGATTGCAGCAGGGTGTCGGCTTCAGCGCGGCCGGACTGGCGCTCGAGCTGCTGCAGGCGGCGGCGGGCGGCGTCCAGCTCCGCTTCGAGCGCGTCGATGCGCGACTCGAGCTCGCCGGGGGCGGCGTTCAGGCGGCGGGCGAGCGCGGCGACGGCGGCCTGCTGCTCGAGCACGAAGGCGTCGGCGAGCGCGCCGGTGAGCGCCTCGATCCGGCGCAGGCCGGAGCCGACGCTGGTCTCCGAGGCGATGACGAATGCGCCGATCTCGCCGGTGCGGAGACAGTGCGTGCCGCCGCACAGCTCCTTCGAGAAGCAGCGCGGCGTGTCGCCGTGATCGTGATCGTGCGGCGGCTCGCAGATGCCGACGACGCGCACGCTGGCGTGGTACTTCTCGCCGAAGAGGGCCATGGCGCCGCCGGCGATCGCCTGGTCGTAGGGCTGCTCCTCCCAGTGGACGGCGATGTCCTCGCGGATCTTCTCGTTGACGAGGCGCTGGACGGCGGCCAGCTCGCCGGGCTTCGTTGCCTCGATGTGGGTGAAGTCGAAGCGGAGGCGGTCGGGGGCGACGAGGGAGCCGGCCTGCTTGACGTGGGTGCCGAGCACCTGGCGGAGGGCGGCGTGGAGGAGGTGGGTGGCGGTGTGGTTGCGCTGGCTGGCGCGGCGGTTCTCCGGATCGACGGAGGCGCGCACGGCGTCGCTGACGGCGATCCGGCCTTCGGTCACGCGGCCGCGGTGCACGATCAGGCCTTCGGCGGGCGACCGCGTGCCTTCGACGGCGACGCGGCCGTTGGGACCGGCGATCTCGCCGGTGTCGCCGACCTGGCCGCCGCCCTCGGGGTAGAACGGCGTCTCGACGAGCACGACCTCGACTTCGTCGCCGGCCGATGCGGTGTCCACGACGCCCCCGGCGCCGATGATCGCGGCGATGGTGGTGTCGGCGCGGGTGGCATCGTAGCCGGTGAAGCGGGATCGGATGTGGGCGAGCTGCGTGTAGGCGGCGGTACGGTCGGCGTCGATGTCGAACTTCGCGGCGGCGCGGCCGCGCTCGCGCTGGGCGGCCATTTCGCGCTCGAAACCCGGCCAATCGACTTCTATTCGGGCCGATCCTATATTCCCCGGCATTGCACGGGCAAGGTCATCTATGTCTCTCTCGTACCCGGAAATTTCGGGCATGAGTTCATCTTCGAAGTCGATCCAATCGACGAAGGGCGATAGCTCTGTATTGGCGATCTCCTCAGTCAGCTCCAGCGGAAACCCGAAGGTATCGGCAAGGGCGAATGCTTCTTCGCCGGAGAGCGTCGTCGCCCACCGCTGGAGAGCTAGCGCACCGCCGGTATAGTCGCCGTTTTGAACAGGAGGCGACAGCACGTGAAGCAGATACGCCTGAGCAGCGTCACTGCCGTACCCAGAGCCCGCGCCGAAGCCATACTCCACGAGGGCATCGTTGAGACCGTCCACCCGCACACGATTGTTGAAGACAAATCTGTAAAGAGACGGGAGCGCTTTCACGCGATCCCTTCGATACTCGATCATTTGGTCAAGAACTCGGCGGCCACGTTCGAGCGTCTCGCGGAACTTTGACTCTTCGGCGGAGAGGAGGCGCAGGGTGAACTCGGCGCGGTCGCGGAGGTCCGGGTGGGCGCGCTCCATGCGCGCGATGACGGCGGCGGCGACTTCATCGAGCAGGGTGGCTTCGCTGGCGGGCGAGATCTGCGTGAGGTGGTAGACGGCGCGGCGGAGGATGC
>DASQHL010000158.1:0-10207 GCA_035632115.1 Dehalococcoidia bacterium | reverse complement strand
GTGCGGTAGTTGCTCGTCGCTGGTCATTTTCGGGACCCTTCGCCAGGTCCGTTTCTCCAGGTACGGGCCGCGAGCGGCAAGCGAACGAGGCTCGCCCTGCGACCGTGGGGCTGCGCGTGAACGTTGGGGGTGGCGGTCAGGAGCAGGGACCGAAGGGTTCGTTGACCATACGCTCGGAGGCCGAGAGGGGGATGTGGCTGACGAAGAAGTTGAAGAGTGGCGTGATGGGCTTGTAATCGTAGGTGACGCTGACCTGGACGGCGTCGCACTGGTTGCCGGCGCTGTTGGGGGTGGGCGGGTTGCTGTAGGCGGGGTAGGCCCAGCTCTCAAGGGTCGTAGAGACGGACGAGGCGTTGGTGAGGGATGCGGTGTCGTTGGCGACGGTCTGGACGATGCAGGCGTTGCGCGAGGGCGTTGGCGGGCCGGAGCAATCGATGCGGCCGGTGACGGCGTAGCGTGCGGCGTCGCGGGCGGCCTCCTGCAGGGTGACGTGGGACTCCATGGCGCGGGCCAGATCGACGAGGCCCATGATGAGGATCATGAGGAGAGGGGCGACGAGCGCGAACTCCGCGAGGGTCTGGCCGCGCTCGCGGATTCGCTGGCGCGGCCCGGGCGTCTGTGCGTTCATTTTATCAACCTGAATGCGATGTTCTGGGCGATCTTGCCGAAGATGCCGGAGAGCTGCGTCGGGTCGGACGTGGTGTAGTAATGGTCGTTGGTGCCGGCACTCGATGACGCGATGCACTTGAGCAGCCGCTGGGCGGCGATGGTGCTCGGGTCGATGTTTCCGATGCTGGCGCAGTAGGCCGCGGAGGGGAGCTGGCCGTCCTCGGTGCCGCAGACGCCGAGGCCGACGATGTAGATCTCGACACCGGCGGCCTTGAGCGAGTTGGCCTCGGTGACGGTCTCCGTATCGACCTGGCGCTGGTGCGCTTCAGCGGTGGGGCCGGGGTTCCAGGGAGAGACGGGCGGGTTGCCGGGCGCGGTGCAGCCGGTGCCGAGGTAGGTATCGGAGGTCTGCGGGGACGTCGTGGGGCGGCAGGCGGCGGGCGGCGATGAGCCGGCGACGTACGCGGCGCTATTGTAGATGTTGCTGCCATCGGTAAGGAGGATGATGTAGCGGCGGGTATTGGGCGCGGTGGAGTGGCCGGCGCCGAAGAGCGTGAGGTCGGACTGGTAGAGGCCGAGGCAGACGTTGGTGCCGGAGCCGCCGCTACCATCGATGGCCATGATCGACGAGGTGAGGGTGGAGACATTGGTGGTGAGCGGGACGAAGAGGCTCGTGGGAATGCAGCGGCTGTAGCGATCGGGCGGGTTGTAGCAGCCGCGGTAAGGATTCTCACCGACCTGCGTGGCGATGCTGGGCAGCAGCGTGTTGACGAAGATCTTGGCGGCGTCCTTCGCCTCCTTGATGGGGCAGCCGGGCGTGGTGGTATCGAGTCCGCCGGAGCAGGGGCTCTGGCTCATGCTGCCGGTGGCGTCCATGCCGAGGACGGCATCAACGGGGATGGTGCCGAAGCCGGCGGTGGCCTCGTTCTGGACGGTGAAGGTCTTGATGCCGAAGACGCGCATGAAGATGGTGTTGACGGACTTGGTGGCGACGACGCGGACCTGCTGGGCGGAGCCGTTGGCATAGACGTTGACGTTGATGGAGGGGTCGGCGTCGTTGGCGGTGAGGTAGGCCTTCGCCATGGTGGCGGCGTTCGCGGTGTTGGGGAGCTGCTTGGCACCGGCGAGGGCGGCGGCATCGGCGTCGCGGCCGAGCTCGGCGCGGACGATGAGCACCTTGCCGACATCAGCGGCGAGGCCGGCGAGACCGAGGATGACGAGGACGAGGAGCGCGAGGATCGGCAGCGCCTGTCCCAGTTCATGTTTGCGAAGCCGGTGCCGCATGGTCACACCTCAGTTGAGCGAGGGCATAGTGGTCTGCGAACACATCGTGATGCTGTTCGGCATGATGAGCGGAACGTGCAAGAACGTGGTGTGGTTGTAGCAGGCCTTGACGGTGATGGAGTTCGTGCCGGACGTCGTCGTGTGGGTCACGGTGACGTTCGATGCGGGGGTAAGGTTCTTGAGGCGGCCGAGGTCGGTGACGACGAGGGCCTGAATGGCGGCATCGCTGGCTGACCCCTTGGAGCCGAGGCGGGCGCCATCGCGAGCGGCGCTCACGACGGTGGTGTAGGCGTTGAACCCCTCAGCGACCTCGATGACGCCGACGACGAGGACGAGGAGGAGCGGCAGGATGACCGCCAGTTCGACGGTGCCCTGTGCGCGCTCGCGGCGACGCGCGGCGGCGCGGGACCGCGGGGCGTGGCGAAGGCGTGGCTTCAGCCAGCTCCGAACGATGCACATGAGTCGAGCTCCAGGATCACGCCGCCGAGACGCTCCATCCGGCGGTGGTCCGTCTGGATCATCGGCAGCAACTGATTTTCATGAACGGGGGAGGCTGCGTTACCCGCACCTAGCGCTGGTGCGCCCTCCGGCGTTGACCTCCGGGACGATGGCGAGGGACGCCGACGGATACACTGGACGGATGGAATCGCTGTACGACGTGACGTTGGAGGAATTGGAGGCGCGCGTCGTCGCGATGGGGGAGGCGGCGTACCGGGCGCGGCAGGTGCGGGAGTGGGCGTACGGACGGCTGGCGGCGTCGTACGAGGAGATGGTGAACGTGCCGGCGGCGCTGCGGGCGCGGCTGGCGGCGGAGCTGCCGTTCCCGTCGATGGCGGTCGTGCGGGAGGTGGCGTCGGACGACGGGTTGACGCGGAAGCGGCTGCTGCGGCTGGGCGACGGGAAGCTCGTCGAGACCGTGCTGATGTTGTACGACCCGCGCTCGGACAGCCGTGGGCGAGCGACGGTGTGCGTTTCGAGCCAGGCGGGGTGCGCGATGGGGTGCGTGTTCTGCGCGACGGGGCAGGCGGGGTTCGAGCGGAACCTTTCGGCAGGGGAGATCATCGGCCAGATCGCGGGGTTCGCGCGGGCGCAGCGCGACGCGGGCGGGCGGGCGTTAACGAACGTCGTGTTCATGGGGATGGGCGAGCCGCTGGCGAACTATCGCGCGGTGTGGCGGGCGGTGGAGACGCTGCACGCGGCGGACGGGTTCGGGATGGCGGCGCGGCGGATCACGATCTCGACGGTGGGGCTGATCGCTGGGATCGAGAAGGTGGCGGCGGAGGCGCTGCAGGTGGGGCTGGCGGTGTCGCTGCACGCACCGGACGACGAACTGCGGCAGCGGCTGATCCCGACGGCGCACCGGTATCCGCTGCCGGCGATCATCGGCGCATGCCGAGAGTACGTGGCGAAGACGGGGCGGCGGGTGACGTTCGAGTACTGCCTGATGGCGGGGGTAAACGACTCGGCCGAGCAGGCACGGGCGCTGGCGGCGCTCGTCGATGGGGTGCTGTGCCACGTGAACCTGATCCCGGTGAACCCGACGGCGGACGGGGGGATCCGGCGGCCGGCGCGGGGGCGGTCGCTGGCCTTCCAGCGGGAGCTGGCGGCGCGTGGGGTGGCGTGCACGGTGCGGGTGGAGAAGGGGGTGGAGATCAGCGCGGCGTGCGGGCAGTTGTCGGGGGAGTTGGTCAATGTGTCAGTGAATCGGTGAGTCAGTGGGGTGAGCGGCGACACGGTTGCGGTACGCCGGCGGGGGTCAGCGGCGGAGCTGCCAGACTTCTTCGAGGGGGAGGTCGGCGACTTCTGTGGAGCGGGGCTGGAAGGCGCGGCGGACGGCGTCGCCTGTGGTGCAGATCGGCTCGACGCAGTTCGAGTATTGGTCCTGGCCAGGGTAGAAGATCTCGCTGCTGAAGAAGACGCGGCTGCCGGGCGAGGCGTCGATCAGGCGCTGGATCTCGGCGGGGGCGCGCTCCGGGCCGACCTTGCCGATGATGTCGTTGCCGAGGTCGTACGCTTTGCCGTGGCCGAAGTAGTTGAGGTACTCGACGTAGACGTAGTCGTTGGCGAAGACGATGTCACCGGGGTGGGTGTTCTGCTCGTACCAGGCGACGCGGACGCGCCAGTAGTCGTTGGATTTCGCGCGATAGGGGAGGATGCTGCCGGCGAGGTTGACGACGAAGAGCGCGGACATGGCGACGGCGAGGGCGTAGGGCGCCAGGCGCCGGACGCGCGGGCCGAGATCGGCGGAGGAGAGTGGAAGCGCGAGGAGGACCGCGGCCGGGATCCAGCTGGAGATCCAGAACTTGACGTTCTCGGGCTGCCACCAGGCGAAGAAGATGACGTAGGGCACGAGCCAGACGAGCGCGACGAGGGCGAGGGCGCGCGTGCGAGGAGCGAGCGCCGGCCGGCGGAGCCAGTGGGCGGCGAGGGCGAGGAGCGCGAGTCCGACGACGGCGGCCACGGCGAGGAGCGCGTAGGCTTCGCCGCTGCTCACGTTGCGGACGAGGAAGAACTCCTTGCGCAGGCTCTTATCGGCGAAGTGCTGCGCGATGAAGCGATGCACGGGGCTGAGAGCGAGCGCCGAGTGGGCACCGACGAGCGCGCGGCCGGCGCCGAGCGCGACACGGAGCGGTGTGGTGGTCTGCCAGTGGCCGTAGCTGCCGCTCTGGGCGTAGCCGGTAAGCCAGTCGTAGTACTCGCGCGGGGTGTGGAGGCCGACGGCAGGGACGGCGAGCGCGTACGCGGGGAGCACGACGGCGGCGGCTCCAGCGGCGTACGCGGCGGCGGCGCGGAGGAGGACGGCGCGCGGCAGGTCGCGCCGGGCACGCGCGAGCAGCATGATGGCGACGAGGAGCCAGAGGGCGGCGGTGTTGTGGCCGAGGACGGCGGCGCCGTTCGCGAGGCCCATGACGGCGAAGGTGCGCGGTGACCGGATGGTGGCGGCGCGCCATGCCGCGGCGAGCAGGAGGATGAGCAGGAAGGCGTCGAGCGTGTAGAGCTCGGCGTCCACGGCGTAGCCCCAGTAACCGAAGGAGAGCCCGAGGAGGCCGACCGCGGCGACGGCGGCGGTGCGGCCAGGGGCGGCGGCACGCATCAGCGCCCACAGGACGCCGACGCCGGCGGCGCCAAGCGTGGCGTTCATGATCTGCACGGGGCCGAGCGGGCCGCCGCCGAAGCCGGCGAGCCGGGCGATGTGGTAGGCGGCCCAGCCGAGCCAGTTGTAGGCCAGGTGGTAGGGGTTGAAGATCAGCGCGGCATCGCCGGAGCGGATTTGCGTCATGTAGCCGATGCCGTCGCCGCCCTCGTTGTGAGTGCCGGCCAGGGTGAGGAGATAGAGCGCGGCGAAGGCAGCGGCGACGATGACCGCTTCGGCGGCGATGATGCGGGGGGCGGGGCTTGGGTGATCTTCGAGCATGGGCACCCTCTGGTCGTCTTGCGCACGCGAGCAGATGGTACCGGACGCAGCGGGAGACGGACGCGCGGAGGGGGAAGGGGGGAGGTGCGAAGCGGGATACGGGAGGCGGGAGGCGAGAGGCGGGACGCGAGAGGCGGGACGCGAGGGCTGGATGCGAGAGGCGGGAGGCGGGACGGGAGAGGCGAGATGGCGAGGGGCGGATGCAAGAAGCGGCTGGAGGGGCGAGACGCCGGAGCGCCCCGGGTGCTGGCCGGGGCGCTTGCGTGTACGGGGGTGGGCGGCGGTCAGGCCTTCGGGGGGTCTAGGAGGGCCTGGATCTGGACGGGGAGGCGGTAGCGGCGCTCGCCCATGCCGGCGACCTCGAGGCGGTGCATGTACTCGTTGAGCTGGCGGCGGAAGGCGGCGAGGGCCATCTTGCCGCCCTCCTCCTGGCTGCCGAGCGTGTGGCCGAAGAGGATGCCGAGCGACGTGCCGAAGATAGGCGAGCCGCCGGCGACGGGCGCCGTGCCGGCGCCTGCACCGATGATCGGCTCGGCCTTTTCGAGGTAGCTGTGGATCTCCTCGCGACGTTCGGGCTCCGTCTCCAGGATGTACTTAAGGTGCATGACGCCGAACGCGACGTGCCGCGACTCGTCCTGCGCGGAGAGGCGGAAGATGCGCTTCTCGGCTTCGTTGGTCGCAATGTACTCGCCCATGCGGAAGATCGACTGCACGAGGCCTTCGCCCTGGACGTGCATGATGGCGGACATCTCGGTGAAGTCCTTCGCCTCGATGATGACGCGGAGGCCGGCGTTGCCGCTGCTGCTCATGAGGCCGCCGCCGTTGGCGAGGGCGCGCTTGCGGAAGACGTCGAGGTGGCGCGCCTCGTCCATGATCTGCGAGGCGAGGAACATCTTGACTTCGTAGTGCTCGTTGCTGATGGCGGGGAGCCACTGGCTGGGCGTGTCGCCGGCGATGAACTCGACCTCGGTGAGGAAGGTGCAGAACTGGCTGTAGGCGCGCTCGACGTCATCGGGCAGCGGCTTCAGCTCGTCCCACGGGATGTCGGTGGCGGAGGACCACTGGCGCTGCACGGCCTCCTCGTAGAGCATGGCCGCGTTCTCGGACCAGATGTCGGACTTCTTCTGGACGTGGTAGCCGATGCGCGGGACGCCGGCGAGGCGGGCAGCGCCGCGTGGCGCCATGGTCTGGTCGTCTGCGTCGTCGGGGGCGTTGCCGTAGGAGCCCTTGTTGATCTCCTCGAGCGTCAGGCCGCGGCGGCCGGGCTTCGACCAGAAGCCGCGCTCGCCGGTGTTCTGCATCCAGCTCAGGTCGACGCCGGACGGGTCGTCGGAGGCGGTCTGGAGCATGTCCATCGTCTTCTGGTCAACTGCCATGGCGCTCGTCCTTTCGGGCCATCCGTACCTTAGCGTGCGCTAGATAATAGATTCGGCGAGAATCGGCTGTCAATGAGCGGGCGAGGCGGTTTTGGCAGCCCACCTCATCCCTGGCGCCTTCCCGAGGGGAAGGGAAGATTCACGATGCATGAGGCGCCCGAGGAGTCGATGGCGCACCTGATCGTCGATGCGATGAACGTAATCGGCTCGCGGCCGGACGGCTGGTGGCGGGACCGCGACAGCGCTGTGCGGCGGCTGATCGGCAGCCTGCAGCGGCTGGCGGCGGCGGACGGGCGCCCGATCACGGTGGTGGTCGACGGGCGGCCGTTGGCGGACATGGGTGAGGGGGAGCACGGCGACGTATCGGTGCTGTATGCGTGGCCGGGGCGCAACGCCGCCGACGACCGCATCGTCGAGCTGCTGGAGGAGGCCGCGGACGCGGCGGCGTACGAGGTCGTGACCTCCGACCGAGGCCTCGCTGAGCGGGTGCGGGCGTGTGGCGCCAGCGTCAGGGGTGCGCGCGGGCTGCTCGACGAGCTGGATTCGCTGGATGGGTAGCGGGTGACGACGACGCTCCGCAGTCGGCTAGCCGATGCGGCCCTTGGTACTGGGCGACTCCCCGTGTAGCCGCGGCTCTATGCGGGTGGCGGCGCTGAGGGCGCGGCCGAGCGCCTTGCACAGGGCCTCGGCGCGATGGTGGTCGTTTCCGCCGGCGAGGACGCGGGCGTGCAGCGTCAGCTTCCCCTCCGTGGCGATCGAGCACAGCAGGTGCTCGACGAGCGAGGACGGCAGCTCGCCGATGCGGTCCAGCGTCCACGTTACGTCGACCTTGCAGTGCGGCCGGCCGCTCACGTCCACGGCCACCGACGCCAGCGCCTCGTCCAGCGGCACCAGCGCGTCGGCCATCCGCACGATGCCGCGACGGTCGCCCAGCGCGCGGTCGATCGCCTGGCCGATGGCGATGCCGACATCCTCGACGGTGTGGTGCTCGTCGACGTGGAGGTCGCCGGTCGCGGTCACGCGCAGGTCGAACAGGCCGTGCTTGCCGATCTGCTCGACGAGGTGATCGAGGAAGCCGATGCCGGTCTTCGCGAACGACTGGCCGCTGCCGTCGAGGTTCAGCGTAACGTCAACGCGCGTCTCTCTTGTCTCGCGCGCGACGACAGATGCGCGGTTCTGCGCTGCAATGTAGTCTCGACGAAGGGCCCGGAATGACGGCAGCGAGATGAAGCGTGGATCGTCCTCGCGGATGAATTTGCCCGAACGAATCGCCTCTCGCACTTCCGCCTTTACGTGCTTGTCGAGGCGCCACCAAAGCCACCGCAGTGTCTGGCCAGCGGGATTCGGCGCGGGCTTCCTGGAGTCGCTCGTGGCGTACGCGTATGCGTTCCGAAAGTGATACAGCGCGTAGGAATCCATTTCCAGATTCCGCAGGGGCGCAACTGGCTGATTCATATCGATTCTAGCCACTGGGCGCCGTGCCATTTTTCAAGCCTCCGGGTTCAAGAAGGCCGCGAAGCTCCCGCTAGCGGCCAAGCTCGGCTCCGATCTCGCGCAGAGCGCCGACGACGACGGCGCTCTGCTCCTCCAGGCCGACGCTGATCCGCAGGTGGTTGCGGAGCGCGGGCGTATCGAAGTGTCGCACGAAGATGCCGCGGCTGGCGAGCCGCTCCTTGACTTCGACGGCGTCGACGCCGTCCAGGCGACAGAGGATGAAGTTCGCCTCCGAGGGGTATGGGACGATCCAGGGGATCGCGGCCAGGAGCGCGGTCAGCTTCTCGCGCGTGCCGGCGATGGTGCAGGCGCGCTCATCGAGCAGGGCGCGGTCTTCGAGCGACGCGAGCATGGCGACGCCGGCGGCGACGTTGAGGTTGTAGGGCTGCTTGATCGTCATGAGCACGGACGCGAGCACCGGCGACATGACGCCGTAGCCGGCGCGCAGGCCGGCGAGCCCTGCCCACTTGCTGAACGTGCGCAGGACGACGAGGTTCTCGTGCTGCTCAACGAGGTTGACGGCGGAGGGAGATCCGGCGTGCGAGCCGGCGAACTCGATGTAGGCCTCGTCGATAACGACGATCAGGTCGAGCGCCAGGAGCCGCGCCAGCTCGTCGCCGGAGATGCGGTTGCCGGTCGGGTTGTTCGGCGACGCGAGGAAGATGAGCTTCGCGGCGGTGGCCGCGCGCTCGATGGCGTCGAGGTCGAGCGCGAAGCTCTCCAGCCGCGATACGTCGACGACCCGACCGCCGCACACTTCGGTCGAGAACGGGTACATGCCGAACGTGGGCGGGCAATTGATCACGCCATCGCCGGGCGACAGCGTCGCGCGCATCACGAGGTCGATCAGGTCGTCGCTGCCGAGGCCGCAGACGATGCGTTCGACGGGGACGGCGAGGTGCGCCGCCAGCGCCTCACGCACCTTCCGCTGATCGGGGTCGGGATAGATGTGGTAGTTGCGCTCGGCGGCGAGCGCTGCCAGGGCCTTCGGCGACGGGCCGAAGGGGTTCTCGTTTCCGTCGAGCTTCAGCACGGCGTCGGGCGCGATGCCCAGGCGCTCGGCGAGGACATCGGTTGGCGTGATCGGCACGTAGCCGGGCAGGGTCAGCAGGTCGGGGCGGATCCTCGCGCGCATATCGAAGGGCTTGCGGTTCATCTCGGCGCCCCGTCCGGCTCACCGCCCTGGAGGCGCAGCTCGATCGAGCGGGCATGGGCGGTGAAGCCCTCGGCGCGGGCGATGCGGGCGGCGGCGGGGCCGGCTTCGCGAAGGCGGGCAGCATCGACGGCGACCACGCTTGTCACCTTGAGGAAGTCGTGCACGCCGAGCGGCGAGGCGTAGCGGGCGGCGCCTGACGTGGGCATGACGTGGCTGGGGCCGGCGGTGTAGTCGCCGAGCGACTCCGGCGCGTCGTCGCCGACGAAGATGCCGCCGGCGTTGCGCACGGTCGCCGCGACGGCGGCGGCATCGCGCACGAGCAGGCACATGTGCTCGGGCGCGTACTCGCTGGCGAGCGCAACGGCCTCGGCGACGCTGCCGACGACGACGGCGCCGCCGCGGGCGTCGAACGAGGCGCGGGCGATCACCTCGCGGTCGAGGAGCTTCAGCTGGCGATCCACCTCGCGGCCGACCGCCTCAGCGACGGCGGCGGAGGTGGTCAGCAGGATGGGCGTCGCGAGCTCGTCGTGCTCCGCCTGGGCAAGGAGGTCGGCCGCGGCGAAGACAGCGTTTGCGGTGTCATCGGCGATGACGATCGTCTCGCTGGGGCCGTAGAGAGCGTCGATGCCAACGCCGCCGAACACCTCGCGCTTGGCGACGGTGACGAAGATGTTGCCGGGGCCGACGATCTTGTCGACGCGGGGGACAGTCTGCGTGCCGTAGGCGAGGGCGGCGATGCCCTCCGCGCCGCCGGCCGCGAAGACGCGGTCGACGCCGGCGATGGCGGCGGCGGCGAGCTTGAGCGGCGCGACGACGCCGTCCGCGCCGGCCGGGGTCATCATGCTCAATTCGTCGACGCCGGCGACCTTTGCT
>DASQHL010000157.1:0-15370 GCA_035632115.1 Dehalococcoidia bacterium | reverse complement strand
GTTGTCGGTGGTCGGTGGTTGTCGGACATGGAGGGATGGTAGGGCAGGGCGGGGGCGAAGTCCGAGCGGGGGGCGTCACGGGGAGTGTTCAGTGTCTCAGTGTCTCAGTGTCTCAGTGTTCCAGAACCGTCACGGGCTACCGCCTGCTTCGCTGCCGTGAGGAAGGCGATGCCGTGGGTGATGGCGTCGAGCGCGTCGGCGATGGAGGTTACGTCCGCGAAGTAGGCGCAGACGGCGGCGTGGAAGCCGCGGATGGCGGTGGCGGCGGGGGAGTCCGCGGGGAGGCGGGCCATCGCCGCTTGCTTCGTGAGGTTCCAGGTGGGGATGGCATCTTCGCCGCCGAGGATCAGCAGCTCGTAGAGCGCGGGCCAGACCTCGGTGCAGAGGAGGCGGACGTTGCGTTCGAGGCGGCCGCGGCCGTGATCGAGCAGGCTGTCCTTGAGGTACGCGGGCCAGGGGTCGAGCGCGGCGAGGCGGACGGCGGCCGAGCGGCGGAGCTGCTCCTCGGTGGCCTCGGGGATCGGGAGATGGCCGGCGAGGATGCGGTAGGCGCCCGGGATAGGCCCGGTCCAGCCGTCGCGGAGCCGCGTGCCGATGGCGTAGCACTGGATGTAATGGAAGGGCGCGGGGTCGATGCGGGCGAGATCGCGGTGGAGGGCGATCTGGCGGTCGAGGGGGAGGTGGCCGGCGGCATCGAAGGCGCGTCCGTCGAGATAGAGCTGGAGATCGATATCGCTGCAGTTGGGGATGACGCCGCCCTTGACGGCGGAGCCGTGAGCGATGAGGCCGCGGAAGTCGCGGCCGGCGTGGTGGATGTAGACGATGGCCGCGCGTTCGGCGATGGGCTGCGCTTCGGGGACGAGGCCGGAGACGTCGATCACGGTTGCATAGCACCTGGATCAGAAACGGGAGCAAGACCAGTGGCCCGCCGGGGCGGTGTTGCGCCTGGGCACTAGCTCGCGATTATCACGTCCTTCAGCGCGGCTTCTCGGGTCGGATAGAGAGTTCCCCAAGACATTATTGAGTATTCCGTTTCCTTCTCAATCCGCGTGAGGGCCTCTGGGTGGCGATCGCGTGGCCTAATCACGTAGACGTCCAAGGGCCATCCGCTTATCGGAACGAGTGTGTCACCTGCGTGCCTCGTGGCCAGGACAGCGTACCGAACCTCGTCCTCATCGGCTCCATATCGCTTTCCGCCTAGCAATGGGGGTTCCACTACGACCAGCAGGCCAACATCGCCACGCGGATTGACAACCTCGCGAACCACAGTGCAAGCCCGCGGGTTCTTGTTGAGATCATCGATGTCGCCGGAGCCCATGTAGAAGTCAGCCATGCTCTTATCAATTAAGGAGGATCAAGCAGTACCGTCTCTGTCACGTCGATTTGTGTCGGCGGATTGGGAACCACATATTCAGGTAACCCTCACCGCGTCCATTGTACGGATCTGCTAGACGTGGAATGACACCGGTATTGTCGACACTGTCCGACTGACAGGTTGTAACCTAGGTTCTCGTCGGGTGAGCGGTGGAGTTCGCGCGGTTGTGGAGAACGAGATCCTCAAGCGCGCCGCGGCCTTCTTTGCGCGAAGAATGTCCTCCCAACATGACCTTCCGGCTGGTCCAGGAGCTTGCCGCAAGCGGCGTCCTCGCCACGCTGGCCGGCGAGACGCGGGCAGGGGCGCCGTCGGTTATCTTCGCCGAACGCGGCGCCTCGCTTCCGTTATCAGTTCGTGCAGATCCGTGTCACTACCGGAGAAGACGAGATTCTCGGCACGCTCTAGTCCCGCGGCCTCGGCAAGTGCGACGCGCGCGCCCCGCCTCGCAATCGAAGTCTCGCCTTCGCTTGTGGCAACGCGGATAATTTCTTCCAAGAGTGCTGCAGCTTCGCCTACGCGAAGAAGGTGTCCGGCGTAGGCCATAGCCCAACTTCGCACACGCTCATTTGCGGTTGGGTTTCCAGGACGGATGAAGTCGATAGCAACGCGCTCGTACGACGTCGGCGACCACTCTGCAAGGGCCCTGAGCGCGACTTCAAGCTCATCACCGTCCTGACTGCGCCTCAGTCGCTTTACGACGGCTTCTTCGGAGGCCGCGCTGCGCCCTGAGAGCATCAGCATGCCGATCAGCCAAACCTTTGAAATCGCCGACTCTTCATCGAGCAGTTCCTTTCGCACGATGATAAGGTCGTCTGGTTCCATGGCGTCACTCTCAATCCGGTGGCGGATGCGCCGGAAGAAGCGCACTCGGTCGGTCCTACCTGCTTCGTAATTCTCATCTGCCGACTTCATCGCACCGATGATGTCGCGCAGATCCGCGCCGATCTGTCGCAGACGTTTGGTGGCTTCTTCCGCGGACAGCGGCTGCAGGCTCGACCACGCACGTTCGACGGAAGGCGGGGACGCCGCCACTAGGTAGCCACCATCGACGCGCTCGACCTCAAGGGTCACGGCCAGTTCTCCCGATTCTCGGTATCCCGGAACATCGTACCGAAGAGCGTAATTACTTGTGTCGGCCCGTTCCATTGCATCGAAGGGACCACGGTCATCGCGATTCCGACCTACCCCGCTGGCGTAAATGATGTGGACGGGGGGGGGAGGGGGACGGTAGAGCAGGGAGCAGGGAACGGAGAGCAAAGAGCAGAGGGCAGAGAGCAGAGAGCAGATGGAGGACGGCGGCGGGCGGACGCGGGGACGGTGGGCTGTTATCGATTGGTTACGGGGCGAGCGTGCGGGTGGCGTAGGGGTGGCGTCGGGTCGGGGTGTGGGTTGGCGTTGATATACTTCGGGAAGCTTCTTTCCTCATCGCACGTATATCCGGGAGAGCGATAGCGCCCGCACCCGCGCACCGGGAGGGACCGATGGAAGACCCCAAGATCATCGCCGAGCGGATCATCGCGAACGTGGAGCGGGTGATCATCGGAAAGAGCGGGGAGGTGCGGCAGGCGCTGATCGCGCTGCTGTGCGCGGGGCACGTGTTGATCGAGGACGTGCCGGGGGTGGGGAAGACGATCCTGGCGCGGAGCCTGGCGACGTCGACGGGGTGCGGGTTCCGGCGCATCCAGTTCACGCCGGACCTGCTGCCGAGCGACGTGAGCGGCGTGTCGATCTACAACCAGAAGACTGGCGACTTCGAGTTCCGGCCGGGGCCGATCGTGGCGCAGGTGGTGCTGGCGGACGAGATCAACCGGGCGACGCCGAAGACGCAGTCATCGCTACTGGAGGCGATGGAGGAGCGGCAGGTGACGGTGGACGGGGTGACGCACCGGATGCCGGAGCCGTTCATGGTGCTGGCGACGCAGAACCCGATCGAGTACGAGGGGACGTTCCCGCTGCCGGAGGCGCAGCTAGACCGGTTCCTGATGCGCATCCACCTGGGCTACCCGACGGCGACCGACGAGGTGCTGATCATGGACGGGCAGCAGCGGCAGCACCCGATCGACGGGCTGGAGCGGGTGACGGGGGCGGACGAGATCCTGGGCATGCAGCGGGCGGTGAAAGATGTCTACGTTGACCCGCTGATCAAGCAGTACATCGTGGGCATCGTTGAGATGACGCGGCGGAACAGCTCGGCGTACCTGGGGGCGTCGCCGCGGGGTTCGCTGGCGCTGTACCGGACGACGCAGGCGCGGGCGTTGCTGGACGGGCGGGACTTCGTGCTGCCGGACGACGTGAAGGCGCTGGCGTACGCGACGCTGGGGCACCGGATCATCATCGCGCCATCGGCGCGGGTGAAGAACATCACGGCGAAGGAGATCATCGAGCAGGCGCTGGACCGTGTGCCGGTGCCGGGCGCGCGGCCGCGGCCGTCATCGAGCGGCGCGAGCCAGGCGACGCGGTAGGCGCGGGCGATGCGCGACGCGCGGCGGCTGTTCCGGGCGATGTTCGTCACGCGGCGGACGCTGACGGGCGTCTTCCTGCTATGGGTCGCGTGCGTCGTGATCGCGCTCTCGACGGGGTTCTGGCTGACGTGGCGGCTGGCGTACGTGGCGATGGTGGGGGTGCCGGTGGCGTACCTCTGGTCGCGGGCGAACCTGTGGGGGCTGGAGGTGACGCCGGACCGGCACATCGACCGGCTGCAGGAGGGGGCGCAGTTCGACGAGCGGATCACGATCCGCAATCGGAGCTGGCTCCCGAAGATCTGGCTGGAAGTGGACGACCCGAGCGAGATGCCGGGACACGACGCGCGGCGGGTGATCACGCTCGGGTGGCGGCAGTCGCACACGTTCCGGGTGCGGTCGACGATCCGGCGGCGGGGGCTGTATTCGGTGGGGCCGGTGGAGGTGACGACGGGGGACCCGTTCGGGCTGTTCCGGAAGGTGCGGACGTTCGGGCGGGCGCAGAACGTGCTGGTCTATCCGCGGGCGCTTGACCTGCCGGAGTTCTCGGTGCCGCCGGCGAACCTGCCGGGGGAGGGGCGGTTCCGGCGGGCGACGCACTACGTGACGCCGAACGCGTCGGGGGTGCGGCCGTACGAGTTCGGGGACAGCTTCAACCGCATCCACTGGCGGAGCACGGCGCGCACGGGCGACCTGATGGTGAAGATCTTTGAGCTGGACCCGGCGAGCGACATCTGGATCGTGCTGGACCTGGAGCGCGGGGTGCATTCGGGGGAGGGCGACGACTCGACGGAAGAGTACGGGGTGACGATCGCGGCGTCGGTGGCGCGGTACTTCCTGGCGGCGAACCGGAGCGTGGGGTTCCTATCGTACGGGCGGGGATTCGACGCGCTGGACGCGGAGCGGGGGCTGTCGCAGTACACGCGGATCCTCGAATCGCTTGCGATGGCGCGGGCGTGGGGGGACGTGCCGCTGGGCGACATGCTGACGAACGAGGGGCGGCGCTTCGGGCGGCACACGACGGTGGTGGCGGTGACGCCATCGACGGACGCCTCGTGGGTGGCGGCGCTGGGCGCGTTGCAGGCGCGCGGCGTGAAGGTGGCGGCGATCGTCCTGGAGCCGAGCACGTTCGGGGCGGCGGCGAGCTCGCTGGACGTGTTCGCGTCGCTGGCTGTGGGCGACGTGTGGACGTACATGGTGAAGCACGGCGACGACCTTTCGGCGGCGCTGGGGAGCGGCGTGACGGCGGGGGGGTAGGGGAGGCGGGAGGCGGGACGCGGGGAGGCGGGACGCGGGACGCGGGAGGCGGGATCCGACAGTTCGGACTAGGGGATATGCGGGACGCGAACTGGGACGACATTTTTCAGAAGCGCGGCGACGATACGGCGCTGAACGATGAGCGCATCGCTGCGTGGCTGCCGTGGGAAGACTGGCTGACGTTCCTGATCACGGCGGTCGTGATGCTGAGCGTGGTGGCATCGATCGACGGGGCGCGGTGGGTGAGCGACATGCCGTCGCTGTACCCGATCGCGCTATCGGCGCTGGTGGTGGGGTACGGGCTGTCGCGGGTGCGGGTGCACGAGGTGCTGTTGCATCCGCTGGCGCTGCTCATCGGGGCGACGCTGGTGTTCCTGCAGCTGGTGGCGGTGGTGCCGGGGGGGTCGTTCGCGATCCGGACGGACCACCTGGTGGACCGGATGCACTGGTGGTGGTCGGCGGTGACGCAGAACGGGCTGAGCACGGACACGCTGCCGTTCATCGTGCTGGTGCTGGTGCTGACGTGGGTGGGGACGTACGTCTCGACGTGGGCGATCTTCCGGTGGCGGAACCCGTGGCTGGGGCTGGTGCCTGGCGGGACGGCGCTGATGTGGAACATCAGCTTCATCCCCGGGCAGTTCAGCCCGGCGTTCGTGGTGTTCGTGTTCGCGGCGGTGCTGCTGCTGATGCGGCTGCACGTGGCGCGGCAGGAGCGGGAGTGGGAGCGGCGGAGCGTGGGGTATCCGGAGTTCATCAGCCTTTCGGTGCTGCACGTGACGTTCTGGGCGACAGCGGGGATCCTGGTGCTGGCGTGGCTGATGCCGCTGGCGGCGCGGTCGAATTCGGCGAACCAGCGGTGGAGCGACTTCACGGCGCCGTTGACGCGGCGGATCGAGCCGTTGGCGCGGGTGTTCCTTTCGATCAACGCGAAGAAGCCGATCGCGATCCACAACCTGGCGGACGTGCTGCCGTTCCAGGGGAAGATCGCGCTGAACGGGAAGAGCGCGGTGAAGGTGGACGTGACGATCACGCCGGACATGGCGGCGTTCCTGCGGTCGCAGTCGTTCGACCAGTACACGGCGGACGGATGGAAGGTGAACGTCACGAGCAACGTGCCGTTGAAGGCGACGAACACGACGAGCGTGGGGCAGCCGGCGCTGCCGGACGCGCGCAAGGAGATCACGATCCACGTGACGGTGCAGGGCGGGAACAACGGGATCCTCTACAGCCTGGGGCAGCCGGTGAAGGCGGACAAGAACGCGCAGATCCGCACCGGCGCCGACCCGGCGGACGTGTCCAGCCTGAAGCCGACGGACCACTTCAAGAACGGCGACACGTACGCGGTGACGGGCAGCGTGGCGGTGCCGTCCGTGGACGAACTGCGGGCGGCGGGGACGAACTATCCGGACTGGGTGCGCCAGAGCTACCTGCAGTTGCCCTCGAACTTGCCGGGGCGGATCGCGGCGAAGGCGCGCGACGTGACGCGCAGCGCGAGCACGCCGTACGACGAGGCGGCGGCGATCGAGGCGTACGTGCGGACGTTCCCGATCGACTACAACGTGCCGGTGACGCCGCCGGGACGCGATACGGTGGACTACTTCCTGTTCGACCTGCAGCGGGGGTATTTCGACTACCACGCGTCGGCGATGGCGGTGATGCTGCGGACGCTGGGGATCCCGGCGCGGGTGGCGAGCGGGTACGCGCTGGACGCGTCGAGCCGGGCGGGCGGTGCGTACAACCTGACGGAGCGGGATGCGTTCGCGTGGCCGGAGGTGTACTTCCCGAACATCGGGTGGGTGGAGTTCAGCCCGACGCCGTCGCAGCCGCTGATCCAGCGGCCGGGGACGGTGCCGGCGACGACGACGGGGACACCCGGCTCGTCGCGGAGCCCGCTGAACCCCGAGAACCCGGACCTGGGGATCACGTCGGGGTCGCCGGCGACGGCGCCCGCAGTGACGGCGAAGCCGGGGCGGGGCGCATCACCGCCGTGGCTGCTGGTGCTGGCGGTCATCGGGGGGATCGTTGCGGTATCGGCGGGGGGCGCGAAGCTGGCGTGGGAGTGGGGGATGGGGGGCCTGGCGCGACCGGCGCAGCTCTGGGAGAAGACGGCGCGGCTGGCGACGCTGGCGGGGATGCGGCCGCGGCCGAGCGAGACGCCGCGCGAGTTTTCGGCGCGGCTCGCGTCGGTGGTGCCGGGGACGCAGCGAGCGACCGAGCTGGCGGCGGCGTACGAGCGCCGCGCGTTCGGGCAGCAGGGGGCGGCGGGCGACGACGGCGAGCGCATCGAGACGGCGTGGCGGGGGGTGCGGTCGGCGCTGGCGCGGCGGGTGTTGCGGCGGGGGCGGTGAGGGCGGTGCGTCAGTGTGTCAGTCGTCGGGTTAGCGGCGGGTGCGCGTCGGGCGGCATGATCGGCATGGGTACTGCACGGGTCGCGGGAGCGGTTGTAGCGAGCGGGTGTGCGCTGTTGGGGCGAGGTTTGAGCGTGTGACTGTGGGGATGGAGGTCCTGAATAACCGCTCTACGTTTCGCCGAGCTCCTCGGCCAACCCGATGAGCAGTCCTTCGGGGCCGCGAATGTAGCAGAGCCGGTACGCGTCCTCATACTGAACCAGCTCGCCGACGATCTCCGCGCCGCGCTCCTGGAGCCGGGCGAGCATCTCGTCGATATCCTCGACGGCAAACATGACGCGCAGGTAGCCAAGAGCGTTCACCGGGGCTTTCCGATGATCGGCGATTATCGGAGGACTGAGAAAGCGCGAGAGTTCGATCCGGCTGTGGCCATCCGGTGTGACCATCATTGCGATCTCGACGCGCTGGTTGTTCAGTCCGGTGACGCGCCCCGCCCAGTCTCCTTCGACCACGGCTCGTCCTTCAAGCGCGAGGCCAATCTCGCTAAAGAACGAGATGGCGTCATCGAGGGACTCTACCACGATGCCCACGTTATCCATCCGCTTGAGGTTGGGTTTCGTTGATGGCATACGTGCACCATATTGTTGTGCCGGAACGTGCCGCAAGATCAGCCCGCCGGCCGCCGGGGCGCGTGTTTCTCGAAGATGGCGTTTCTGATAGCTCAGCGTGTCCGCAAGAGACGCCTGCATTTTGCCGAGACAGACTGGAGCGGTGCACAGACGATGTTCATCAAACGGACCTGCAGCTCATGAGCGACTCCGCCACCATGTTCGTCGTCTGCCGGCCATGCGGCGGTCTGGCGTCTGGCACGCCTCGGTCCAGGCATGCCCGCAGCCGGTCATGATCTCGGTGTGAGACTTCGGGCCGGAGCGGCCGGGCCTCAGCCGCCGGGCGCGGACTGCGCAGCGACGGCAGGCGCCGGGCTCAGCGTCCGTGATGCAGGCTCCGCCGTCGCCGGGACGCCGGACGGTCGAGGCGCCGACGCCGCCCGCGGCTCGCGGGACGCCGTTGTGGCCATGAGCTCGTCGAACGCGTCTCCGATGCCGGCGGCGATCGCCGTGATGTCGCCGGGCGTCTCGCGATCGGCGGTGATGCTGAAGTAGAGGCCGGTGTCGTAGCTCATGATCGCCACGGAGAGCCCCATCTGCCACGCGATCGGCACCCAGGGGAAGTGCTGCAGCATGCGGTGGCCCTGGAGGTACAGCGGCTGCAGCGGACCCGGCACGTTGGTGCAGATCAGGTTGGTGAGGCGGTTTGGCATCGCCAGGGTCTGCCCGGTGATCATGTGCACTGCGGGTGGCAGATCGCCGAGGCGCTCCATCAACTCTTCGACGCCGGCGGCCTGGCCTTGCTGCTTCAACGACGAGACCTCGGAGCTGATGATGCGGAACCGCTCGCGGGCGTCGCGCACGCCCACCGGCAGCCCCGCGAGCATGAACGAGACCCTGTTACCCAGCGCCGCATGCTCATCGCGACGCACGCTGACGGGCAAGCCGGCGCGGAGCACCAGGCCTTTCGTGGACACGTCCTGACCCTCCAGATACCGGCGGAGCCCGCCGGCGATCACGGTCAGCGCCAGGTCGTTGATCGTGCCGCCGAGTTCGCGCGCGGCGCGGTGGGCGTCTGCGAACGGAAGCACCTGCCAGGCGAGACGGCTGGGCGCGTGCAGGCGCATGGCCCACGGCGTCCTAACGGCCGGCACGACGAAGTAGGGCCCCGCCGCCCAGAGCGCCCGGGTGATCGACCGCGCGCTCGCGAGTAACGGACGCCAGTCAAGCATTCCGAGGGCCAAGCGCTCGTTGAAGCGGAGCTGGCCCATCGCGCGATCGTAGAGCGCTTCGCCGATCAGCGACAAGCCGCCGGGGAGCGGCGGCGCCTCATGCGCGCGCAGCCGCACATGCCGGGGCTCGGGGCTCGTGTCGAGAAGCGCGGCCAGGAGGCCCACACCGCCCACACCATCGACCAGACAGTGGTGCACCTTCGCCAGGTGCGCCGTGCGTCCGCCGCTCAGACCTTCGACTAGTCGCATTTCCCAGAGCGGCTGGTCGCGGCGCAGGCGCGTCGAGAAGAACTCGCCGGCCATCGCCGCGAGTTGCTGCTCCGAACCGGGAGCCGGCAGCGCGACGGACGAGACGTGGTGGCGGACGTCGAAGTCGGGATCATCGACCCATTGCGCGTGGTGGAGCGCGAACGGCACGCCGATCAGGCGTTGGCGGTAGCGCGGCTCCAGCTGAATGCGCCGGTCCACATGGGCGAGGAACCGCGGGAACCCGATCGTGCCTTCGTAGATCGCCACAGAGCCCACGTTCAGGGGGTAGGCGTCTCGTTCGAAGTAGGCGAATGCGGCGTCCTGGAAGCTGAGGCGTTGCGGAACCTTGCGCTTCATGCCGACACCCCCGAGGTGGTCGATGTCGTTGATCGAGGGTCCTGCGGCGATCGTAGCCCCGGATCTGCCGTCCCGGCACCTGTCGATCGGCCCCTAATCACACGTCCGGTCAGGGTAGAGCGGCGACCGCCGCGCCGGTGTCTCAAGGCCGCAGGAGGGCGGGCACGTTGGCCCGCCCTCTGGGTTGTTGGCAGGGGCGTGGGGTCAGGCGCCGGGGACGCCCTCGGGGCGGGCGCGGACGCCGGCCTCGGCGCGGAGGGCGGCGGCCTTGTCGGTGCGCTCCCAGGGGGCGTCGATGTCGTCGCGGCCAAAGTGGCCGTAGGCGGCGGTGGCGCGGTAGATGGGCCGGCGGAGCTGGAGATCGCGGATGATGGCGGCGGGGCGCAGGTCGAAGTGGGCGTTGATGAGATCGAGGATGCGATCGTCGTCGATGGTGCCGGTGCCGAAGGTCTCGACGGAGATCGAGGTGGGGTGGGCGACGCCGATGGCGTAGGAGAGCTGCAGCTCGGCGCGGGAGGCGAGGCCGGCGGCGACGATGTTCTTGGCGACGTAGCGGGCGGCGTAGGCGGCAGAGCGGTCGACCTTCGTCGGGTCCTTGCCGGAGAAGGCGCCGCCGCCGTGGCGTGCGATGCCGCCGTAGGTATCGACGATGATCTTGCGGCCGGTGAGGCCGGCATCGCCCATGGGGCCGCCGATGACGAAGCGGCCGGTGGGGTTGATGAGGATGCGGGGCGCCTTCTCGACGAGATCGCCGGGGAGGACGGGCTTGATGACGTGCTCGATGACGTCGTCGCGCAGGGCCTCGCGCGAGATGTCGGGGTCGTGCTGGGTGGAGATGACGACGGTGCTGATGTGCTTCGGGCGGCCGTGGTCGTATTCGACGGTGACCTGTGACTTGCCGTCGGGTCGCAGATAGCTGAGGCCGCCCATCTTGCGCACGTAGGCGAGCTGGCGGCAGAGCTTGTGGGCGAGCGAGATGGTGAGGGGCATGAACTCGGGGGTCTCGTCGCAGGCGAAGCCGACCATCATGCCCTGGTCGCCAGCACCGGTGTCCAGGTGGTCTTCGTTGGTGCCCTCTCGCGCTTCGAGCGCCTGGTTGACGCCCATGGCGATGTCGCCGGACTGCTCCTTGATGGAGACCATCACGCCGCAGGTCTCCCAGTCGAAGCCGTAGTGCTGGTTGTTGTAGCCGATGTCGCGGACGGTCTCGCGGGCAATCGTGGGGATATCGACATAGGTCTTCGTGGTGATCTCGCCCATGACGACGACGAGGCCGGTCGTGCAGGCGGTCTCGCAGGCGACGCGGCCCATGGGGTCTTCGGTCAGGATGGCGTCGAGGACGGCGTCGCTGATCTGGTCGCACATCTTATCGGGGTGGCCCTCGGTGACGGACTCCGAGGTGAGGAGCAGCTTCGGCGAGGTCATGAATGTTGTTGGCATGTTGGTCCCTTCGTGACATGGAAGTGAGAGACGGGAAACGGGAAGCGGGATACCACCCCGCTCCGCCCGGGCATCACTTCGTGCTGAAATCCTGCCAGCTCTCTATGAGCCGGAATAGCTGCTTCGCAACGATTTCGTACCCGTCCACTAATTCGTTCACCTCATCCTGCCAGAGGTATCCCACGGCAACCGCGATCTCGAGGTGCACGATCACCTCGTTCGCGGAGCCGAGCGCATGACCGAGATACAACCTGAACTACCTTCGGGGAGCGCTTCTTGCCGTACCCTTCGGCGATGTTAGCGGAGACCGACTCGCTGGCGCGCCGGAGCCGGCTTCCGAGTTCGTAGCGCTCAACATCAGGCAGTTTCACGAGAAGCAGATGCAGCGGCGCGAGCAGCGTCATCGCGCGCTGGTAGGCTTCGCTGTCGCGATAGGAGCGAATGGCCTTTCGCTCAGCGAGCCCCGCACCTCGCTTCCCGTTTCCCGTGTCCATTTACGTGCCACTCTCCCAGGAGGTGAGGTAGCGCCGTTGTTCGTCGGTGAGGACGTCGATATCGGTGCCCATGGCCTTGAGCTTGAGGCGGGCGATCTCGGCGTCGATCTCGTGGGGAACGGGATAGACGGCGACGGGCATGTTCTGCTGATTGTTGACGAGGTGCTCGAGGCTGAGGGCCTGGTTGGCGAAGCTCATGTCCATGACGCTGGCGGGGTGTCCCTCCGCGGCGGCGAGGTTGATCAGGCGGCCCTCGCCCAGGACGAAGAGCTTGCGGCCATCGCCGAGCTTGAACTCCTCCACGAACGGGCGGACGGCGCGACGGGCTTCGGCCATGGTCTCCAGTGCCTTGAGGTTGATCTCGTCGTTGAAGTGGCCGGAGTTGGCGATGATGGCGCCGTCCTTCATGGCGTCCATGTGGTGGCGGTCGATGACGTTGATGTCGCCGGTGAGGGTGACGAAGATGTCGCCGATCTTTGCGGCGTCGGCCATGGGCATGACGCGGAAGCCGTCCATGACGGCTTCGAGGGCGGGCAGGGGGTCGACCTCGGTGACGACGACCTGCGCGCCCATGCCGCGGGCGCGGGAGGCGAGGCCGCGGCCACACCAGCCGTAGCCAGCGACGACGACGGTCTTGCCGGCCCAGAGGACGTTCGTGGCGCGGGTGATGCCATCGAGGGTGCTCTGGCCGGTGCCGTAGCGGTTATCGAACATGTGCTTGGTGTTCGCCTCGTTGACGGCGATGATCGGGTACTTGAGGCGGCCCTCGCCGCCGAGCGCGCGGAGGCGGATGACGCCGGTGGTGGTCTCCTCGGTGCCGCCGACGACGCCGGCGAGCAGGTCGGTGCGGTCGCGGTGGAGGCGGGCGACGAGATCGGCGCCGTCGTCCATGGTGACCTGGGGGTGGTGGTCGAGGACGGCGTCGATGTGGCGGTAGTAGGTGTCGTTGTCCTCGCCCTTGATGGCGAAGGTGGAGATGCCGTACTCGGCGACGAGGGCGGCGGCGACGTCGTCCTGTGTGCTGAGGGGGTTGGAGGCGCAGAGGGCTACGTCGGCGCCGCCGTCGCGCAGGGCGATCATGAGGTTGGCCGTCTCGGTGGTGACGTGGAGGCAGGCGGCGACGCGCAGGCCGTTGAGCGGGCGCTCGCGGGCGAAGCGGTCACGGATGAGGGAGATGACGGGCATCTCGCGGGCGGCCCAGTCGATACGGCGGACGCCTTCTTCGGCGAGGCGCAGGTCCTTCACGTCATGTGGGATGGTGTTGGTCGTCGTCACGTGCGTCCTTCCTCTGCGATAGCCACGGCGCCGCGCGCCGTGCATGTTCGTTGGTGCGCCGGTCCGGCGCGCTGAGCTGCTCTGTCAACCGGGATCGGCGCGGACGACCTCGGCGCTGACATCACGGCCGCGGGCGCGAGCCAGGAGGCGGCGGACGGCGGTCGGGAGTCCGAGGTAGTCGCGACGGATAGCGGCGCCTTCGATGAGGCGGGCGACCTCGGCGTAGCCGAGACGCTCGTAGGCGCGCACGGCGGACGCGTTGGTGGGGTCGACGCTCAGGACGACCTCGCGGCAGAAGCGGAGGAGCTGCGCGGTAACGGCGCCGGTGGTTGCCTGGGCGAGATGCTGGTTGCGGTACTGCGGGTGGGTGTAGACGTTGCCGACGACAGCGATGGCGCTGGCGCTGGAGATGACGTGCGTGCCGGCGATCGCGACGAGGCGGCCGTCGCGCTCGGCGCCGAAGTAGACGGCGTCATCGATCTGCCGGGCGCTGTAGAACGACGGCACGCCATCGGTGCGGTAGAGGCGATTGATCTCGCGCAGATCGTCGCTGGTGAGCCGGCGGACGGAGGCGTCCACGGCGGGGCGGAAGGACTGGGGGGTGGCCTGCATGCGGATCATGGTCTGGCGCTGATCGAGGCTGAAGTGGCGCAGGACGGTTTCGAGGTGGCTGACCTCGCAGGTGAGGAACGTGTGGCGCGGTCCGGGGTGGACGGAGAGGAGCGCGCCGAGCGCGCCGGCCTCGCCCATGGCGAAGGTGGCGTTGCCGAGGCCACCGGTCGAGTGGAGCAGGAGGGCCTGGCTCTGCAGGCTGGCGGAGAGCCACCACCGCGTCATGCGGAAGAGCGCGGGTTCGAGCTGGCCGAGGGCGTAGGCGGCGTAGGGGCGGCGGCCCTCCAGAATCTGGCGGATCTGCTCGCGGTCACGGAGCGCGCGGATCACGTACTGCTCCGCGTGGTCGAGTGCGGCGGCGGAGCGTTCGGCGCGGGTCACGGCGCCACCTCCGCAAGCCTTCCGAGGATGGGGGCGAGGTCGTGTCGCGTCTGCTCCGGCACGAGGTGGAGCGGCGTAATGATGGCGGATGCGAGGGCATCGGCGCATGCGCAGTTGCGGCGGGGTGGGAAGGCACGGGCGGCAGCGGCGACGACGCGGCGGGCGTTGCCCACGTTGCGGCGGAGGTTCGCGACGACCATCTCGACGGAGACGGCGCCGTGGTCCTCGTGCCAGGTGTCGTAATCGGTGACGCAGGCGAGGGTTGCGTAGCAGATGCCGGCTTCGCGGGCGAGCTTCGCCTCGGGCAGGGCGGTCATGCCGATGACGTCGGCGTCCCAGGTCCGGTATAGCTCCGACTCGGCGCGCGTGGAGAAGGCGGGCCCTTCGATCACGACGAGGGTGCCGCCGCGATGGGCAGCGACGCCGGCCGCGCCGGTGGCGGCGAACAGCGTGTCGCTCAGACGAGGGCAGAACGGCGCATCGAAGGCGATGTGGGCGACGATGCCGCGGCCGAAGAACGTGGCGGGGCGGGCGCCGGACGTGCGGTCGATGAGCTGGCCGGGGACGACCATGTGCAGGGGGGCGATCTCCTCCCTGAGGCTGCCGACGGCGCTGACGGAGATGATCGCCTGGACGCCGAGAGAGGCGAGCGCCCAGATGTTCGCGCGCTGAGGGAGCTCGCCGGGGAGGATGCCGTGGCCAGCGCCGTGGCGCGGGAGGAAGGCGGTGCGAACGCCCTCGAGCGTGCCGACGGCGATCGGGGCGGAGGTGCTGCCGAAGGGCGTATCGACGCGGACGGTCTCGACAGCGGAGACCCCGTCCATTTCGTAGAACCCGGAGCCACCGATGACGGCGAGCGTGGCGCTGGTCATGACGCCACCGCCGTCGTCGCAAGGGCATCGGCGATGGCGGGGGCGTATGGCGGGCGGAGGACACCGCGCTCGGTGACGATGGCCGAGACGAGCGCGGCGGGCGTGCGATCGAAGGCGGGGTTCCGGGCGGACGTGCCGGCGGGGGCGACGCGCGCAGACGCGAACGACAGCACCTCTTCGGCGGCGCGATCTTCGATGACGATATGGGCAGCGTCCGGCGTCGTGCGATCGATTGTGCTGGCGGGGGCGACGGCGTAGAAGGGCACGCCGTGGGCGCGGGCGGCGAGCGCGAGGCCGTAGGTGCCGACCTTGTTCGCGACGTCGCCGTTGGCGGCGATGCGGTCGGCACCAACGAGGACGGCAGCGACAGCGCCGCGGGCGATGATGCCGGCGGCCGCGGCGTCGACGATG
>DASQHL010000156.1:0-66646 GCA_035632115.1 Dehalococcoidia bacterium | reverse complement strand
CTTGAATGGTCGTGTCGTCTCGCGTCCGCCGATCAGACGGGCCAGGCGCTTGCTGACTACTCGCGCGCGCTTGCGGCGATCGAGCCTCGCTACTTCACACTTTTACCTAAGCCATGTGCTGGATCTCGCGACTTCGAACTTCCATCATCTGCAGCGCAGCCCGATTCAGATCGTCCACGGCAACTGCTATGGGCGCTCTTTGACTTGGTCAGAAACGGGCAAGCGCACCAATATCAGCAGATCATAGTCGAACTCAACGATGGTCAAGAGTTCGAGGTCGGACTGAGTGGAACGCGGTTCGGGCGCTGGCTGTGGAGGCCGCATGCGCGATCTGTAAAGAATGTTCACCTCGGCCTCAGAACGGGAATGAACGGGAGAGTCGAGCTCGTTGTACGCCCCGACGTGCTCTTTACGCACTTGACGGCAGCAATCGATCGCGCGCGACTGTTATCGCGGGGATTGACCTTCGACTACCTGAAGCGCCCCAAGCCCAATTCGGCTCAACCACGGATCCCCGGTCCGTTCTACGACTTCGATGCGCCGTCGCTGCTTTCCGCGCTCGCAGACGGGGGGCATCCCCGCGTTGAGTCGAACTCCGCCTTCCACCAGTGACAGCCCAATCGCCCGCTGCAACGCCGTCGCCGCCCCTGAAATCCCGCGCGACCAGTGACACCAATCACTTAGAGATCGCGCAGCGATCCCCTACGCTCGCCTTATGATCACGCCGATGCCGCCGCCCATCGCGCGGTCCGATTGATTGAACCGACTCCGGAACAATCAATGTCAATCCGCGCAATCAGAGGTCACGCCCCGGGCGGCACGTGCGCTAGCTTCTCAGACCGCCGCCCGGCCCCCGGAGAGCGAAATGTGCAAAACGAATGTAATTGGTCAACTAGCGGGGTGCAGTCAGTCCACCCCCGCCTTGAACCGGTGATAGTCGATCGCCCGCCGCAGCGCCCCCGCCGCCCGCTCGAACGACGCGAACGCCGCGATCCCACGCTCCTGCACCTTCAGCCGTGCCTGCCGCACCACATCCTCCACATGCTGCGGCTGCAGCACTGCCACGAACGGCTTGCTCGATCGCTCCTGGTGCTCCGAAAGCGTGTCCAGCAGCGTGTCCAGGCTCGCCGGGTTCGCCGCCCACATCCGCGCCAGGAAGCCGGACGCCATCTCCATCGCGATCGCGTCCACATGCGGGTCGCCGTCCAGGATCTCGAACAGCTTGCGCATGTTCCCGCTCGCCTGCCCGTACCCCACCGTCCCGCCCATGTCGAGCGGGTTCTGGTAGCTGCCGCCGATGATGTTGAAGAACTCCCGCAGCTCCGCGTATGACGCATCCGACAGCCGCGGCACCTCCAGCCCCGCCTGCACGAACGCGTCCGTGATCACTACCGACTGCCCGCCCGTCATCGCCATCAGCCCCATGCCGCGCCCCGTCGTCGGCTTCGCGTACAGTAGCGCCTTCACCACGTCGATCGTGTCCTCGAGGCTCGTCGCCAGCACGGCGCCCGCCTGCCGCACGATCGCGTTGAACACCGCCGTCGGCGCCGCCAGCGACCCCGTGTGCGACATCGTCGCCCGCGCGCCCGCGTCCGTGACGCCGCCCTTCCACACCACCACCGGCTTCAGCGACGCCGCGCGCCGCAGCGACCGCACGAACCGCGCGCCGTCCTTCACACCCTCGATGTACATCGCGATGACCTTCGTCTCTGCGTCGTCCGCCAGGTAATCGAGATAGTCCGGCACGTCCAGCACGATCGCGTTGCCAATGCTGATCGATGTGCTCACCCGTACGCCGTACTGCTCGCCCACCAGTCCGAAGTTGATCGCGTGCGTCCCGCTCTGCGAGATGAAGCCCGCGTCGCCGGCCTCGCCCGCGCCCTGCTCCGCGCTCTGCCGGATCCCCAGCCGCCGGTTGTACAGCCCCATGCAGTTCGGCCCGATCAGCGCGATGCCCCCCGCCCGCGCGATCTCCAGCACCTGCTCCTGCAGCCGGATGCCGTCCTCCTCGCCCGTCTCGGCGAACCCCGACGTGAACAGCGCGACGCCCGCCACGCCCTTCTTCGCGCAGTCGGCCAACACGCGTGGCGCCACCGGCCGCGGCACCGCCAGCATCGCGTAGTCGATCTCGCCCGGCACGTCCATCAGCGACGTGAAGTTCCGCACGCCCATCGCCTCGATCCCCGGGATCTCGTTCGGGTCGATCTGCACGGAGTACAGCGGCCCGTCCCTGAACGTGCTGTAGTTCCGCAGCCACATGTACCCGTCGGCCTTCTTCGACCCCACGACCACGACCGTGCGGGGGTTGAGCACGCGCCGCAGGTGCTCTAGGGAGATGGTCATAGCGCGCTCGCTTCGCCACGCGGGAGGACAGCGAACGGAGAACAAACCGCACGATCTTCGTCCGGCCGTCTGCTCTCTGCTCTCTGCTCTCTGTTGCTGATGCGGAGCATCACCCCAGCACGATCCGCGCATCCACCGCCAGCGCGCCGTCCTTGTAGGCGAACACCGGGTTCAGATCCAGCTCCGCTACCTCCGGGTGCTCCTCGATGAAGCGCGACACCGTCAGCAACAGCTGCTCCAGCTGCGCAACATCGGCTGGCTCGTGGCCGCGGTACCCCTCCAGCAGCGGGTACCCCTTGATCTCGTGCACCATCTGGCGCGCGTCACGTTCGTTGATCGGTACCACACGGAACGCCACGTCCTTCAGCACCTCGACCAGCACGCCGCCCAGCCCGAACATCAACACTGGCCCGAACTGCGGATCCTTCGTCATGCCGACGATCACCTCGATGCCCGGCGGCTCCATCCGCTGCACCGCCACGCCCTCGATGGTCGCGTCCGGCACGTGTCGCTTCGCCGATGCCACCACCTCGTCGAACGCGGTGCCGACCGCCTCCGCCGAAGCGAGCCCCAGCGCCACGCCGCCCACGTCCGACTTGTGCGTAATCTCCAGTGACACGATCTTCAGCACGATGGGGTAACCCAGCTCGGCCGCCATCTTCACCGCCTCGTCGCGCGTCCGTGCCAGCCGCGCTGGTGACACCGGCACGCCGGCCGCCTCCAGCACCTGCTTGGCTTCGATCTCCGTCAGCAGCGTCCGGCCCGCTTTGCGCGCATCCTCGATGATTCCCGTTGCGGTCATGCCCATCCCCCAATGAATTCGCCCCGGAGCGCACTCATGCTACGTGACGCCGCCGCTACCCGGTAGAGACGCATTCCGGGGCCGCCACGGCCCCAATGGGCCGTGCTGCTCATTCACAGAGCACGCTGACGCATGTCAACACCCCCTTGACCCGCTGTAGTACGATCGCCTCTCGTGGGACGCGCACCCAGGGACGGACGCATGACCCTCGCATGGCTCGCCGCCGCATGGATCGCCGGCACGGTCGCCGCGGCGACGCTCGGGCGCGGCGCCTGGGAACTGGCATTCGCCGTCGCCCTCGCCGCAACCGCAGTCGCTGCCGTCCGCCGCGACCGCCGCACGCTCCTCCTCGCTCTCGCCTTGCCGCTACTGTTCTTGGCAAGCGCCGCCCGCTACGAGACATCGCGTCCGCACCTCTCGCCCGACGCCGCTGCGCGCTTCAACGACAGCGTCGCCATGCGCATCCGCGCCGTCCTCCGCGATGACCCCGATCTGGGTGATGCATCGCAGCGCTTCGCCGTCACGGTGCGCGCCGTCCAGCTCCGCGGCGAATGGCAGCCCGCGTCTGGCGGCGTGCTCGTCACCACCGGCCTCTTCCCACGCTACCGCTCCGGCGACGTGCTGGAGCTTGAGGGCCAGCTTCAGTCTCCCGCCGCAGTCCCCGGGTTCGACTACGCCGAGTACCTGTCGCGCCGCGGCATCGCCAGCACCATGGCGTTCCCCGCGGCGCACCTCGTCGGCCACGAGGACGACAGCATCGTGCGCGCGACCGTGCTCTCGCTTCGGCGGCGTCTGTCCCGCGGCATCGACCTCGCCCTGCCCGAGCCGCAGTCCTCGCTGGCTCGCAGCGTCCTGCTCGGCCGCCGCTCTGCGCTGCCGCCGGATCTCGCCGCGGATCTGAATACTACGAACACCTCGCATCTCGTCGTCGTCTCCGGCTCAAACGTCGTCCTCGTCTCCGCGTTCGCTACGATGTTCGTGATGTGGGCCGTTGGCCGCCGCCGCGCGCTCTTGCTCTCAATCGCCGCGATCGCCGCCTACGCCGCCCTCATCGGCTTCTCGCCGCCCGTCCTCCGCGCGCTGATCATGGGCGTGCTGATGGTGATCGCGACCGTCTCCGGCCGACGCGCCAGCTCCATCACGGCGCTCGCATTTGCCGCCGCCCTCATGCTCGGGCTCGACCCGTCTGCCATCCGCGACGTGTCGTTCCAGCTCAGCTTCGCAGCCACGGCGGGCATCCTCTACCTCGCGTCGCCACTCCGGCGTTGGATCATCGCGCTCGCGGCGCGCGCCCTCCGCCGCGACGCCGTCCCCGGCTGGCTGCCCACCCTCGTCGTCGAACCGCTCGCCGTCACGCTCGCGGCGATCGCCGCCACCGCGCCCCTCCTGGCGCTTAACTTCGGACGCCTGTCGCTGGTCGCTGTCCCGGCGAACCTCCTCGTCGTTCCGGCGTTCCCGCTGATTCTCGGGTCCTCGCTGGTCGCCGCGGTGGGAGGACTGCTCCCCGCCGGCCGGCTGATCTTCGCGGCGCCCGCGTACTATCTCCTCTCGTTCTGGATCGAAACCACCCGCTGGTTTGCGGCGCTTCCGCACGCCGCGCTTGAAGTCGGCGCCTTCACGGGCTGGTGGGCGTTGGCGGCCTACGCCGCGCTTGCCCTCGCGGCGGCGGCACTTCTCTCTCTCCGCCCGCCGGAAGCGCCGTCCATCGCGCAATGGTCGCCGCGCCTGCCGGGCCTGCTGGCCGTCGCGATGCCAGCGCTGCTGCTCGCCGTGGCGGTCGGCTGGTGGTCTCGCCCGTCGCCCCCGGCCCGTCTTCGCGTTACCGTGCTCGATGTCGGCCAGGGTGACGCGATCCTCATCCAGTCGCCTTCCGGCCGTCAGGTGCTGATCGATGGCGGCCCCGGCGCCGCGGTGCTGCGGGCCCTCGGCGACGAACTGCCCTGGTACGATCGCTCCATCGATCTCGTCCTCTTGACGCACCCCCAGGCCGACCACATGTACGGTCTTGTCGATGTGCTCGCGCGTTACGACGTCGGGCGCGTGCTCGCCGGTCCCGGGGTGCAACCGTCCGCCGGCGATCGCGCATGGCTCGCCGCCGTCGGTGCTGAGCATCTCAACGTGGAGCCGGCGCGGCGCGGCACGACCCTCGATCTGGGCGGCGGCGCGCGCCTCGACGTGATCGGCCCTGACGACGCGATGGCGGCCGACCCGCAGGTGAACAACACCGGCTCCGTCGTGCGCCTGTCGTATGGGGGCGTCAGCTTCCTGTTCGCCGCGGACATCGAAGCGAAGGCCGAAAGGGCGCTCCTCAATGCCGCCGTCGATGTGGGGGCCAACGTCCTGAAGGTCGCGCACCACGGCAGCAACACGTCGAGCACCGCGGAGTTCCTGGCCGCCGTCCGGCCGGCCGTCGCTGTCGTGTCGTCTGGCAAAGACAACCAGTTCGGACACCCGGCCGCCGAGGTCGTCGCCCGCCTCCAGCGCTACGCCACCGTCTACAACACCGCATCCGCTGGCAGCGTGCGCTTCGAGACGGACGGGCAACGGCTCTGGGTAGCGCCATCGCACTAGCATCGGCGTCGCTGGTCACGCCGCGGCCGTCGCGCTAGGCTCTAGCGGCATCCGGCGCCCTGACTTGAAGGAGCACACCTTGGCCCGACACGATGGACGCTCGCCGGATCAGTTGCGCCCGGTGACGATCGAACCCAACTTCCTCGACCACGCCGAAGGATCAGCCATGGTCCGCTTCGGCAACACCTGGGTGCTCTGTACGGTGAGCATGGAAGATCGCGTGCCACAGTTCCTGCGCGGCACCGGCGGCGGCTGGGTCACCGCCGAATACGGCATGCTGCCTCGCTCCACCAATACCCGCACCGAGCGCGAGGCCGCGCGCGGCCGCCAGAGCGGACGCTCCCAGGAGATCCAGCGCCTCATCGGCCGCGCCCTTCGCAGCGTCGCGAACCTCGATCTCATCGGCGAGCGCAACTTCATCGTCGATTGCGATGTGATCCGCGCTGACGGCGGCACGCGCACCGCGTCGATCACGGGTGCCTGCGTCGCGCTTGCGCAGGCGTTCCAACGCCTCGTCAAGTCCGGCGTGGTCGGATCGCTCCCGCTCACCGGCCTCGTCGGCGCCGTCAGCGTCGGCATCGTCGAGGGTCAGCCCCTCCTCGATCTGGACTACGTCGAGGACTCGTCGGCCCAGGTCGACTTCAACGTCGTCATGACCGACGATGGCCGCTTCGTAGAGCTGCAGGGCACCGCCGAGGGCGAGGCCTTCGACCGCGCCATGATGGATCGCATCGTCGATCTCGGCGCCGCCGGCGTCCGCCAGCTCAATGAGGCCCAACACGCCGCGATCGCCAGCCTCGGCATCGAGATGTAGAACCGTGGCGCGTGCCCGCCGTTCTCTCGCCGCCGCTAGGCGTACTCACCCAGGTACGTCCCACCGATGATGTGCACGTGGCCGTGCGCCTGGCTCTGCATCGCGTCGGAACCGAAGTTGCTGAGCAGCCGGAAGCCGTTCGGGCAGTGCGCAGCCCCCGTCTCTGCCGCCACCTTCGCGACTCGGACCATCTCATCCGACGTCCACAGTTCGCCCTGCGACATGTGCCGGCGCGGCACCGCCAGCAGCATCACAGGCACCCAGTTCAGCCGGTTACGAAAGACCACCACGTCGTCGTCTTCGTGGACGATCTGGGCCGGTTCTTGGTGCGCGATGATCTCACAGAACACGCAGTAGAACGACATCGCCCGACACTATACTCGCGCCTCGTGGGACACCCCAGCGCGACGCCGCTACCACCAGGCGGATCGCGCCGCCTATACTCCCGCATGGCCGATGTCCGTCCGTTCCGCGCGCTGCGTTACGACGCGGCTCGCATCGATCCCGCGCTCACCGTCGCGCCACCGTACGACGTGATCTCGCCCTCGCAACAGGCCGAACTGTACCGCCGCCATCCCCGGAACGTCGTACGCCTCGAATACGGCGAAGCGGCCTCGCACGACACGCCGGTCGACAACCGCTACACCCGCGCCGCCCGCGACCTCGCCGAGTGGCGCCGGGACGGCGCCCTTACGCGCGATGCTCACCCCGCGCTGTACGCCTACCGCCAGGAGTACACGTGGGAAGGGAGCTCGTTCGCACGAAACGCTGTCTTCGCGGCCGTGCGCCTGGAGGAGTGGGAGAAGGGCGTCATCAAGCCGCATGAGCACACGCTCTCCGGCCCCAAAGCCGATCGCCTGGAGCTGCTGCGCGCCACGCGTACGCAGATCAGCCCTGTCTACGGCCTCTATCGCGCAGCTGCCCGCGCCCACTCGCTCGACCTCCACGGCCAGCCGTTATACGACATCGAATCGGACGGACAGCGCCACACACTCACATCAGTCTCGGATCTGGCGGGCGTTGCGTCGTTTCGCGATCTCATCGCTCGCTCCGATGTCTACATCGCCGATGGGCACCACCGATACGAAACTGCGCTCGCCTATCGCGACGAGGCACGCGCGCGTGCCCCGTCCTGGACCGGCGACGAGACGGAGAACTTCGTGCTCATGGCGTTGACCGACGTCCGCGATCCTGGCCTGCTCGTGCTGCCCACCCACCGCGTCGTCCACCGCCCTCTGGATCCGTCGCGCCTGGATGCGCTTACCGCGTCGTTTGAGGTCGCGCGGCGCCCTCGCGCGACCGTCGAAGACCTGCTGACGCGCGTCGCCGAAGCTGGCCGCCACGCCACGGCGTTTGGCCTGCTCACGAGGGACGGCGCCTACCTCCTTACAGTGCGCGCCGCCGCCGTCGCACAGGCCGCGATGCCGGCGGCTCAGCCGGACGCATGGAAACGGCTCGATGTCAGCGTGCTGCAGTACGGCGTCCTTGCTCCCCTCTTCGGCATCGATGACGCCGCGCTCGCGGACGGTGGCGTTGTCACGTACACACAGGACGCTGCGGCGGCCGTCGCGGCCGTCGCCCTCGGCGACGCGCACGCCGCCTTTCTCCTCAACGCCACGCCGGTCGAACAGGTCCTCGCAGTCGCCGACGCGGGAGGTCGCATGCCCCAGAAGTCCACCTACTTCTACCCCAAGCTGCCCACCGGCCTCGTCATGAACCCGCTCGATCCCTAGCACGTTTGCACCCCCACGCCCTTTCCCGTACAAAGCATGCACGTCCCGCAACAATCCGTGTGCGCATGAGGTGCCCTGATATGGCCAAGAAGGTCGTCCTCGCATACTCGGGCGGTCTCGATACCTCGGTCGCCATCCGCTGGCTCAAGGAGGAGCGCGGCTACGACGTCATCGCCCTCACGATCGATCTCGGTAACGAAAAGGATCTCCAGACCGTCGAGAAGCGCGCGATGGAGATCGGTGCCGTCAAGGCCATCGTGCGCGACGGCAAGCGGCCGTTCATCGACTACTTCGCCTTTCCCGCGTTGATGGCCGGCGCCGTGTACGAAGGTCAGTACCTGCTCGCAACCGCCATCGGCCGGCCGCTCATCGCCAAGATGCTGGTCGATGTCGCACGCGAGGAAGGCGCTAGCGCCGTCGCCCACGGCTGCACCGGCAAGGGCAACGACCAGGTGCGCTTCGATGTCAGCACGCAGGCCCTCGCGCCGGACTTGGAAATCATCGCGCCGGTGCGCGAGCACCGTATGAGCCGCGACGAGCAGATCGAATGGGCTGCTGCTCGCAACGTCCCTGTCCCCGCGACGAAGGCCAGCCCCTACAGCACCGACGAGAACCTCTGGGGCCGCAGCATCGAGGCTGGCATGCTCGAAGATCCCTGGCAGTCGCCCCCCGAAGCCATCTACGCATGGACAAAGTCGATCAAGGACGCCCCCGAAACGCCGCGCGACGTTGAGATCGGATTCGAGCACGGCCGCCCTGTGAGCCTCGATGGGCACGAAATGGACGGCGTCACGCTCGTGCAGACGCTGAACCAGTGGGCGGGCGAGCACGGCATCGGCCGCACGGACCTTGTCGAGGACCGCCTCATCGGCATCAAGTCGCGCGAAGTCTACGAGGCGCCCGCCGCTTGGACGCTGCACGCCGCGCACGAGGCACTCGAGCAGCTCGCTCTCTCGAAACCCCAGCTCCGCACGAAGAACTCACTTCGCCAGGAGTACGCCGACCTCATCTACAACGGCCTTTGGTTCACCGCCCACCACCAGGACCTCGCCGCCTACGTCGCCAGCACCCAGCGCCACGTGACGGGCGTCGTGCGCGTCCGCCTCCACAAGGGCCAGGCAGTGGCCGTCGGCAAGAAGTCGCCGAAGAGCCTGTACAGCTACCAGCTCGCCACATACGACCGCGGCGATCAGTACGACCAGGGCAACGCCGTCGGCTTCATCAAGATCTGGGGCCTGCCCGTCGCGCAGCAGGCGCGGACACAGCTCCTCGCCGAGGGCGAAGCGCCATTCCAGCTCGGTACCTCAGACCCGGAGCAGCACGGGGACGGCTAGCATGACGGCCGTTGGTCGCGCCGGTGCGTCTCTGTGTCCGATCGCGGCGCTCGTCGTCGCGCTGTTCCTCGGCGCGTGCGCAGAGGAGGCCCCCGATCGCCCCCCGACCCCCGTCGTCGGCACGGCCGAAGCACTCTCACGGGACGTCCGCATCGTCGCGGTCGCCAGCGAAACGCCGGAGTCGGGCGAGGCGGCCGCCTTGACGCCGATAGCACTCGACGCCCGTGTCTTCGGCTCCGGCCCCGCTGGCGTCATCCTCGTCCACATGCGCCCCGTCGACCAGGTCGCGTGGTATCCCATGGCCCTCCAGCTTGCCGCCTCGGGCCAGTACACCGTGATGACCTTCGATTTCCGCGGCTACGGTGCTTCGACGGGCGAGAAGGACTTCGAGAGCGCGGAGACTGACGTCGCCGCTGCTTACGCCTACATGCGCGACACGCTGCACCGATCGCGCGTCTTCCTCGTCGGTGCAAGCGTCGGCGCAACAGCTATGCTCATCGTTGCGGCTCGCGTGTCTGTTGCGGGAGTGGTCGCCATCTCCGCGCTGGATCAGTTCGAAGGGTTGGACGCCGCCGCCGCGGTGCCACGCATCGCCGCGCCCCGCTTGTTCATCGCCAGCACCGGCGATGTCCCCGCCCGCCGCGGCCTCGAGCGCCTCATCACGGCTGCCGGCAGCGATGCACAGGAGCAGCTCTACGACGGTAATGCGCACGGCACCGACCTCTTTGCCGGCCCGCACGCTGCCGCGCTCTCGGCTCGGATCGCCGGCTTCCTGGCGTCTCCTTAGCCCTCCGCACCCTTTCCAACCTTGTCGTGGGGTTGCCGCGTGAGTCCGGCGGGTTTACGCTCCGCACGGAGGGAGCACAGTGGCACACGTTCCGGCAACCGCGATCGATGCGGACCTGATCGCCCTCTCGGAGATCGTCGCCTCCCCCGTTGTCGAACGGCAGGGCGAGCGGATCGCACGGGTCAAGGACGTGGTCGCCCGGGTGCGGGAGGGAGGCTACCCGCTCGTCACGGGCCTGGTCAGCCGGGCCGGTGGCCGCGATTTCTTCGTCCCCATCGACCACATCGCCGAGATTCGCCCCGGCGCCGTCCGACTCAACACGGCCGCCGTCGACGTCGGACGCTTCCATCGCCGCGACGGCGAGCTCATGCTCGTCAGTGACGTGCTCGATCGCCAGGTGATCGACGTGCGGGGCACGCGCGTCGTGCGGGTCAACGACCTCTACCTGTCCCGCAGCTATGACGGCTACCGCGTCGTCGCACTCGATACCGGCGGCCGCGCCATCCTCCGCCGCCTCGTCCCCGGCGGCATGCGTGGCCGTTTCCCCGGGCGCATGCTCACCGACTGGCGCGAGGTCGAGTACCTGACCACCGACACCCCCGCCGTGCGGCTAAAGGTCGGCCACCTCCAACTCCGCAAGCTCCGCCCGCAGCAGCTCGCGCGGATCGTCTCGGAACTGAGTAAACAGGAGGGCGCCGAAGTCCTGTCCTCCCTCGACGAGGAGCACGCTGCGGACACCTTGGAGGAGCTTTCGACCGAGCAGCAGGCCCAGCTCTTGAGTGCCATGCCCGTTGAACAGGCCGCCGACCTCATTGAGGAGATGGAACCCGACGAGGCCGCCGACGTACTCGCGAAAGTCCCCGCTCCCCGCGCCGAAGAGCTGCTTCACGAGATGGAGGAGCCCGAGTCGCAGGCCGTGCGCCGCCTCCTCGAGTACGCGCCCGATACGGCTGGCGGCGTCATGACCACCAATGTCCTCACGATTGCCCCCGGCCGCCCGGTGAGCGAGGCCCTCCGCGTCTACCAGACGCGTGAGGATGCGCCCGACTTCGCCTACTACTTCTTCGTCCTCGACGAGCAGAGTCAGCTCGTCGGCGTCCTCAGCATGCGCCAGGTCCTTATCGCCGCCCCCGGCGCGCTCGTGCGTGATGTCATGACGCGAGAGCTGGAGACCGTTACGTCGGATGAGGAGCCCCAGCGTGTCGCTGAGAAGATCGCCGAATATAATCTCCTTGCCATCCCCGTCGTCGATGAAGAGCGCCGATTCCTGGGCGCCATCACCGTCGATGACGTACTGGACGTGGTGCTCAAGGGATCGTGGAGACGGGGTCGCAGCCGGGGGTTTGGCGGCTGACACTGAAGTGATGGGCGATTGTCATTCCGGACGTACAGGCGCCGCAAGGGTCGGATCGTGTTGACCCGCGTCCTCCGGGGACGAGGTCACGCACCCTCGCGCGCCGCTTCCCACGTGCGTTCCTCCTTGCGGGCATCCTTGGCCCTGGTCTGATCGCTGCCAACGCGGGCAACGACGCCGGCGGCATCGCAACGTACTCCGCTGCCGGCGCCCGCTACGGCTACCAGCTCCTCTGGGTCCTCATCGTCATCACTGTGGCCCTCATCGTCGTCCAGGAGATGTGCGCCCGCCTCGGCTCTGCCACCGGCATGGGCTTCACAGACCTGGTACGCGAACACTTCGGCGTCCGCGTCACCGCGTTCATCGTCATCGCACTCCTTGTCGCCAATCTCGGCACCACCTTCTCGGAGTTCGTCGGGATCGGCGCCGCCGCCGAACTCCTCCACGTGCCTCGCTTCGTCGCGGTGCCTGCCGCCGCCGTCGTGCTCTGGGTCCTCGTCGTGTTCGGCTCCTACAAGCTCGTCGAACGCGCGTTTCTCCTCATGGCGCTCGTCTTCATCGCGTACCCCGTTGCCGCCGTCCTCGCCCACCCGGACTGGGGCGGCATCGGACGCGGCCTCGTCGTGCCCTCCGTGCCCCGCTCAACCGCCGGCGTCACCCTCATCGTGGCCCTCATCGGCACGACCATCACGCCCTACATGCAGCTCTTCCTCCAGTCCTCCGTCGCCGAGAAGGCGGTCCGTCCCGAAGACTACGTCTACGAACAGATCGATGTCGTTGCCGGCTCGCTCTTCAGCAACTTCGTCGCGCTCGCGATCATGGTAGCCACCGCCGCCACGCTCTTTGCCAGGGGCGTGGAGGTGCAAAGTGCTTCCGATGCCGCCCGCGCGCTCGAGCCCGTCGCCGGCTCCCTTGCCCGCACGCTCTTCGCCGTCGGATTGCTCGGCGCCTGCCTCCTCGCCGCCCCCGTCCTCGCCCTTACCAGCGCGTACAGCGTCACTGAGGCCCTCGGCGTCGAGAAGGGCATCTCTCAGGACTTCCGGCGTGCGCCCGTCTTCATGGGTCTGTTCACCGGCATGATCGCCATCTCCATGGCTCTCGCCCTGCTGCCGGGAATCCCATTCACCACGACGCTCCTCCTCATCCAGGTGCTCGATGCTGTCGCGCTGCCCGTCGTGCTGTTCAGCCTCCTCCGCCTCACCAACGACCGTGAGCTGATGGGCGCCCGCGTCAACACGCCGCTCTTCAATGCGATCGGGTTCCTGACCGCCGGCGTCGTCATCACGCTCTCCCTCATCCTGCTCGTCCTCTCGCTCGCCACACCCTTCGGCTGACTCCCGCCGCCCGCGCTTGATCGAAGCGCCGCCAGACGACACCCTGCAACCCTGTAGTCACGCACGAAAGGAACGCGCATGCTCCCCCTCGAAGGGATCAAGATCCTCGACCTCTCCCGCCTCGCCCCCGGCCCCTTCTGCTCGATGATGCTGGGCGACCTCGGTGCCGATGTCCTCCTCATCGAGGCGCCCGCCGACGGCAAGCTCGCCCCCGCCTTCGCCGGCGCTCGCTCCCAGGATCTCGAGAAGATGGCCGCCTACAACATCATGAGCCGCAACAAGCGCAGCATCGTCCTCAACCTGCGCGAGCCAGACGCCCGTGCCGTCTTCTACCAGCTCGCTGAGACCGCCGACGTCGTCCTCGAAGGCTTCCGCCCCGGCGTCGTCAAGCGCCTCGGGGTCGATTACGACACCCTCAAGGATCGCAACCCCCGCCTCGTCTACTGCTCCTTGTCCGGATTCGGGCAGACCGGGCCCTACAGCCAGCTCGTCGGCCACGACATCAACTACATCAGCATTGGTGGCGCGCTCGGCATGATCGGATGGCCGGGCACGCCCCCGGCCATCCCCATGAACATCATCGCCGACTTCGCGGGCGGCGGCATGCACGCCGCCTTCGGCATCCTCGCCGCTCTCATGGCGCGCGAGCGCACCGGCCGCGGCCAGTATGTCGATATCGCCATGTCTGACGGCGTGCTCTACCTGCTCGCCAGCCTGGTGGGCAACGTCCTCATGGGAGGGCAGTCGCCCACCCGCGGCGGCACGCTACTCAACGGCTCCGTCCCGCACTACAACGTCTACGAGTGCAAGGACGGCGGCTGGATCAGCATCGGCAGCCTGGAGCCCCACTTCTTCGTCAACCTCTGCAAGGTGATGGGCCGCGAAGACTTCATCCCGCACCAGTACGACGCCGCGAAGCGCGAGGAGATCGCCGCCCACTTCCGCGCGCAATTCGCCACCCGCACCCGCGACGAATGGTTCGAGGTCCTCAAGCAGAGCGATATCTGCGCCGGCCCCGTCTACTCCCTCGACGAGGCCCTGCGCGATCCCCACAACCTCGCCCGCGACATGGTGGTCGAGGTCGACCACCCGACGCTCGGCAAGATCCGCCACCTCGGCATCGGCACCAAGCTGTCCGATACACCGGGCCGCGTGCGCTCCACCGCGCCCCTCGCCGGCCAGCACACCGACGACGTGCTTGCGTCGCTCGGCGTGGATCCGGCGCGCATCGCCTCCCTGCGCGAGCGCGGCGTCGTGGCGTAGCGGCGCGTCACGCCTGTCTCGCGGAGCAATCGCTCGCTCGGGCAACTTCGTGAGAACTCCCCAACCGCCGGGCGTCTGCATCGGCGCGCGTCTCGCCGTCCCTTCTCGATCGTTACGGTCTGGCAATACATCCCGCCGATCGCGCCCGTAAGCTGAGTGCAGCATTGTCCAGGTACAAGAGCGGAGTGAGAGCGCCAGTGACACGGTTCCCGTCGATCTTCCCGTCCCGCATGTGTGTCGCCGCCATCGGCCTGATGGCGGCCGCCGCCGTTGCCGCCGCCTGCGGCTCCGGCTCCACCTCCGCGTCCTCCACGTCCAGCCCCACTGCCGCCGCCACGGGCACCGCTCCCGCGAGGTTCGGCCGGGGCAACCGCACGCCCAACCCGGCGATCCAAACGTCGATCGCCGAGGGTACCCCATTCGCCTTCCGCAATCGCACGCCCTCGCCCGCCGAACAGACCGCGATCGCGGAAGGTACCCGTCCGGCCGGGCGCGGCGGATTTGGCGGGATCGGCCAGGCGCTGACCCTCGTCGCCGGCATCCTGTCGATCAGCGAGACGCAACTGCGCACCGAGCTGCAGGTCCCCGGCGCCACCCTCGCCAGCGTCGCCGCCGCCCACGGCCAGCAGCGCGCCGCCTTCCGCCAGGCGCTGATCGATGCGACCACCCAGCGCCTCAACCAGGCCGTCACTGCCGGCACGATCACGCAGGCCCAGGCCACCCAGGCCGAGACCACGTTCGCGGCCAACATCGACCGCCTGCTCGACAATCCGGGCGCGTTCTCGGGCCCGCCGCCCGTCGCCACGCCGACGCCGTGACGGCGCTCGTGGCCGGTCCCGCGGTGCGGCGCTAAGATCCACGGAGCGCCGGGAGGCCGCCGTGGACTTCACCGACGAGCCGCCAGACAACGACAATCGCGAGCTCGAGCTCGCGATAGAGAATGTCGCCGCGCACCCGGAGCCGGACGGCAACCTCCGCGTCCTCATCGCGACCTCCCGCGGCGAGATCCGCGCCATCCTCCACCCCTGCGCCACCGCGCCCGCTGCCGCCATCTACGTCGGCGGCGCGATGGGCGGCTTCGAAGGCCCGGCGAACGACATCTACGGCCGCCTCGCCGACCGCCTCCGCCCCCGCCTCAGCGGCCTCCGCATCCACTACCGTCACCCGGGCGAGTTCCAGGAGTGCGTGCTGGACGTGCTCGCCGGCGTCTCGCTGCTACGAGGCTTCGGCGCCACGGGCGGCATCGCGCTCGTCGGTCACTCCTTCGGCGGCGCCGTCGTGATCAAGGCGGGCGAACTCTCGCCTGCCGTTGCCGGTGTCGCCGCGCTGTCGCCTCAGATCTACGGCACCCGCACCGTCGAGCGCCTTGCGCGGCCGCTGCTCCTCGTCCACGGCATGCGCGACAGCGTCCTCGACCACGCCGCCAGCGAGGACATCCACGCCCGTGCCGTCGAGCCGAAGCGCCTCGTGCTTTACGCCGAAGCCGACCACTCGCTCGATCAGGCCGCAGCCGATCTCGAAGAACTGCTCGCCGCGTGGCTCCCCGAGACCGTCGGTCGCACGCCAGCATTCGGCGTGAACTGACCGCCGGTCGGTGCCACCCCGGCCGCCCCCACGCCGTCTGTGCCCGCCAATCAGCGTCCGGTACGCTGCGAACGTGACGACTCCCCTCGACCTCCCCGTGGCCGCCTCTGGCGCCTCCGCACTTGACGTCGCGTGGCGCTGCGCCCGCGCCGCCGGCGAGCACGCCCTCTCCCGCTTCCGCGGTGCCCAGACCATCGATATCAAGGGCAACCGCAACATCGTCACCGCCACCGATGTCGAAGCCGAGCTGCTGGTCAAGGACCTGCTCGCCGGGGAATTCCCTTCGCACGCCATCCTCTCCGAGGAGACGGCCTCCGGCACCGACGCCCGCCGCGGCTGGGTCTGGGTAGTCGACCCCATCGATGGCACCAAGAACTACGCCTGCGGCATCCCGTTCTGGTGTACCAACGTCGCCCTCTGCCTCGATGGCGAGCCCGTGGTCGGCCTCACTTACGACGCGGTCCACGCAGAGGGCTTCTGGGCCGCCTCTGGCGCTGGCGCGTTCTGTAACGATCGGCCAATCGCCGTCTCCGCGAAGCCAGACGTCGCCGCGGCCGTCATCGGCATCGACCTTGGCTACGACGATGCCATGGGCGCCCGCCAGCTTGACCTGATGCGCCGCATCTTTCCCAACGTGCAGGGGATCCGCATCACAGGCAGCGCCGCGCTCGGCATGGCCTACGCCGCTTGCGGTCGCATCGATCTCTATACACACATGAACGTTTCGCCATGGGATGTCGCCGCTGGCATCCTCCTCGTTCGCGAGGCCGGCGGTGCCGCCTCCGACCGTTCCGGAGGCCCCATGCGCGTCACCAGCGCCACGTTTGCGGCCGGTGGCCGCCGGGTGCACGACGACTTCATGGCGCGGTATGCTGCCGCGCAGGGCGGGGGAGTTCCAGGGGGGTGAATCACTCCATGGCGGTCCGCTTCCGCTCGTCTCGTACGTCTGCCGCCGCCCTTTCGGTCGTCCTGTTCACTGCCATAGTCGCCTCCGCCTGCTTTGGCGGATCGGGGTCCAGCACACCGAAGGCGACCCCCACCCCGAACGTCCCCGGCCCAATCGATGCTATCGCCGCCTGGGTCCAGCAGAACCGTAATGTCGGCTTCGTCGGTCTTTGCTCCAACGCCAAGCAGGGCGTCGACCTCGGCAAGCTGTGCGTGTCCCTTGTGGGCACGCGCGGCACCCGCCAGGCCTACAACCTCGGCCCGACGTTCTCCGACCCTACCGCCCTCGCCCTCGTCGAGCAGGGCACGGCCGGTTGGACCGTCCTCTCCGTGACCAATAACGACCCCAGCCAGCCGAGCGTCCCCGGCATCGCCTGGCCGCTCCAGGTAGGCGACCAGGTCGTCGTCATCGGGCTCGGCCCCGGCGATTGCCTCCGCGTCCGCGACCAGCCCACGCAGAAGGGGAAGCAGCTCAACTGCGTGCCTGATGGTACGAAGGCCATCATTCAGGAAGGGCCAACGACCGCGGAGACGTTCACCTGGTGGAAGATCGCCGGCGATCTCTCCGGCACTGGCTTCAACGGCTGGGCCGCCGGCACCTGGCTCCGCCTCCCCGACGCCATTGCCCAGGCCCTCAACCCGCCCACGCCCGTCACAACGACGGCCCCCGCCGCCACGCCCACCCCCAAACGCTAGCGGCACGCCGACGACCGGGGAGGCGACAACCGCTCGCCGCGCCCGCACTCGCAACGGGCTTCGCATGTGCCGTCCGGGCGGCCGGCGTAGGCATGCAACCCTCCAGACTCCACGAGCCGGGCGCAGATTGCCGTTCGCTATAATCCACCGCTGGCGTCCCCACGAGCGGGGGTAACTCAATTGGTAGAGTGCTAGCCTTCCAAGCTGGAAGTTGCGGGTTCGAGTCCCGTCCCCCGCTCCACCACTACCCGCGCACGAGGACCAACATGCACCGCGACGAGCTGGTCGCCCGCGCCGACGACAACTACTACGCCGCCTTCCGTCGCCTCGCCGCCGCTCTCGATGGCGGTGAGGTCGTCGAGAGCGACGGCATGCTCGTGATCCGGACCGGACTCCCCGTCGCGATGTTCAACATCGCCTTCGTCACGCGTCCCCTCGCCGATCCGCCCGGCGCGGTCGCCCGTGCGTCCGCCTATTTCGACGCGCATGGCCTCCCGTTCGTCGTGCGCATCCGCGCCGGCATCGACGACGCCGCCGAGCGGGCCGCCGCCACCTGCGGTCTGCCTTACCGCGACACTGTCCCCGGCATGGCGATGGCCTCCATTCCGGAGATCCCCGTGCCACCGCCGTCGCTCGAGATCCGCTCCGCGCGCGACGAGGCAACCCTCGACGCCCATCGCGCCGTCCTCGCGGAGTCGTTCGGCATGCCCATGGACCTCGTGCGGCAGCTTCTCGTAACCCGCTCGCTCGAGATGCTCGATGCGGAGTTCTACGTCGGCTACGTCGATGGCGAGCCCGTCGCCTCATCCGCGCTCATCGCCAGCGACCGCACCGCCGGCGTCTGGAACGTTGGCTGCCGGCCCTCCCACCGCAAGCGCGGCCTCGGCGAAGCGCTGACGTGGCACGCCGTGCGCCGCGGCGCCGAAATCGGCTGCACCACGGCGAACCTCCAGGCGTCAGAGATGGGTCAGCCGATCTACGCGCGCATGGGTTTCCAGGTCGTAGCCGGCTACCGCACCTTCGTTCGTGACGGCTACTGAGCGCGACGAAACAGCCGCTCGACGCGAGCGGCTGTCTGGATACGGAGCGACGGTGCGGGAACGCGGACTACCGCCGCGCGAACGCCGGTCGCCGCCGCTGCCCGAACCCGGCCGTCGTCCGGCGTCGCGGCCCGGCCGCTGGCTTCGGTGCGACGACCTTGATCTCCTGCCCGTCCGGCGAGATGCGCGGCAGCTGCTTGCCCAACCCGCGCTCGATCTCCCGCCACTTCGGCAGGTCCGCTGGGCCGAGGATGGTGATCGCCCGGCCGGAGCGCCCCATGCGTCCGGTGCGTCCGACGCGGTGCGTAAACAGCTCGTGTGTCTCCGGCAGTTCGTAGTTGATCACGCGCGTCACATGGAGCACGTCCAGCCCCCGCGCGGCGACGTTCGTCGCCAGGAGGATCGGCGTCTTGCCCGCGCGGAACTTCTCGATGACTCGGTCGCGCTGCCCCTGGCTGAGGTTCCCCTGCAGCACATCCACGGCATAGCCCATGCGTTCCAGCTTGATGCCCAGGCTCCGGACGCCGTGCTTCGTCCGCCCGAAGACCAATGTCGCGCCCTCGGTCGGCTCGTCCAGCAGCTTCGCCAGCACGCTGAACTTGTCCTCGCGCCACACCTCGTACACGACGTGGTCGATGTCCGGCCCGGGCTCCTCTTCGCCGCGCGACGTCTCGATCACGATGGGGTCCTTCAGGTACTTCTGCGAGACCTTATGCACCCACTCCGGCGTCGTCGCAGAGAAGAGCGCCGTCTGGCGCTCCGCGTTTGTCTGCGAGAGGATCCGCTCGACGTCCGGCGCAAATCCGCGGTCGAGCATCTCGTCGGCCTCGTCGAGCACGAGGTAGGTGACGCCGTCGAGCCGCATCGTGCCGCGGGTGAGGTGGTCTAGCACACGCCCCGGCGTGCCAACGACGATCTGCGCACCGGCGTAGATCGCCTCTTGCTGCGGCGCGAACGAGCGGCCGCCGAAGATCAGCGTCGAGCGGATGCCCGCGCCCTTCGTCAGCTTCTCGATGACGCCGCCGACTTGCTGGGCCAGCTCCCGCGTTGGCACCAGGATGAGCGCCTGGAGCCACTTGTTCTGGGGTGCGATCTGCTCCATCAGCGGCAGGCTGAACGCCAGGGTCTTGCCGGAGCCGGTGTACGCCTGGCCGATCACGTCGCGTCCGGCCAGCAGGTGGGGGATCGACGCCGCCTGGATCTCGGTCGGCGTCTCTATCTTCATTGCTTCGAGCGCCTTCATACTGGAAGGCCGAAGCGGGAGTTCACGGAACGATGACAAACGGGTACCTTTCGTCAGAAGAACTCTTCTCGACGACCAGTGCGAATGTCAGAACCGTGTGAAGGGGGTGCAATCGCAGCGGACGTGTACTGAAGATCTGTGTCTCTATGTAAAGAGTGTACGGCGCGAGAGTCCCCCCTGGCAAATCGGGGAACCCGCGCGGATTCGCCGGCCCGCCGCCGTACGCCCTCGCGAACCTGTTCCGACTGACTTGCCATAAGAGGGCTCACCTTGCAATTCGACACCATCGACTACCGAACTGACGGTCCCATCGCCCGCATCGTGCTCAATCGGCCGGCCCGCCTCAATGCCATCAATCGTCAGCTCGTTGTCGACCTTCGCGCTGCCATCGCCGCCTCCAACGAGGACGACTCCGTCCGTGTGATCGTGCTCAGTGGCGCCGGCAGGGCCTTCTGCGCCGGCTACGACCTCGACTGGGGCACGAAGGCAGAGGACGCTGCCCAGCGTGCCATGGCCGGCCAGTGGGACCCCGTGCGCGACTACATCGGCATGTCCCGCAACGTCAGCGCCTACATGGCGCTCTGGGAGAGCCCCAAGCCCGTTATCGCCCAGGTACATGGCTGGTGCGTCGGCGGCGGCACCGACCTGGCGCTCTGCAGCGACCTCATCTTCATGGCCGAAGACGCCTCCATCGGCTACCCGCCAGCGCGCGTCTGGGGCGAGCCGACGACGATGATGTGGGTCTACCGCCTCGGGCTCGAACACGCGAAGCGCCTCATGCTCACGGGCGAGTCGCTGAGCGGCGTCGAGGCCGAGCGCCTCGGCCTGGCCTCGCGCGCGGTGCCCGCGGACGGGCTCGCCGCGGAGGTGGACGCGGTGGCGCGCAAGCTCGCCACCATCCCGCTCAATCAACTCGTCATGAGCAAGCTGCTCGTCAACCAGGCGTACGAGAACATGGGCCTCCGTACGACGCAGATCCTCGGCACCGTGTTCGACGGTATCGCCCGCCACACGCCCGAGGGCGTCGCATGGCGCGACCTCGCCATGCGCGAAGGCTTCCGCGAAGCCGTCCGTCGCCGCGACGCGCCGTTCGGCGATTACGGCGAACGCCCGCGCCCCCACGGGGAGTGAGACGCCGCGTGCTGATCCGACGCAACAATGACCCGGCGCACGCCTTCACTCACGCGGGAGCGTTCGCTACGATGTCGCATCCCCAGTCCGCAGCACCGATAGGCTCAACGTGTCGACACCCATCCCGGGTCCGCCCGCCACCGCGCCGAATCCCCCGCGCGGCCTGCTCGGCGTTGGCTCCCGTACCTTCTACTCGCTCGCCAGGTACCCCGATTTCCGCGCGCTCTGGGCCGGCACCGTCGGCACCATGCTCGGCCAGTGGGTTCAGTTCGTCGCCCAGGGCTGGCTGATTTTCAACCTCACCAATTCTCCCTTTCAGGTTGGCGCGGTCGGCTTCACTCGCGGCGTCACCTCGATCGTCGTGTCGCCGTTCGCGGGGACCATCAGCGACCGCTTCAGCCGCCGTCGTGTGCTGATGGTGATGACGAGTCTGGGCGCGACGACGGCCGTCACGCTCGCCGTCCTCATCATGACGGGCACCATCAGCGTCTGGGTGCTCTACCTCACCGCCACGCTCGACGGGTTCGCCGAGAGCATCAACCAGCCCGCGCGCCAGGTCATGATCTACGACGTCGTCGGCGCCGAAGACCTCCCGAACGCCATCGCCGTCAGTTCGCTTGGCGGCAACACGATGCGCATCGCTGGCCCTGCCATAGGCGGCGGACTGATCGGCGTCTTCGGTGTGCAGGCGGCCTTCCTCGTGCAGGCCGCCGCCTATGTCGCCTCCGTCCTCGCCACGTCGCGCATCCGCGCCGCCGGCACGCCCACGCACCGCCAGGCCGTCTCCGTGTTCCGGAGCACGGCGGACGGTGTCGCCTACGCCCGCTCGCACCCCGACGTGCGCCTGTTGATCCTCATGGCCGGCTTGCCCAGCCTCCTCGTCTATCCGTACGTGCAGTTCGTCCCCGTCTTCGCGAAGGACGTACTGCATGTCGGCTCCGTCGGCTTCGGCTTTCTCGCCTCCGCCGTCGGCTACGGTTCGATCATCGGGGCATTGCTTGCCGCGAATCTCACCGGCTTGAAGAAGCGCGGCCAGATCCTCGTCTGGACCACCTTCATCTACATGGCGCTTGTCACCGCGTTCGCCGTGTCGAACGTCTACGCCCTGTCCTTCGCCTTCCTCGTGATCGCCGGCATCGCCAACTCCACCTACTTGATGTTCAACCAGGTGATGATCCAGCTCATCGTCGATAACAACTACCGCGGCCGTGTGATGTCGCTCTACGTCATGGTCGGCGGCGTCACACCGTTCAGCGCGCTGGCGATGGGCGCGCTGATCGATGTCTTCGGCCCGCAGATCACCGTCGCGTGCTTCACCGGCCTCGCGGCGATCATCGTGCTGATCATCGGCATCACGAGCCGGCGCCTGCGCCAGATCTGACGCGCTGTCGGATCTGCCCGCCCCGTCGTCAGGCGACGATGCGGATGTTCACCGCCCGGCTCCGCTTCGGGTCGCGCGGGTCGGCCTCGCGGTCGAACTCGACCGTCTGCCCCTCGTTGAGTTGATCGAAGATCACGCCCTGGAGCGCCGATGTGTGGAAGAAGATGTCATCTGAAGCGCCCTCTGGCCGGATGAAGCCAAATCCGCGGTCGCGCACTAAGCGCTGAATCTGCCCCTTTGCCATCGCCGCCCGCTCCTTCCTCGGTCCGATCCCACCCCGAGGCCAACACCCGGTGGTGATGCGTATCCTGCTGCGGCACTCGGTATCTCCGTCGGCCTGAGCCGATGCGCCATTGAGCGCGCCGATGCGGTCCCGGACGTCCGATCTGGCCCCGCGTTTCGAAGGTAGCAGACCCTCGCCGTGCGTCGCAAACGGTGCCGCCCCATCAGGCCCGGAGCGTCACGTCGCCCGCTTCCACAATGATCGCCTCGCCGTCCGCCGTCCGCACCACGAGCGCCCCGTCCTCCGTCACGTCCTCCGCCACACCCTCCGCGGCACCGCCGCCCCATTGGGCACGCACGTGCCGCCCCACGGTCGCCAGGCGCTCGCGCCAGTTCTCGAACGGCGATTCTCCCTCCTCCGCCGCGCGGTACAACCGCTCAAAGTCGTGCACGTACGACGCGAGCAGCGCCTCGCGGTCACCTTCATGCCCCGTCTCGACGCGCAGGCTCGTCGCGATCTCCCGGATCTCCTCGTATTCCCGCGGGTCGAAATTCACGTTGATCCCCGCCCCGACCAACACCCACGGCGCCTCCGGGCCATCCAGATCGGATTCGATCAGCACGCCCGCGACCTTCTTCTCGCCGATGATCACGTCGTTCGGCCACTTGATCGCCGGCCTGATTCCCGCCATGTCTTGCACCGCGTGGCAGATCGCCAGCGGCGCCATCATCGCAACCTCGCGGAGCAGCGAAGCTCGGGGCCGGAGGACGAGCGTGGATGCGAGATTGCTGCCGGGTGGCGTCACCCACGACCGCCCCAGTCGGCCGCGCCCCGCAGTCTGCTCATCGGCAACCACCAGCGTGCCCGCCGGAGCGCCCCGGCGCGCGGAGTCTCGGGCGACGTCCATTGTGGATCCTACGGACGGCTCGAAGATGAGATTGCGGCCGAACGTCCGTGTCTCGAGCAATGCGTGGAAGCGGCTCAGGTCGAATGCGGCAGTCACGGCGCGGTCTCCGATATGACCCCGTGGCCGCCGTCGTAGGCAGCCGGTGCCGCGATCGTACCACGGACCCGCTACCCGGCCCGGCTCACCGTAGCCGCGCTGGAGACAACGCCCCCTGCCGGCGATGGCTCACCACGCGCTACGCCGCGGTCGAAACCTCCGCCTCGCAAACCACAGGCCGCCACCCGCGATGACCGCCGCGGTTACGCCGGAGGCGACGAACACGATCCACCCCGGTATCCCACCGCCCGAGCCGACCTTGAACGAGACTTGTTGCACGTCGGTCTCCCGCCCCTCGTAATTGATCTTGCCTTTGACGGTGTACGTACCCTTGTCCACTACGTGCGCCAGGACCTCCAGGTCACCTGATCCTCCGGGCAACAGCAGCTGCTCCGGACTCTGCAGCGACTCGATCAGCCGGTCTCCCACGTACAGTTCACCGATAAACTTGCCGGTCGTCTGGATCTGCCCCGTGTTCTTGAACAACGCGGTGATCTTCGCCAGTTCGCCCGGCTGCGGCCGGTTCACCAGCCGCACACTCGCGAGCTCCGCCCTCCGCGTGAACGTCCCGGGAGGGACGATGTTGAAGCGCACCTCCTTCGTCCCAAGGTCAAGCGACCCGTACGCCACCCGTATCCGCGCGACCAGCAACCCCAGCGGCTTGCCGCTCGTGGGCCACTCGATGATCAGCTGCTTGTGCTCGTTCGGCGTCAGTGTTTGATCCGAGGTGACCAGGTGGTCCACGGGGTTGCCGTAGAACCCGTTGAACGCGATGTCGAAGGTCGGATTGACCTGCACGTTGCCCGTGTTGACCAGGGACGACTGGATACGCAGCGGGTAGCCAGATTCGACGTCCGAGGCGCTCGCGCTGATGAACTGGCCCTCGACCCGCTCTGTGCCCGTGACTGCTAGCGCGACGCTCACCTCTCCACCGAGATTGACGCCTACTCCCGGCCGGGTGGAGCTACCCGCGTTCGTTGCGCCCGTCGTGATCACGCGGACCAGCCCCGTGTACTGTCCGTTGGGCACCGTTGCCGGGACGTCGGCTCGTACCATGACCTGCACGCTGCCGTGCGCCGGGACGCTGATCTCCCGTAACGTGGCGCCACGGTCGCTGGTCGTCACGAAGCTGAGCCATGCCGCCGCATCTCCCTCCGTCTCGAATCGATAGGTGCGGTCGTGCGGGCCCCCGTTGATGACGCCCACCGTACCGTAGTAGTCACGCCCGCGGAGCGTGTCCGGGAAGCTCAGCAGCGTCGGATAGATGCCAATGCCGTCCGACGCGTCGGCCGTGCCGCGCTCGACTGGGAGCGGCGAGGGAGGTGGTGCGATTGGGCTGCCGTATACCGGCGTGCTCGTCGCCGCGACAGTCGGTGCGCTCGAGGGTGTCGGCGCCAGTGGTGCGCGCCTCGCACCGCCGCTGCACGCGATGGTGCCTAGCATCACCGAAGCGACGATCGCTGCACGTGTGACCGTGCGGCCCCGCCGCATCCGTCGCCGAATCGCCGTTGTCATCTGCATCGTCGCCTCCCGGATCGCCGTGTCCGCGCCGGGGGCGGGAGGCACGGCCTCCCGCCCCCCGGCGTCATTCCTCGCCCGGTGCTGCGGCCGGGCTCCCGATCGCTACGGCTTGTGCACCGATCCGTAACACTCGCGCGGCGTCGATACCGCGTAGCCGACGAGCGTCGCCGTGCCGGTGTACGTGTCGGCCGGGAGGCCGACCTGTGGATGCACCGATGGGTCGAGCTTGCCGACCTCATTGGCACACAGCACCTGCATCGGCAGCGTTCCGAAGTCCACCTCCGTCGAGATAACGGGCGACGTCGGCGTTGTCTGCGCCGGCTGGTTGATGATCGAGGGGAAGCACTTCAACGTCGCGTCCGGCGCGCGCCCGTAGCAGGCGTCGAACTCGTAGATGTGCTTCCCGAACAGCGTGCCCACCATGTCGCTGAAGCTGAGCTTCAGCCCCATGCCGTCGTTGCCGACGTTCTTCACCGTCGGATGGCTGTCGCATGGCGGTGCGAAGAGCAAGTCACCGCCGACCGTGCTGGAGCTGCCCGGCACCAGCGGCGGGAAGTTGATGCCGCCGGCGCAGGGCGGTGTCCCCAGTGGATCGCCGGCAAAGTCGATCTTCAGCATGAACGTGCAGAGGATGTCGATGTAGTTCGTGAGCGTCGTCGTCGCCCCGCCAATCGAGACCGCGGTCGCGCGGATCTCGTACTCTCCGCAGGGCTGATCCTTACTGAGCGGCCACTCGGCGTGGTAGAGACCCTTCACGCTCTGGTTACAGAGCGCGATCATCCCCTTGTTCACGTCGTCGAACGAGTCCTTCGTCACCTGCCCCGTGTGGATTGCCGCCTCGGTCATTGTGCCGTCGGTTGTGCTCGTACCGATCAGCGCGTTGCACTCCGCGACCGTGAGCTTGGTGCCGTGCACCTGCAGCTTGAACTTGCGGAGCGTCGTCGGGTCGCAGGCCGGCACCGTCGGGGGTGTCGTCACCGCGCACGGCTCGAACACCTCCCAGAAGACGCTGCTGACGGTGCCCGGGTTGTCCACCGCGATCCAGTTCTGGATTTGGCGCTGCTCAGGCAGGTTCTCGAAGTTCGGCGCAACCTGGATCATCCTGTGGACATTGTTGGACTGCGTCGGCTTGGTCGCCGGCGTGTCGCCGGGACCGTGACACGGTACCTGGATGCCGGGCGCCACCGGATCCGCGTCGGGCACCGTCGCCATGTCGTCGTCATGCAGGTGTCCCGGAGCCTTGGTGTACTGGATGCCCACTACCGACGAATTCATGTCGGGGAGCTCCCACTTGCACTCAATCACCGGGCCGGTCCCACTGGTGCTGATGACACCGTTGGTGGGTACGGTGTCCGCCCGGGCGCTGCGCGTGCTCAGTACCGCCACCAGGGCGATCGCGGCGAGTACGCCCAATGCCATCAGGCTGCGATGCGTTTGTCGTTGCACGGTTGGTCTCCTCGTCCCTTCGTCTGACCGAAGGGTGCCTGCCTCGACGCCGGTAGGCGTCAAGACGCTCGCCAATCGCTGGCCGAGGCTGTCCAACCGTGGCAAAATGAACGTGCGGCGTAGGTTGGGCTTCGGCCAGCCTTCGTCTTCTGGGCCCTGACGGGTCACCTCCGTCAGGGCTCACGTCTCACTTGTCATATGTTGAATAGGCCGTCTCCTTTCTGTTCTCACACTCGTTCCGGCGTGCTGTTCACCGAGCCCATGCCGCCATGGCAACGACGCGCCAAGGCGCGCCGCCGCACCGACCCATGCCGCAGCGGAGCTCCGATGAAACCGATGACAATGGGCGATGCAGCCGTTCGCTGCCGTGGAGAAGATCAGGCTGGCATCACCCGGTTGGCCAGGAACCTGGGTTCGCGAGACACAGATATCGTACTCCGGAGCCGCATATTGTCAAGTACCAATGAATCATGATTTGTCAAGTTCCCTCGCGCACAGTAGTGCTCCGCCGTGGGGCAGGTATTTCGATGCCTGCAGCCTCCCGCCGCATGAGACTGCCCGCCGCCACATCGGGGCCGGTCGAGCTACGGTGTCGGCGTCGGCGTGATGCTGCCGGCTGTCTTCCACACCAGCGTCGCCCCTGAATGTCCCGCGAGCACCATCGTCACCAGCGCCAGCAACGCCACCGGTATGGCCAGCGCGTACAGGGTCATGTTCTCGTCAAATGGCAGCCGGAATCGGTCAGTGATTCCGAACTGCGCCCGCAGACGTTCCCCGTGCTCCTCGTACACATAGAGGGCGACGCACGCCATCGCCAGCAGACCGGACGCCACGAGCGCGATGTTCCCTTGCTGCGGGTGGCTGCCGACCTGTTTGCCTGCGTCTCGCAACGCGCGGCGCAGTGCGCTCCCGGACTGCTTCGCCAGAAAGCTGCCTGCCGCGCCGCCGAGCGAGACGAGCATGATCGGCAGGTAGAACCGCCGTCGCCATCTCGCGTTCCAGCCAACCCCGATCAGTGACAGGGCTGCCAGTGGCACCAGCACCACTGCCACGTGCACCACGAGCGGATGGCTCGGCAGTCCGAAGATCGTCGTCGGCAATCAGGCTCCCCCTGCCTTGGGCTCGGTGCCCTATTGCCCCGAGCCGATATCCCGGCGCCGGAACACGATCAGTGCCAGCGCGATGAACGCCACCGCGTAGCCGGCCAGCAACAGTCCCGCCATCGGTGGCGAGAGCGATGTCACATCTCCCCGGCCGCCCAGCCGCGGCAATACGGCCGGCACCTTGTTTTGCAGGAGGACGATCTGCCTGTTGGCATTCAGCAGGTAGTTTGGGACGTTCTTCCACGGGCTGCCGGCCGTCCGCAACAACCCGTCGATCAATGGCTCCGCGAACGCCACGCCCATGCCAGTGCCGACCCCCGCGAGCGTCGATCGCCCGATGACCGCTACGGAGAATGCCAGCGTCACGTACGGCGCCAGCACGAGCAGCGTGCGCCCGTACGCCTCGAGTTGATCACGGACGAACGTCGCGCTGAGAAAACTTGTGCTCGCGCCGCCGTAGTACAGGGCGATAACAAGGCTGTAAGCTAGCGCCGCGAGGACGACGATGAGCGTTCCTACCGCCGTCAAGCCACAGACAACCAGGAGCTTGGCGGAGAGAAGCCGCACGCGGCCACTCGCCGCCGTCGCCATCAGCCGCACCGTCCCCCACGCGTACTCACTGCCGATCGATCCAGCCGCCAGGATCATCGCCAGGATCGCGCCGAACGTGCCGACTACCTGCAACCCGTACGGCACGGCGCCCGGGAGAAACAGCGCCCGCCGGAGGTCGATGCCTGTGTACTGGTTCCCCTCGCCAAAATGTGCCACCCGCACGCTGGTGCTCCAGAGCACCGTATACAACAGCACCACCAGCCCCACGGCGATCAGCAGGACGACCCAGGTCATCATCCTCTTCCGGAGCTTGAAGAACTCCGCGGCGATCAGCCGGTCCATCAGCTTGCCTCCTCGCCGGTCAGCTCCAGGAATACATCCTCAAGCTCCGTCTCCCACGGCGTGATCTCAGCCAGGTACACACCCTGCGCCGCCAGCACGCGCGTCAATTCGGCCGACCGTGCCACCGGCGCGGCCGCGCGAATGCAGCCGTCCTGACGCTCCACGCCGGTCACCCACGGGATGCCGCCGAGCGCACGCGTCAGGGCACCGTCGTCCTCCGCGCGAAGCCGCAGGTGCTCCCCGCGTGACAGCAGCTCGTCCACTGTGCCCTCCTGGACCAGCCGCCCGCGCTTTACGATCGCCACCCGATCGCTGACGGCTTGCACCTCGTGGAGCAGGTGGCTGCAGAGGAATACCGCATGCCCCTGCCGCGCCAGGCGCGGGATCAGCTCTCGGATCTCCCGCGTGCCTGCCGGGTCCAGGCCGTTTGTCGGTTCATCCAGGATGATCAGGTCCGGGTTTCGGAGCAGCGTGGAAGCAATCCCGAGCCGCTGCTTCATCCCCAGCGAGTAGTTCTTGTACGGGTCGCCGCCACGCTCCCGCAAACCCACCAGCTCCAACATCTCGTCCACGCGACCCTTGGGGATATCGCCCAGCGTGATCGCCAGCGTCTCCAGGTTGTCCCGCCCCGAGAGGTAGGGGTAGAACGCCGGCGTCTCTATCACGGCTCCGATCCGTTTCAGGACCGGCCACGGATGCAGTGCGATGTCCACGCCGAACGCCAACGCGCGGCCCTTCGTCGGCCGCACCAGCCCGAGGATCATCCCGACGGTCGTGCTCTTTCCCGCGCCGTTTGGACCCAGGAAGCTGAACACCTCGCCGGGGTACACCCGCAGGTTCATGTCCGCGACTGCCGTGATGTCGCCGTACCGCTTCCAGAGCCCTTCAGTCCGCAGGATTTCATTTGTTGCGGTCACACAGCCTCCTCCAACGCCCAGTATTCCGCCGCACCGCCGGAGGGATGTTGAGAAAGAGTTAACACCGGGTGCGGGCGACGCGGCATCATGCGGGCGAGGCATAAGATCGGCGCACGATTGGAGACTTGTAAGCGACCGACGTTGGTCGCCGCGCGCGGAGAGCTGCCGGGTCTCCCCTGTCACGTTGCCGTCGTCGCGGATCTGTGTTCCTTGACGGCTTGATTCCGTTTTCCTCGGTTCGGCGCGTCGGCTGCCTTGACGGGCTGCCGTTGCGGCAGTGACAATGCCCGGGCGCCCCGTTATGGGGAGCTTTGGCGGGGTGGACTCGTGGACGGAGGCGGGGCCTGAAGCGAGTCCATCCGCTCTTTCCTTTTTCTTCCGGCGCGGCTAGGTCCCGGCACGAACGGCGAAGAAGGGGCGCACCCGCGCCCCTTCCCTGTGCCGATCAGCTCCCGTCAGCTCCTAGCAGGAGCCGCTCAAGCACTGCGTCGCGCCGTTGAAGGCTGACACGATCGCACCGCGGAATGCGACGACAGCGGCGATGACGACCGCGATCGCGATCACCGCCATGATCAGCCCGTACTCCGCGAGCGTCTGGCCCTCCTCATCCTGGAACTTCGTCTCGATGGATTGCAGCGCGACCAGTACGCGCAGCGCCAGATCCCTGAACATCGTCTGCTCCCCTTTCTGAGTCCTGTCTTGTTGCGCTCTCTTGCTCTTAGACTCGGCGTTCTGGCAACGGACTTAAGGGTTTCGCCGGATAGTTCATGTACCGTCTCCAATATCGGTGGCGCGCCGACCGGACCTGACCGACGCGGAGAAGGGGCGCCGAAACGCCCCCTCTTCGATCCGGTCAGGCCCGGGTGCTCCTAGCAAGACCCGCTCAGGCACTTCGTGGCGCCGTTGAAGGCGGACACGATCGCGCCCCGGAACGCCACCACCGCCGCGATGACGACCGCGATCGCGATCACCGCCATGATCAGGCCGTACTCCGCGAGCGTCTGGCCCTCATCGTCCTGGAACTTCGTCTCGATGGCTTGCAGCGCGACCAGTACGCGCAGCGCGAGGTCCTTCAGCATCTTCTGCTCCCCTTTCCGGGATACCTGCGTTGTCTCGTTCTAAGACTCGACGCTTCGCGGCCATCCTTAAGGGTTTCCCCGCACTTTGTTTGCACTTTTTTTGCATCTCGTCCTGCTAGGCCGATCCATGCCCGCCGCACCGGGCCGACCAGGGACCGGGCCGCCGTCCGCCTCCTCGCGTCGTCCGCCTTGCCGCACGCCCACAGCCATCGTACAATGGCGATGAAATGATGGTAGATGAGCCACGCGACGATAGCCTTCCGACGATGCTCCGCGCGTTGGGCCACCCCGTTCGAATCGAGATCATCCGCACCCTGGCGGCCGCCGGTGACGCGAACTGCATGGATCTCACCCGACACGTATCCCTCGCCCAGTCCACCGTGTCCGAGCATCTGCGCGTCCTCAAGGACGCCGGATTGATCGAGCAGTGCGGCCCCGGCCCCCGCTCCGCCTATTGCCTTCGCCGCGATGCATTGCTCTGGCTCAAGCAGAGCATCGTCGCGCTATGACGCGCCCGGTGACACTGCGCCAACGCCTCGGGGCCGAATTCGTCGGTACCTTCGCGCTGGTCTTCGCTGGTGCCGGCGCCGTCGTCATTGACGCCCGGCAGCACGGCGCCATCAGCCACGTCGGCATCGCAGCTACGTTCGGCCTGGTGATCATGGTGATGATCTACGCGGTCGGGCACATCTCGGGTGGTCACTTCAACCCGGGCGTGACGCTCGCGTTCGCGGCCGTGCGCCACTTCCCGCTGCGACACGTGGTGCCGTACTGGGCGGCTCAGGTCCTTGCTGCGCTGGCCGCCGCGCTCGTGCTCCGACTCATGTTCGGCAACGTCGCTCACCTTGGGTCGACACTCCCCGCCGGGTCCGCGGCGCAAGCGTTCTCGATGGAGCTGATCCTGACGTTCGGGCTTATGTTCGTGATCGTGTCCGTTGCCACGGATACACGCGCGGTCGGCCAGGCCGCCGCCATCGCCATAGGCGGTACGGTCGGCTTGGAGGCGATGTTCGGCGGGCCCGTCTCAGGCGCGTCGATGAACACTGCGCGCTCACTTGGCCCGGCGATCGTCGCGGGCGAGTTTCACGCGCTCTGGGTCTACCTGGTCGCGCCGCCCGTCGGTGCGATCCTGGGCGCGCTCGCCTACCAGTCGATCCGAGGTGACGCATGAGGCATCCGCGCGTCCTCTTCCTCTGCACCGGCAACTCTGCGCGCAGCATCATCGGAGCCGCCCTCCTCCGCCAGATGGCTGGCGACCGCTTCGACGTCTTCAGCGCCGGGACGCACCCGAAGGGCATCAACGCCTATACGGCGCGCGTGCTCGCGCCGCTCGCTATCGACGTCACCGGTGAGCGCTCGAAGAGCGTCGCTGAGTTCGACGGGCAGACCTTCGACTACGTGATCACCGTCTGCGACCAGGCTGCCGAAGAGTGCCCCGTCTTTCCTGGCGCACCTGTCCGCATCCACTGGAACTTCGCCGACCCGGCGGCCGTGACGGGCAGCGACGCCGAACGGCTCGCCGCGTTCCAGCGCACCTTGCGCGAGATGCGGACGCGACTGTCTACCTTCGTGATCGCCGCTGGGCGCAACGGGCCGGGCGACTGCCACTAAGCCCCGCCGGCGCCGGCGGCTCCGTCAGCCGCTGCACCATTGGCCCGGCGTGCGAGTGCCTGCAGCCCGTCGTACGCTGCATACTTGTACGCGTCGGCGATCGTCGGGAAGTTGAACACGTTCTCGATGAAGACGTCGATCGTGCCGCCGAACTGCATGCACATCTGGCCCACGTGCACCAGCTCGGACGCCCGCTCGCCGATGATGTGAACGCCCAGCACGCGCCGGCTATCCGGGTCGAACAGCAGCTTGATCAGCCCCGTGGTGTCCCCGGCGATCTGTGCCCGCGCGTTCCGCCCGAATGCGCACCGGCCCACAAGGTACGGCGTCCCGCTCGCCCGCAGCGCGTCTTCCGATGCGCCAACCATCGACACTTCCGGGATGGTGTAGAGCCCGTACGGGATCAGCGCCGATACCTGCCGCTTGTACGCGAATCCGAACGCATGGCACACCGCCACGCGCGCTTGCTCCATCGATGTCGACGCCAGCGCCGGGAAGCCGATGACGTCGCCTGCCGCGTACACTCCCGGTGCCGCCGTCGCGAAGTGCTCGTCCACGGCGATGCGCCCACGCGCGTCAGCGACCACGCCGGCGCGGTCCAGCGCCAGGCCGTCCGTGCCTCCGCGCCGCCCCCCGCAGTACAGCACCGCGTCAGCATCAAGCACCCTGCTGTCCGCCAACGCCACGCCAACCCGGCCGGCGTCGTCGCACGAGATCGACCCGACGTGCTGCGCGAACAGCAGCCGCACGCCTACCTCCCGCATCTGCTCGGCCAGGATCGTCGCCATCTCGCCGTCCAGAAACGGCAGCAGTCGCGCGCCGCCGTCCACCAGCGTCACGCGGCTCCCGAGCGCGGCGAAGAGTGTCGCGTACTCGCTGCCAATCACGCCGGCGCCGATGATCACCAGCTCATCCGGGATCCTTCGCAGTCGCAGGATGCTGTCCGTATCGAACACCCGCTCATCGTCGAACGGGACCTCCGGCGGGCGCACCGGCCGCGATCCCGTCGCGATGAGCACGTAGTCGCCACGTACGCGCGCGCACCCGCCCACCGCGTCGCGCACCGCAAGCGTATGGCCGTCTTCGAACGAAGCGCGCCCGTGCAGCACCGCGACGTCATGGCGCGCCAGGTTCTCCTCCACCTGGTCTAGGTGGCTGCGCTCGACCAGCTTCTGGCGGTAAAACAGGTCCTCGGCCGAGATCGGTCGCCCGAAGGTGTACTCGATCCCGTAGAGGTTGCGGCTCCGGAGTCCGGACAGGTACAGCGCCGTCTCGCGCAGCGTTTTGCTCGGCAGCGTGCCGGTGTTCACCACCGCGCCGCCCACCGCGCCCGCTTCGATGCCGGCGACGCGTTTCCCGAAGTAGGCGGCCTGGGCCGCCCCTTTCTCGCCTGCTGGCCCCAGCCCGATCACCACGAGGTCGAACGACCTGCCGTCTTGGTCCGCCAGTGATCTCGACATCCGTCCCGTCCTGCCGCGCCACCGGAGGAATCCGGTTCCGCGATTCTACCGGACGTGCGGGCGGGTGCCAGTGCCCGTTGTGACCGTCAGGGCTTGACCGTCACCGTGGACTGCATCTTGAACAGGTTGTTGTTGAGATACGCGAAGACGCCATCCGGATTGTCAGCCGTCTCCGGCACGACCCACGCGTGCATCATCCACCGCAGGTCGCCTGTCCACTGGCCGTGATCCGCGTCGCAGCTGGCCTTTGTGTTGTTCTCGGAGATGATCCCATTGCGCGTGCACAGCCCGTAGTGCTGGTGCCACAGGTCAAGGTTCCCGGCGAACCCGGCCGGCGGCGTCGTCGCCGTCACGCCGTGGTTGACCCCCGGCAGGATCAGATACCACACGCCCACGAGCTTCCACGTCGTGCCGCCCAGCTTGCTGAAGAGCAGCCCCTCCGGCTTGCCCGGGTCGAACACGCCGTCCATCAGGTAGTCCTGGTTGATCAGGTGCGCGCCCATGAACGGCACGTCGTTCGTGCTGATCTTGTACCCCGCTGCCTCCGCCTTCTCGATCGTGTTGAACTTCTCCGCTGTCGCGCGCGCCTGCTTCAGCTGCTCCCGCAACACCGGTACCTCGGCTGGCGTCAGCGAACCGGCCGGCGAATTCGCAAGGATCTTCGCGTCGCTCCAGGCCAGGAACTCGTTGAGCGTCGGGTGCTTGCCGACGTCATGCGCACCCTGGACCGCATCGTTGTTTGATACGGGCGCCGAGGCCAGCGCAGCCCCCTCCGTCGTCACGAGCGCGGGCGATCCGGATGTCGTGCCCGTGTTCGCGCTGAACAGCGTGATCGCCCCGAGCGCCACTGCGCCCACCGCCACCAGTGCTGCCCCGCCGATCGCCAGCGGGAATCCCCGGTAGCGGCGGTTCCATCCGTCTCCCGTCCCCAGCAGCACGGCGCTGCCGAGCACGCTCACGGCGAGTCCCGCCGCTGCAGCCACCTGCACCACCTGACTCCCGCTGACGACGCTCACCAGCACCGTCGCGATGAGGGCGAGCGTGGCGGCGCTCAGCGTTGCAAGGACGATGTGGCTGCGCGACATGGTGCCTCCTGAATTGCGCTCAGTATCCGCCGCCGGCGTCCGCGATGTCAAAGCCCGCGCCCACTCCGTAACATCTTCCACGCCGCGTCTGCGTGCGCCCGCCGCGCGCTCCGGGCTAGAATTGCGCCACGATGCGACGCCGATTGCCCGCCACGCTGCTCGCCGTCGCGATCGTCGCGGCCCTCGCCGCCGCCACCCTCGTCCCGGCCCGCCAGGCCGAAGCCCACGCGCTCGCCGTCAGCTCCGACCCCGCGCCAAACAGCAAGCTCAAGGCCTCGCCCTCGCAGATAGTCGTTGAGTTCAGCGAGCCTATCGAGCCCTCCGTCAGCACCATCCAGCTCTGGGACCAGCAGGGCAAGCAGGTCGACCTGCCAAAGCCGCGCTTCTTCCCCGACGACCCGAAGCGCATGGCCGTCGACGTGCCCGTGACACTGCCCCCCGGCATCTATACGGCGATCTGGCGGAATCTCTCCAAAGTCGACGGCCACACCTGGCCGGGCTCGTTCCCCTTCACCGTGCTCGGTCCCAACGGCGAAGTGCCGGCCGGCGCGCCCGCGCTCATCAGCCAGGCGGGCGGCGGCCCGTCCAATACGCCCTCAACCCTCGATACCACAGCGCGCTGGTCTGTCCTCGTCGCCGTCAGCGTCCTCGTCGGCGGCATGCTCTTCTCGCTCGGCGTCATCCGCCCCTGCCTGAGATACCTGTCCGCCGGCGACGCGCGCCGCACGTGGGCGGCGTCTCGCATCGTGCTGCTGGTGTCCAGCGCGACGGCGTGCCTCCTCGTCGCGGAGGGCACGCTGCTCCAGATCGCGCTCAAAGCGCAGGACTTTGGCGGCCTCCACGCCGCCGGCACCATCGTCCTGCACACCCGTCTCGGCAACTACCTCCTCGCCCGCCTCGGGCTCACCGCCGTCGCGCTGGCCCTGGTCGGCCTCGCCGCCCGCGCGCCATCGCCGCGCGCCGGGTTCGCCGCGCTCTGGGGCGTCTTCGTCGCCTCGATCGGGCTGCTCCTTACGCACGCGCTGGTCAGCCACGCCGCCTCCGGCGACGGCGCCGTCACCGGCGTCGCCATCGACTTCCTCCACTTGCTCGCCGCGAGCATCTGGCTCGGCTCGATCTTCCACATCATCTTTACGCTGCCCCGCTGGCTGGAGCTGCTGCGCGCCGGCTCCCGCACCGTCTTCGTCGCCTACGTCTTCCGCCGGTTCAGCGGCATGGCCACGCTGGCCGTCGGCCTCCTGCTGGCGAGCGGCGTCCTCAGCGCGTCGCTGCAGGCGCCGTCCTGGCGTGCGCTCGTCGATACGAACTGGGGCCGCGCGCTCGACGTGAAGCTCGGGCTCACGCTGCTGCTCCTCGCCGTCGGCGCCCTGAACGCCTACCTGCTGCGCCCGCGCGTCGTCGATGCGGTGCTGCAAGAGCACAGCCCGCCCCGGGTCGTACGAAAGCCCGGCATGGGAGCAAGCGCTGCCCTCCACGCATTGCAGCGGCGCCTGCTGAACATGGTCCGCCTCGAGGCAACCCTCGGCGCGGTCGTGCTCGCCGCCGCCGCCGCCCTCATCCAGCTCCAGTCGCCGCGCGACGCCTCGCTCGCCGCCGCCTACGGCTCCTCGGCCCAGGGCGCCGCCGCGACGAAAGACTTCACGCAGACCCGCGAGGTCGGCGTCATGCAGATGTTCTTTGATGTCTCCCCGGCGCGCGTCGGCCAGAACGACTTCACCCTCGGCCTCGGCGCCGAGTTCGGTAACCCGCCCCAGGTCCTCCAGGCGCGTCTCCAGTTCGACCACCTGGACTCATCGACGACCGGCCAATCGCGCCTGCAACTGACCAACGCCAGCATCTCGGCCGCGCAGGTGCTCTACAAGGGCAGCGGCGCCAACTTAAGCCTGCCGGGCAAGTGGCGCGTCACCGCCAACCTCCGCGTCCAGGGCCAGGACGACATCACCCAGCAGTACGAACTGACCGTCGCGCCCGCGCAGAGCGCCCCTCCCGCAGCAACGAGCATCTGGCACTGGCCCCTGGGCAGCCCCTTCGCCATCGCCGCGATGGCCGTGATAGGCGCCGTAGCCGTGGCCGGCGCCTCGTGGCAGGTCGTGGGCCGGCGCGCACTCCGGCGCCGCTGACTTCCCCTTGGGGCGGCTCCCCTTGGGCAATCAGGTCACGGTGTTCTTGTTCGTGCCGATATGAACCATTCCGGCAGGACCCACTCGGCAAGAACCCGCGCGCTTGAAGATGGCTCGATCGTGAAGACGGTCGATATGACGCGCGCTTGCGCGAGGGCACGGCGGATCTCACCAATGCGGCGTGGGTCGAGAGAACCACACAGGTCATCCGACGCCGCCAGTGCCCGCCTACTTATCCAGCCGCAGCACCGCCATGAACGCCTCCTGCGGGATCTCCACGTTCCCCACGCGCTTCATCCGCTTCTTCCCTTCAGCCTGCTTCTCCAGCAGCTTCCGCTTCCGCGACACGTCGCCCCCGTAGCACTTCGCCAGCACGTTCTTCCGCATCGCCCGGATCGTCTCCCGCGCCACGATCCGCCCGCCGATCGCCGCCTGCACCGGCACGTCGAACATCTGCCGCGGGATCAGCGACCGCAGCTTCTCGACGAGCTGCCGCCCCTGCGTCGCCGCGTTCTCCCGGTGCGTGATCAGCGACAGCGCGTCCACCGGCTCCCCGTTCACCAGGATGTCCAGCTTCACCAGCGGCGCCGCCCGATACTCGCTGAACGAGTAGTCCAGGCTCGCGTACCCCTGCGTGCGCGACTTCAACTGGTCGTAGAAGTCCACCAGGATCTGCGACAGCGGGATCCGGTAGTCCAGGATCACCCGACCCTCGCCCTTCTTCGATCCGTCCGCCTGGATGATCGAGTGCTGCAGGTACTCCATCCGCTTGAACTCGCCCCGGTTGCCCGTCACCAGCTCCATCACCGCGCCGATGTATCGGTCCGGGCACACCACGCTGATATCCATCCACGGCTCCCGCACCTGCTCGATCTCCTGCGGCGGCGGCAGGGCGGCCGGGTTGTCGACCACCACCTCCTGCCCGTTCGTTTTCGTCACCTGGTACTCGACGCTCGGCGCCGTCGCGAGCAGCGTCAGGTCGTACTCCCGCTCCAGCCGCTCCTGCACGATCTCCATGTGTAGCAGCCCTAAAAACCCGCACCGGAACCCGAACCCCAGCGCCCCCGACGACTCCGGCTCGTACACCAGCGACGCGTCGTTGAGCTGCAGCTTGTCCAGCGCGTCCCGCAGCAGCGGGTACTCGTTGGCCAGCGACGGGTACAGCCCCGCGAACACCATCGGCTTCGCTGGCCGGTAGCCGGGCAGCGGCTCGGCCGCCGGCTTGCCGTCGTCGGTGAAGGTGTCGCCAACGCGGCACTCCTTCACGTTCTTGAGGCCCGTCGCCACGTAGCCCACCTCGCCGACATCGAGGTGGTCGGCCGCCTCCAGCCCGGGCCGAAACACGCCCACCTCCAGCACCTCGACGCCCAGGCCATTCGCCATCAGCCGCAGCTTGCGCCGCGGCGACACGCTGCCGTCGACGATCCGCACGTAGGCGATGACGCCCTTGTACGCGTCGTACTTGCTGTCGAAGATCAGCGCCCGCAGCGGCTTCGCGCCGTTCGCCGCCGGTGCCGGCACGCGGTCCACCACCGCCTCCAGGATCGCGTGCGTCCCTGTCCCCTCCTTCGCCGATGCGAACAGGATCTCCTCCGCCGAGAACCCCAGCGTGTCCACCAGCTCCTGCGCCACACGCTCCGGCTCGGCGCTCGGCAGGTCGATCTTGTTGATCACCGGGATCAGCTTCAGGTCGGCCTCCATCGCCAGGTACACGTTTGCCAGCGTCTGCGCCTGGATGCCCTGCGCCGCGTCGACGACCAGCAGCGCCCCCTCGCACGCCGCCAGCGCCCGCGACACCTCGTACCCGAAGTCAACGTGCCCCGGCGTGTCGATCAGGTTCAGCTCATAGGCGTGGCCGTCCCGCGCCGTGAACGCCATGCGCACGGCCTTCGCCTTGATCGTCACGCCCTTCTCGCGCTCCAGGTCCATCGCGTCCAGCACCTGCGCCGCCATGTCGCGCTTGGCGATGGTCCCCGTCTGCTCCAGAAAGCGGTCGGCGAGCGTCGATTTGCCGTGGTCGATGTGGGCGATGATGCAGAAGTTGCGAATCCGCGATGGGTCCATCGCGTTGCAGGGTAGCAAGCGCCTGTGTTGGCCGCCCCACGTGCCGGGCGTAGCGGCGCCGCGTGTCGGCTTGGCTCCGAAGTGCTAGGTTCTAGGTTCTCGGTCCTCGCCGCGCCTCACGCCGTCCGGCTCCGCAGCGCCGCGAACGCCAGGCTCATCGTGAATACCCCGAGCGCCGCGATCGCCCCGAACGCCTCGACCAACGCCTGCCCGTCCCAGCCGCTCAGCACCAGCCCCCGCATCCCCTCCAGGATGTACGTCACCGGGTTGACCGTGGCCACCGTCTCCAGCCACGGGCTGAACACAGCCTTCGGCGCGAACGCCGGTGAGAGGAACAGCAGCGGGAAGAAGATCAGGAACCCCAGTTGCGCCGCCTGCGCGCTCCCCGTCTTCAATGCGATCGCCATGCCGATGCCCGAGTACACCAGCCCGAACAGCCCGCCCATCAGCATCAGCACCACCACCCCGGCCGGCCCCGACGCCATCCCCGTCCCGAAGATCAGCCCGACGCACGTGATCAGCAGCGCCAGCACCATGATCCGGATGCCATCCGCGATCAGCCGGCTCGCCACCAGCGACACGCGCGAAGCCGGTGTCAGCAGCAGCTTGTCGAAGTACCCCCGTTCGATGTCCGTCACCATCCCCAGCCCCGCGCTGCCCGCCCCCACCGCCTGCAGGATCGCCACCGGCATCTGGAACCCCAGGTAGTTCGTCACGCCGAACGCCCGCCCCGCCACCTGCCCGATCGCACCCACCGTCACCGCGAAGAAGAACATCGGGATGAAGATGTTGCCGATCTCCACCGCCGGCTGCCGCGAGGACTCCCGCAGCGAGCGTAGCACCAGGTGATACGTCTCGAAGAGCGGCCGCATCAATCGCGTCCTCCCGCCGCCGCGCCCGCGGCTTCCGCCGGCTCGATGTGGTGCCCCGTCTTGCGAAGGAACACGTCGTCCAGCGTCGGCTGCGCCAGCGTCACCGCGTGTGCCCGCACCCCCACGTCGTTCAGCAGCAGGACCAGCCGCATGATTGCGGCGCTCCCCTCCCGCGTGTACACGATCACCGCGTCGTCCACCACGCGCACGTCCTCCGCGCCCTCCAGCCGGCGCACGGCCTGCTCGGCCCGCGCCAGTTCATCCGCCCCGCCCGCGATCTGCAGCGTCACCACGTCCGTGCTGATGCTCGACTTCAGTGCCGCCGGTGACCCCTGCGCGACGATCCGCCCCCGGTCCATGATCGCCACGTCCACAGCCAGCCGGTCCGCCTCCTCCAGGTACTGCGTCGTGAGGAAGAACGTCACGCCCTCGCTCCGGTTCAGCTCCACCACGTACCGCCAGATCGCCTCGCGGCTGATCGGGTCGAGCCCTGTCGTCGGCTCGTCCAGAAACACGACGCTCGGTCGGTGCACCAGCGCGGCCGCCAGGTCCAGCCGCCGCTGCATCCCGCCTGAATACGTCTTCACCCGCCGGTCCGCCGCGTCCTCCAGGTCCACCACCCGCAGCAGGTGTGCCACCCGCGCCTCGACCTCCCGCGGCGGCACGCGGTAGAGCCGCGCCTGCAGCCGCAGCAGCTCACGCCCCGTCTGCAGGTCGTCCAGCCCCGCCTCCTGTAGCGCCACGCCGATGCTCTCGCGCACCTCGCCCGGCGACGCTGTTACGTCGAAGCCGGCCACTCGCGCGCGCCCTGCCGTCGGCCGCAGCAGCGTCGTCAGCATCCGCACCGTTGTTGTCTTGCCGGAGCCATTGGCGCCAAGGAAGCCGAAGATCATCCCCTCCGGGATCTCCAGATCGATCCCGTCGACGGCGCGGATTTCGGCGCTGAAGTGCTTGACCAGGCCCTCGGCGGCGATGGCGGGCATCGGAGATCTCCTGCGTTGCCCGCCATTCTACCGATGGATGCACGCCGGCGGCGGGCGGACGCCGCTGCCGAATTCGCAACAGTTGCGCCAGCCTGCGGACAGGGGGAACGGGGCGCCGCCCGGCGCCCCGTTCTCTACGCGTTGAGCGGGCCGCCTGCTAGCAGGACCCGCTGAGGCACTTGGTCGCGCCGTTGAAGGCCGACACGATCGCGCTGCGGAACGCCACCACCGCGATGATCACCACCGCCACCGCGATCACGGCCATGATCAGACCGTACTCGGCCAGCGTCTGGCCCTCTTCGTCCTGACTGCGCGCCTCGAGCGATCGCAGCCCCGCCATGATGCGAAGTGCAAGATTCCCGAACATCTGCTCCCCTTCCGACGAAACGTCGTGAATAACGGCGGCTGGCCGTCCAGCCGACCAACCTACAACGCCTCGCCGCTGAGATTCGTTACACCGGCGATGGGAGTGCCATTCGCGCACCGCCCCCTCCGCCCGGCGCCCGGGTCGCGGCCCGCGTGGTCGTGTTGGCGCGTTCGAATCCGCAGCCCGGCCATTCCTGATACCGTCCATACCGTGACCGCCCAAGCGCCTCCCATCGCTAGCGGCGAAAAGGTGCTCACCCTCATCGAGCACCTCCGTGAGCTGCGGCACCGCGTTATGATCAGCGTGATCGCCGTCGTCCTCGGTGTGCTCGTCTCCATCTGGCCGCTCACGAAGTACGTCTTCCACCAGCTCGTCCGCCCGGCCGAGCAGCAGGTCCCCGGCTTCAAGCTCCACCAGTTCCAGCTCCTCGACTACTGGAGCACCTACTTCCGCGTCTCCCTCATGCTGGGCGTGGCGATCGCCATGCCGGTCATCATCTACCAGGTACTCGCATTCATTGCTCCCGGCCTGACGCGGACGGAGCGGCGCTGGCTCTACTCGTTCATCGGCGGCGGCTCCGCCATGTTCTTGCTCGGCATGGCGTTCGCCTACTTCGTCGCACTCCCCCGTATGCTCGATTTTCTCCTCAAGCCTGGCACCGCTGACGTCCAGCCGACGATCAGCGTCACTGCCTACGTCGATACCGTAACGCGCATCATCCTCATGAGCGGGCTCGTCTTCGAGACGCCGCTCTTCATCATGGCGCTCGCCAAGGTTGGCGTCGTCACCTCGCGCCGCCTGCTGAAGGTGTGGCGCTACGCCGTCGTCCTCTCGGTGATCGTCGCGTCGTTCATGGCGCCGTCGTGGAACCCGCTGACACCGATCATCGTCGGCATCCCGATCTTCGGGCTCTATGCGCTCGGCGTCGTGCTTGCCCGGCTCGTCGAGGGTGGCGCGATGCTGCGGCACCCGCCTCCCGGGGACAGCAGCTGACGAGCCGTCCGACCGCGGGTCAGATGATGCGCAGCTCGTGTCCCAGGTATGCCAGCAGGATGCCGCGCAGAACTTTGCCGGCCACCGCTGCGACGAAGAAGCGCCGGAACGACATCCGTACCGATCCCGCCGTCAGCCCCGCGACCTCGAAGAACGGGTTCGGTACCGCCGATAGCACGAACAGCGTCGCCATGCCCCAGCGCGCCATCAGCCAGTTGATCCCTGATGCGATCCGGTGCAGTGAGCGTCGCGCCCACGCCGGCCCCGGCAGCTCGCGCCCGCGCGCCAGCTCCGCTCCCAGGTACCCTGCGTAATACAACGTCACTTCGCCCAGACCCATCCCGATCCCGCCCAGCACGCCGACGAGCCACGGCACGCTGCTCCGCTCACCCTCCCGGATGATCAGAGCCTGCGCCGTCGCGGTGAGCCCGGGCACAGGGACGACGACCGTCGATGTGCTGAGCAGGTTGGTCACGAACACGCCCAGGTAGCCCAACCCGGACAGATGGTCGGTGATCCCCGGCACGGCCAGGAGCACGACGCCCGGGATCAGGGCCCCCAGCAGGATGCCGCCGACGAGGAAGACGCGGATGATCGTGTGCTCGGCGAGCCACCCTGCCGCCTGCAGGAGCGCCCGGTCCAGCCGCGTAGGCGTCCGGGCGGCGACCGTCTCCGCCGCCTGCGCCAGCAGGCCGTCCGGATCGTGCGGCGGCGGGTCCGCGGCGAGTCTCATGCTCGGAGTCTACATCCGCGCGCCCCCGCCGTGGCGAGAGCGGATGAGCGCCGCCTCACGTTGGCGGTGTTCAATGTTTCGGGCCGCCGTGCCCCATCGTTTCGCGTGAGCCCGCTCGCGCGTAGGATCAAGCGTGATCCTCACCGCCGCAACGCTCGTGGACGGCCTCGTGTTCCCGGAGTGTCCCCGCTGGCACGATGGCGCGCTCTGGTTCGCCGACGTGCACGCGCACGCGATCGCGCGCGTGCGGGAAGATGGCTCGACCGAGCGCGTGGTGCTCGATGCACGTCAGCCCGCCGGCCTCGGCTGGGCGCCCGATGGGGCGCTCCTCTACGTCCGCATGGTCGAGCGCACGCTCGTCCGGCGCGGCGTCGATGGCGAGCGCATTGTCGCTGATCTGACTGCGTCGGAACGCGTGCAGATCAATGACATGGTGGTCGACGCGCGCGGTCGCGCCTACCTCGGCGGCTTCGGGTTCGACATCAACCGCGGCGACCCATTCGAGCCCGCGAGCGTGTACGTCGTCGAGCCCGATGGCAGCGCCCGCGTGGCCGCCGCCGACATGCAGTTTCCGAACGGCATGGTGATCACGCCGGACGGCCGCACGCTGATCGTTGCCGAGACCGTGGGACGGCGCCTTACGGCGTTCGATATTGCGCCCGACGCCTCGCTGACCAACCGCCGAATCTGGGCGGAGCTGCCCACGTTCCCGGACGGCATCTGCCTCGACGCCAAGGGGGCCGTCTGGGTCGCCGCACCCGTCACCGGCGAGTGCCTCCGCGTGCGCGCCGGCGGTGAAATCACGGACAAGGTCACGGTGCCGGGCAAGGGTGTGTACGCCTGCATGCTGGGCGGACACGACGGACGTACCCTTTACCTCTGCGTCGCGAAGACCAGCGGCCCCGAGCTCGCGCGCGGCATGTCGACGGGATGGATTGAGCACGTCCGCGTCGATGTCCCCCACGCTGGGCTCCCCTGAAGCTCTGCGAGGGTTCGCGTCACCCCCGCTCGTGTTCGAGGATCGTCCGTACGTGTGCGAGGTCCTCCTCGGTGTTCACGTTCAAGAACGACCGCAACTCCCTGTCGACCGCGCGGCACTCGTCCTCGCGCACGTAGCGCACGCGCACCGCGCCGAGGAAGTTCGTGATCTTTAGCTGGCCCGACTCCAGCCGCTCGCGGATCGGCTCGATGCAACCCCGCCCGTACACCGCGTGCAGCGGCTCCGGGTACGTCAGCACCGGCATCACGACGTCCACCCCAGTCGCCCGCGCCACAAGCGCCGCGAGTAGCGTCGGCGACAGGAGCGGCATGTCGCACGCCACCGCAATGCTGAACGCCGCGCGCGCCGCTACCAGCCCGGTGTAGATGCCACCCAGCGGCCCGCTCTCGGGATACGCATCGATCGCTACCGTCATCGGCACCGCCGCTTCCACCGCCGGTAGCATCTGCCCCGGCGCGGCCACGACGACGATCTCGCTGGCCACCTCGCCCACGCGATCGACGACGTGTTGCAGCAGCGGTCGGCCCAGCAGCAACTCCGACGCCTTGTCGCGCCCCAGCCGCGTGCTGCGCCCGCCCGCAAGAACGATTGCTCCGACGCTGCTCTCGTGCTCCATCGCTGCGCTATCCTATCAGCCCGGAGGCGTTCCGCATGAGGCTGAGCGACGCGCTCGACTTGCGGGAGCGCGAGGTGATCGCCATCGTCGGCGGTGGCGGCAAGACCACCGTGATGTATCGCCTCGCCCGTGAGACCGCCGCCGGCGGTGCCTTCGCCGTCGCGACCGGCACGACGCTCTTCACGCCGCCCCCCGTGCACGAGCGGCCCCGGGTGATCATCGAGGACGATCGCGACGCGCTGGTCGCGGCCGTGGCGGGCGCAGCCGGCCCCGGATCATGGGTCATCGCCTCCGCAGGCCATGGCAACAAGGGGCGTCTGCTTCCCATCGCACCGGATGCCCTCGCGACGCTCGCCGTCCTCCCGTCCGTCACCCGCGTGATCGCAGAAGCGGACGGATCGCGCGGCCGCGCCTTCAAGGCGCCAGGCGATCACGAGCCCGTCGTGCCGCCAGCCGCCACCCTCGTCGTTGCCGTCGCCGGTATGACCGTAGTCGGCCAGCCGCTCGATGCCGAGCACGTGCATCGCCCGGAGGGCGTGGCCGGGCTGATCGGCGCGGCGGAGGGTGGCCCGGTGACCGCCGAGATGATCGCCGCCGTCCTCGCCAACGTGCGCGGCGGCCGCAAGGACGTGCCCAGAGGATGCCGGTTCGCCGTGCTCCTCAATCAGTGCGACGGCGGCCGGCTCGACGACGCGCGCCGCGTCGCCACCCTGCTCCGCGCCGCCGGCGTCCCCCTGGTCGTCCTCGCCCGGGCGCGCGAAGACCCGCCCGTTATCGAGGTCTTGTCTTGAACGGCGTCCGCACCCGCTCGCCCCGGCCCCGCCGCACCGCCCCGGGTTTGTCGATGCGCACCGCGCACACCTTGTACTCGGGGATCTTCGACTTCGGGTCGTAGACCGCGTTCGTCAGGAAGTTTGCGGCCGATTCGGCGAGCTTGACGAACGGCACGAACAGCTCGCCCCTCGGCACCGCCTCCGTCACCAGTGCCTCGCACGGCAGCTCCCCCCGCCGCGACGACACCACCACGCGTTCGCCGTTCGCCACGTCTTGCTCCGCCGCGTCCTCCGGGTGGATCGCCACGCGCACCACCGGCGAGCGCGCGAGCAGCCCCTTGACGCGTCGCGTCATCGTGCCACCGTGCCAGTGGTAGAGCACACGGCCCGTGCTCAGGATGAACGGAAAGCGGCGGCTCGGCAGTTCGGCGGCAGGCGGTCCCTGCGTCACCGCTACGAAACGCCCGCATCCGCTCGGGAACGTGTCCCCGAACAGCTGCCCCGTGCCCGGATGGTCCGCCGTTGGACACGGCCACTGGATGCCGCCTTCGCGGTCCAGCCGCGCGTGCGAAATGCCCGCCACGGCCGGCCATACCGACGCCATCTCGTCGAAAATCGCCGCCGGATTATCGAAGCTGAATCCTGCCTGCTCGCGACCCAACAATCGTGCGACGCGGTTCGCCACCTCGCAGACGATCGCCCAGTCCGCGCGCGCCTGCCCCGGTGGCGACACCGCCTGCCGTACCCGCTGCACGCGCCGCTCGCTGTTCGTGAACGTCCCCTCCTTCTCCGCGAACGTCGCCGATGGCAGCACAACGTGCGCCCTCTGCGCCGTCTCCGTCATGAAGATCTCCTGCACCGCGAGGAACTTCAGCCGCTCGATCCCCTCCTCCGCGTGCGCGAGAAACGGCTCCCCCAGCAGCGGGTTCTCGCCGACGATGTACATCACGTCGAGCTTCCCCTCCGCCGCCAGTTCGATCATCTCCGTGCTCGTCAGCCCTGCCGCCGCCGGCAGCTCCGCGCCCCACGCTGCCTCGAACGCCCGCACCACCTCCGGCTCCAGCCCCTGCATGCCCGGCAATGTGTTCGGCAGGCAGCCCGCGTCGCCGCAACCCTGAACGTTGTTCTGCCCCCGGAGCGGTGAGATGCCGGACCCGCGCCGGCCCACCTGTCCCGTCGCCAGCATCAGGTTTACCAGCGCGTGCGCGTTGTCCGTGCCGGACGTGTGCTGCGTCACGCCCATCCCCCAGAGCAGGCACGAGCCGCTGAACGGCGGCCGCGCGTACGCCCGCGCCGCCCGCCGCACCAGCTCCGCGGGCACGCCCGTTGTGCGCTCGGCTTCCTCCGGGGCGTACGCTGCCAGGCTCGCCCGCCACGCGTCATACCCGTCGGTGCGTGCCTCGATGAACGCCCCGTCCTCCAGCCCCTCGTCAACGATTGCCCGTGCCATGCTGTTGAAGAGCGCCACGTCTGTGCCCGGATGCGGCCGTAGCCACATGTCCGTGTAATCGCACAGGTCGATGCGCATCGGGTTCACCACGACCAGCTTCGTCCCGCGTGTGTCGATCGCGCGCCGCAGCCGCGACGCGATCACCGGGTGGTTGGAGCTCGTGTCGCTCCCGACCACCATCAGGCATCCGGCGTCTTCGTAGTCCTGGTACGAGTTGCTCGTCGCGCCGCTGCCAATCTGCAGCATCATCGCCGTCACCGATGGCCCGTGGCACAGCCGCGAGCAGTGGTCGATGTTGTTCGTGCCCATCACCGCCCGCACGAACTTCTGGAACACGTAGTTGTCCTCGTTTGTGCACTTCGCCGACGCCAGCGCGGCGAACGACTTCCGATGCTCAACGACCTTTGCCGCGACGAGGTCCAGCGCCTCATCCCAGGTTGCTGGCCGTAGCTCACCGTCGCGGCGGATCAGCGGCTGCGTCAGCCGATCCGGGTGGTGCACGAACGATGTGCCGAATCGCCCCTTCACGCACAGCATGCCCTGGCTCGAAAGATTTGCCGGCTCATCCGCCACCGCCGCGATGTGCTCGTCCGCGTCGATCTGCAGCCGCACCCCGCACCCCACGCCGCAGTACGGGCAGGTGCTCTCGACCTCGCGCACGATCTCCGGCAGCGGCGCCGGTTTCGGCGTCAGCGCGCCCGTGGGGCAGACCGAGACGCACTGCCCGCACGACGTGCAGATCGACTCGCTGATCGGCCGGTCCATCGCCGCCGCGATCCGCCCCTCGCGCCCACGGCCCGCGATGGCGATCGCACCGATGTGCTGCACGTCCTGGCACGCCGTCACGCAGCGCCCGCAGAGGATGCACGCGCTGAGATCCCTCAGGTAGAACGGATTGCTGTCGTCGAGGTGCCGGCGCGGCAGCGCCGCATAACGCGCGCCGTCGATGCCGTAACGCGCCAGCGCACCGCGCAGCTCTGCGGAAACGCCCCCGCGGGCCGAGACGACGTGCCCGTCGACCATCCCCGCCGTGAGCTCCAGCACCGTCCGCCGCACCCGATCCAGCGCGTCGCCGCGGGTCCGCACCCCCGCCCCCTCAAACGCCGGCGTGTGGCAGCTGGCGCGCAACCCCCGTTGCCCGTCTACCTCCACCATGCACGTGCGACACGCGCCGATCGGCCGCTGGTCCGGATCCTTGCACAGGTGCGGGACGTGCGCCCCCGCAGCCAGCACCGCATCGAGCAGCGTGGCGCCATCCCGCACCTCCACCGCGACGCCATCGACGCTCAGCGAGATCACCACGCCGCCCTCACAGCTCGTTTCCGAAATGGCGCCGCGCGCTCAGGTACGGCAGCGGCGCCATCTGCCCCAGCCCGCACAACGATGCCGCCCCCATCGCCTCCGTCAGATCGTCCATGCGCGCCCGTGCATCTCCCGGCCGCTCATCGAGCAGTGCCACCATCCGGACCGTGCCCTCCCGGCACGGCGTGCATTTCCCGCACGATTCCGCTGCGTTGTACGCCGCCAGGTGCCGCACGACCTCGCGGATCGACATCATCTCGTCGATCGCGACGATGCCCCCCGCGCCCGGCGACGCGCCGGCATCGTCCAGTCCGTTTGGCACCAGCGGCGCGTCCCAGCACGAAGGCGGCAGGAGAGACCCGGACGGCCCGCCGCAGAGCAATGCCCGAAGTGTCCGGCCTGGCGCCGCTCCGCCGCCAATCTCCCCGACGATGCGGCGCAGCGGTGTGCCGAACGGCACCTCGTACACGCCTGGCCGGGCGAAGGCGCCCGAAAGACACACCAGCTTCGTGCCGGGATGCTCCGCCGTGCCCGTGGCACGGAACGCCTCGCCGCCCCCGATGACGATCTGCGGCAGATTGCAGAGCGTCTCCACGTTGTTGATCACCGTCGGCCGCCCGAAGAGCCCCGCGTCCACCGGGAACGGCGGCCGCAGCCGCGGCACAGCCCGCTCGCCCTCGATGCTCGACAGGATCACCGACTCCTCGCCGCACACGTAGCCGCCCGCCCCGCGCCGCACCTCGATCGGTGGCGCGCCGGTGAGAAGGCCACGCGCGTCCGCGCGCGCGATCGCCACCCGGAGTCGCTCCGCCGCGAGACGTGCCTCGCCGTTGACGTAGACATAAACGCGTGCCGCTTCCACCGCGCGAGCGGCGATCAGGATCCCCTCAACGACCAGATGGGGATCGCCCTCGATGAGGTAGCGGTCTTTGAAGACGCCGGGCTCGCCCTCCTCCGCGTTCACGACGAGGTAGCGCGGCGCGGGATGCGCGTGCACCCCGCGCCACTTCGTCGCCGCCGGGAAGTACGCTCCACCACGCCCGCGCAGCCCGGACGCCTCCACGATCGCGACGATCGCCGTCGGCGCCAGCGATCGCGCCCGCTGCCAGCCGTCGTACGCTCCCAGCGCCAGCGCGCCATCGATCTCGTCCGGGTCGATGCGGCCGCACCGCCCGAGCAGCCGCCGCGTCTCGCCCGGCCGCTCCTCCGCGGTCGGTCGTTCGTCCGGCCCTCCGTCGTCCGCGCCCGCTACCGCCGCCGCGACGCCGTCCGCCGTCGCCCGGCTGACGTAGCGCTGCCCCACCATCGCGATCGGCGCCGCGTCGCAGCGAAAGCGGCACGGCTCTTCCTCCACCTGCCATCCCGACGGTAAGGCTGATGGCAGCGCATCGGCCAGTGCGCGCGCACCGTTGAGCAGGCAGCTCAACCCCGTGCAGATCGAGACGTGCGGTGCCGTGCGCGGCGTCATGCGCAGTTCGCTGTAGCTCGTCGCAACGCCGAACGCCTCGCTCTCCGGGACGTGGAGATCCCGTGCGATCGCCGCCAGTGACGCCTCGGAGACGAACCCGTCTCGCTCCTGCGCGTCGAGCAACCGCGGCAGCAACTGGGAGCGCGCGCGTGGTGCTGCGTCGAGCGCGGAGCCCCGGGCCGCAGCGGCGCCGTCCTCAGACAGTAGTGCCTCCCATCTTGTTCCGGACAAGCCATGCATTATGCCGACATCGCGACCGCCCCGGCCATTGGTGCAGCCGCCTCCAGGCGGCATGCATTGACCGGTCGCGCCAGCGGGCGTATACTCGCCGAGTCGTTACCAATTGAAGATGTCTTGAGCAGGGGTGCCTCCATCCGCGGCGAGCGGAAGCCCGCAAGGGCCGGAGGTAATGCGAAGCCGGTCGAAGTCCGGCGCTGTCCCGCAACTGTAGTCCGCGCTCGCGCGGAGAGCCAGGCCGCCAGCCCCTGCCTCATCGTTCAGAGTTGCCCCCGAGGCAGGGGCCGGACACGACGCCGCGCCGCGTTCAGCGCATGTTCACCCGGTCCCTCGTGTAGGGAGCCGGGTGTTTTGTTGTCTGGCGGAGCGGCGCGCGGACGCCGCTGGCCGGAATAGATAGTTGGAGGAGCGCGTGTTCACGATCGGAAAATGGAAGCTCACGGCGATCCTGCTCGCCCTTGCGGCCGCGTTCGCCATGGCCTGCGGCAGCGGCGGAGGCGGTGCCCCGACCGCGACGCCTGCCCCTGGCAGCAGTCCGACGCCCCACGCGACGTTTCCCCTGACCCTGAGTGAGGCCGATGGCCAGAAGCTCACACTGGCCAGCGCTCCCCAGCGCATCGTCTCGCTCTCCGCGAACGCGACCGACATCATATGCTCAATCGGCGCGGGTGCGCAGTTGGTCGCCGTCGAGAAGTACGCGAACTGCCCGTCCGGTAGCCAGACCAAGCCCACCCTCGACGCCTACCAGCCGAACGTTGAGGCGATCGTCGCCTACCACCCGGACCTCGTGTACGTGTCCAGCGACACCGCCAGCATCGTCGCGGCGCTTCGTAACGCCGGCACACCCGTCCTGTATCTGGCGCTGCCGGTCTCGCTCTCCGCCACGCTTGACCAGATCCGCCTCTTCGGCGATATCACTGGCCACGCCGGCGAAGCCGCCTCGCTGGCCAGTGGCCTCCAGCAGCGTATCGATGGCGTCAAGAAAATCGTCAGCGACGTCACCCTCGGGCCGAAGGTCTACCACGAGCTGGACTCGACATACTATTCCGCCGCGCCCAACAGCTTCGTCGGCGACTTCTACACCATCCTGAAGGCACAGAACATCGCCGCCGGCGCGGCCGACGCCTACCCGCAGCTATCGTCAGAGGTGATCGTGCAGCGCAATCCGGACGTGATCGTGCTGGCCGATGAGGAGGCAGGCGTGACCGCCGCCTCGGTCGCGGCCCGCCCCGGCTGGTCCGCCATCACCGCGGTGAAGAACCACCGCATCTGCGTCATCAACTCCTCGCTGGTCAGCGAGCCGGGGCCGCGGATCGCTGACGCCCTGGAGACGCTCGGGAAGTGCATCTATCCCGATCGCTTCAAGTGAGTGCGCGGACGGTCCGCGCGTCACGCGCCGGCGTGAAAGGCTAATCCATGCGGATCATTTCGCTGTTGCCTGCGGCTACCGAGATCCTCTACGCCCTGGGCGCCGGCGACGACCTCGCGGGCGTGTCAGACGACTGCACGTATCCGCCGGAGGCACGCGCGAAGCCGACGGCATCCACGAGTCGCCTGCCGGATGACCTGACGAGCGCGCAGATCGATGCGGCCGCTGGTGACCTGCACCGCGCGGGCAGCGTGTATCACATCGACCGCGACTTCCTCCGTGCGGCGCATCCGGATCTGATCATCGCGCAGGATGTCTGCGAAGTGTGCGCCGTCAGCTCCGCCGAAGCCCGCGCGGCGGCCGACGACGCGCTCTGCGCCGCCCCCGTAGTGTCCGTCTCCGCCGGCTCCCTGGCCGGGATCCTCGATAGCGTCGAGGAACTCGGCCACCACTGCGGTCGCGAGGATCAGGCGCGCCACCTGCGTTCGTCGATGCAGGAGCAGCTCGCCGAAGTCGCCAATGCGTGCGGTGCGCTGCCGCGCACACGCGCCTTCTACATCGGCTGGCTCGAGCCGCTGATGTGTGAGGGTCACTGGGTTCCGGAGTTGATCGCGGTCGCCGGGGGCCAGGAAGTGATCGGCCGCACGGGCGAATACGGCGTGCCCGTGGAATGGCAGGCCGTGGTGGACGCCGCGCCCGAGGTGATCATCGTCGCGCCTTGCAGCTTTGACGTCCCGCGCACGCTCCGTGAAGTGGATCTGCTGGAGACCCTGCCGGACTGGCGCGAGCTGGACGCCGTCGGTTCTCGCCGGGTGTTCGTTGCGGACAGCGCCTACTTCGCCTGCCCCGGTCCCCGCATCGTGGACGGCGCGCGCATCCTCGCGCGAGCGCTGCACCCGGATGCCTGGCGATCGCCCGCACCCGAGGGCGCGATGGCCGTCATCGCGCCCGGCCCGCACGGGCGCTCGCAATGGATCCCGTACCGATGAGTGCGGCGTGGCTGCGACCGCGTGGTGATCGGCGGCGCGCGTGCGGCGTCCGTACGGGGGTTCGGCGATGAAACTGATCGTCATCGCGGGGACGCACAGCGGTGTCGGCAAGACCACCGTGACGGCTGGCGTCGCCGCCGCCCTGCGCCGGCGTGGCCTGCGCGTCCAGACCTTCAAGGCCGGCCCGGACTACATCGACCCGTCGTACCTCGCGGCGGCATCAGACACGCCATGTCGAAACCTCGATACGTGGCTCCTCACGGCTGACGTCATCCGGGAGCTCGTCGCGCGCCGGTCATCTGCCTGCGACATCGGCATCGTTGAGGGGGTGATGGGCCTGTTCGACGGCCGCGGCGTCGATGACGACGGCAGCACGGCCCAGCTCGCGAAGATGCTTGGCGCGCCCGTGCTCCTCGTGATCGACGGCTCTGCGATGGCGCGCAGCGCAGCCGCAGTCGCGCTCGGATACCAGCGTCTGGACCCCGATCTCCGCATCGCGGCTGTCGTGCTCAACCGTATCGCCGGTGGCGCCCATTACGAAATGGCGGCACCGCCCGTGCGCCAGGCCACCGGCTTGCCGGTTCTTGGCTATCTGCGCGACGACCCCGAGATCCGCCTGCCCGAGCGCCATCTCGGCCTCGTGCCGTTCACCGAGGGCACTGTCCCCGGCGATCACTTCGCCCGGCTCGCGGCGGTCGTCGAGCACTCGCTTGATCTCGACGTATTGCTGCGCCTCGCCGCGCCGGTTCGGTTCGATGCACCACCCGTGCTGTTCCCGCCGGTGCCTGAGCCTGCAAGCGCGCGGATCGCCGTCGCCCTCGACCGGGCGTTCAGCTTCTACTATCAGGACGCTCTCGACCTGCTCAGCGCCTGGGGCGCCGAGGTGGTCCCGTTCAGCCCGCTCGCTGACCCGGTGTTACCTGCCGGTGCCGGCGCCGTCTGGATCGGCGGCGGCTTCCCTGAGCTCTTCGCCGATGAGTTGAGCGCAAATGAAGCGATGCGCGCCTCGCTGCTCGCCGCCGCGGGTGCCGGCGTGCCGATCTACGGAGAGTGCGGCGGCCTCATGTACCTCGGACGCAGCCTGCTCGACTTCGAGGGTCGCGTGCATGCGATGGCCGGGGTCGTGCCACTCGACTCACGCATGGATGGAGGATTAACGCTCGGGTACCGTGAGGCGTCGCTGCTTCGCGCCAGCCCCTTCCTCCCGCCCGGCCAAGCGGTTCGTGGTCACGAGTTCCACTGGTCGACCCTGGACGAGCCGCCACCCGAGGCCTCCGCCGCGTATCGTCTCGCCGCGCCCGATCGGTACGAGGGCTACGCGGCCGGCGCCATCTTCGCATCCTACGTCCACATCCACCTCTGCTCCGACGCGCGCCTGGCGCCCCGCTTCGTGCGCACGGCCGCCGATAGTGACGCGCGGGCGCCGGTAGCGCGGAGGTCGCGATGACCGTGAAGGAGGCCATGACCGGCGATCGCCCGGCCGACGCGCCGGCGCACTGGTCCATGCCATCTGCGAACGTAGCCGCGTACCCTGTGGCCGCCGCCCTCCTGATCCTGTCCATCCTGCTCGGCGTGATCGTCGGACCGGCCGGCATCGCGCCCCAGGACGTTGTGCGCGTGCTGCTGCACCACCTGCTCGGAGCCGATGTCGGCGCTCCCGCGCTCGCCGATACCATCGTCTGGCAGATCCGCCTCCCCCGCGTCATCATGGCCGCTCTCGTCGGCTGTACGCTGGCGTACAGCGGCGCCGCCTACCAGGGCGTGTTCCGTAACCCCCTCGCCGATCCGTTCCTCCTCGGCGTGGCCGCAGGTGCCGGCCTTGCGGCCACGATTGTCATCGTCGGCCCCGTGCCGGCGTCGTGGGGGCCCGTGAGCCTCATCACCATCGCGTCATTCGGCGGCGCGCTCGCTGCAGTCTTCCTCACGTACGGAATCGCGCGCTCCGGCGGCAGAGCGCCAATGACCACGCTGATCCTCGCTGGCGTCGCGGTGTCGTCGCTCGCCACATCGGCCACGTCCTACCTCTTGCTCGCGCACCAGCGTGACACGATCGCCATCCTGTCGTGGCTGCTTGGCGGCTTCAACAACAGCGGCTGGCACCAGCTCTGGTTCATCGTGCCGTATACCCTCCCCGCGGCCGCCGTCATCTTCCTCCACGGCCGCGTGCTCAACGTCATGCAGCTCGATGAACACCAGGCCGAGCAGCTCGGCGTGAACGTCGAGCGCACGCGCCTGGTCGTGCTGGTTGCCGCCTCCCTCGCCGCCGCCGCGGCCGTCTCGGTCGCTGGGATTGTTGGCTTCGTCGGCCTCATCGTCCCTCACCTCGTGCGCATGGCCGTTGGACCCGACTATCGCCGCCTCCTGCCGCTCTCGGCGCTCCTGGGCGCGAGCTTCATGATCCTTGCCGACCTCGGCGCCCGCACCGCGATCAGTCCCGGCGAGCTGCCGGTCGGCGTCGTCACGGCATGCATGGGCGCCCCGTTCTTCCTCTACCTCCTGCGTCGCCAGCGGAAGGCATACTTCTGATGGAGACGATGCTCCAGGTCGCCGATCTGCGCGTGGCGTATGGTGCGCGGACAGTCTTGCACGGCGTCGATCTCACCGTGGCGGCCGGCGAGCTGGTCGGCCTCGTCGGCCCGAACGGATGTGGTAAGACGACGCTGTTGCGCGCCGTCACCCGGCTGATCCCGTGGCACGCCGGCCGTGTCGTGATCGGCGGCGCCCCGGTCGAGCGTCTGTCACGGCGCGATCTCGCTCGCCGCGTCGCCGTCGTGCCGCAGTCCCCCGCCCTGCCGTCGGGCTACACCGCGCTCGACATCGCCGTCATGGGCCGCACCCCGCGCCTCTCGTTCCTCCAGCAGGAGGGCGCGGACGACTACCGCATCGCCCGCGACGCCCTCGCCCGCGTCGATGCCCTCGCCCTTGCCGATCGTCCCGTCGACGAGTTGTCCGGCGGCGAGCGTCAGCGCGTCGTGCTCGCGCGCGCCCTCGCCCAGCAGGCGCCCCTGATCCTGCTCGATGAGCCGGTGGCAAACCTCGATATTGGCCACCAGATCTCCGTCTTCCTGCTGCTGCGTGAACTCGCGCGGGACGAGCGCCTCGCTGTGCTGGTGACGATTCACGAGCTGGTGCTCGCCTCGCTCTACTGCGACCGTGTGGCCCTCATGGCCGGCGGCGCCATCCTCGCCGATGGCCCGCCCGCAGGCGTGCTGACGGCCGCGCACATCGCCCGCGCCTACGGCACGAAGGTGCTGGTGCTGGATGCGCCTGGGCTGCCGGCGCCGGTCGTCGTGCCCTACGGCGGTCCCTGATCAGCCGGGCAGCGGCCCCGTGAGCGATGCCCGCTGCGAGATCTCGATCCAATTGCCGTCCGGGTCGCGCACGAAGGAGATGCGCGCCGTCGTGCCCAGCGTGATCGGTGCCCGGCCCTCCGCGCCACCGCGCGCCACGATGCCCGCGTGCTCCGCGTCGACGTCGCGCACCTGCACCGTGAGATAGCGATAGCCGCGTGCCTGCATCCGCCCGGTCTCGGCCGCTGCGGCGTCCGCCCCGAACTCGAGGAGCGAGTCGCCGCATCGGTAACGGCGCTCGCCCGCCCGCTCCAGCTCCAGCGCCTCGCCGTAGAAGCGATGGAACGCCTCCTCATCTCGCACCGCGAGCCGCACGAGGATCCCCGTTACGCCGTCATGCCCGCGCGGCACCAGCATCACGCGGTTGCCGTCCGGATCGACCAGCGCCCTCGGTGCGGCCACGCGATTATCGGCGATCAGCAACTCCCGATAACCACAGGGCGGCTGCTCCGCCATGGGATCGCGCACGGAGTTGAGCTTCAGCACGGAGCCGTTCATCGCGTGCCGATGCTGGCGCACGCCGCCGCCCATCGGCAACACCTCCTCGAACGCCAGCCCCACCTCGTGCTGCCAGAAATCCAGCATCGCCGCCGTGTTGTTCGTGAAGAGGCCCGCGTCGATGTGCGGCTTCGCAAGCTCCATGGTTCGTCCTCCGCCGCATCGCACCCGCCGTCGCCCACGATGGTAGCGGATGCAGCCGCGACGCCTGGCTGCAGCCGGGCCGTCCGGACGCCCCGCATTGGGCCGATCGTCTCCTGCGCTGCGCCCCCGCCGGCCGGTACCCTGATCGCATGAACGACACCACCTCTCGCCAACGGCCCCAGACGCAGGCCATCATCGTCGTCGCCGTCGCGGCGGCCGTGATGCTCGTCCTGTCAGTGCTCCTGATGCTGAGCATCGCCATGTGGGGCGGGCGGGGCATGGGCTTTGGCATGGGCAGCCACGGCATGATGATGGGCGGTGGCTCGAACACCAGCGGTGCGCCGCTCGCGACGGGCACAGCCAGCCAGCAGGTCGAGATCCGCAACTTCGCCTTCGCCCCGGGGAACCTGCAGGTGCCTGTCGGCGCGAAGGTGACGTGGACGAACTACGACGACGCCCCCCACTCCGCGACCGCGAAGGACGGCAGCTGGGACACAGGCATCCTGAACAAGGGCGAGAGCAAGACGCTCACCTTCGACAAGCCGGGCGACTACACGTATTACTGCGTCGTCCACCCCAGCATGGTCGCCCGGATCACCGTGAAGTAGCCCGGTCGCACGCCTCCCGCCTTCCCCCTTGACGCGATCGTGCCACCCGCTACGTTGCCCGGCCACCGGGCGCTCCGTAGACTTCCCGCATGGCCGAATCCAACGACCGCAAGCCGCCACCCGAACGCGACGTGCCGTTCGAGACCTCGTCCGGCAAGCCCGTCAAGCGGGCATACACTCCCGCCGACCTCAACGGCTTTGACTACCTGGAGCAACTGGGATTCCCCGGCGAGTATCCGTTCACGCGCGGCGTGCAGCCCACGATGTACCGCGGCCGCTTCTGGACCATGCGCCAGTACGCCGGCTTCTCCGACGCCGAGGAGTCCAACCGCCGCTACAAGTACTTGCTCTCCCAGGGCCAGACCGGCATCTCCGTTGCCTTCGACCTTCCAACGCAGATCGGCTACGACCCCGACGACGAGATGGCCGAGGGCGAAGTCGGCAAGGTCGGCGTCTCCATCTGCTCCATCGACGACATGGAGACGCTCTTCCGCGATATCCCCATGGAATCGGTGACCACCTCGATGACGATCAACGCCACCGCGGCGGTGCTGCTGGCGCTGTACGTCGCTGTCGCGAAGAAGCAGGGCGCCGACCTGGCCAAAGTGGGCGGCACGACGCAGAACGACATCCTCAAGGAGTACATCGCCCGCGGCACCTACATCTTCCCGCCTCGCCCCTCCCTCCGCCTGATCACCGACGTCTTCGCCTGGTGCAACGAGCACCTGCCGCAGTGGAACACCATCAGCATCAGCGGCTACCACATGCGCGAGGCCGGCTGCACCGCTGCGCAGGAGGTCGGCTTCACCATCGCCGATGCCATCCAGTACACGCAGGCGGCCCTCGACCGCGGGCTCAAGATCGATGACTTCGCACCCCGGCTCGCCTTCTTCTTCGCCTGCCACGGCAACTTCCTCGAGGAGATCGCCAAGTTCCGCGCCGCCCGCCGCATCTGGGCGCGCGTGGTGAAGGAGCGCTTCGGCGCGAAGGACCCGCGCTCCATGATGCTGCGCTTTCACACGCAGACCGGCGGCGCCACGCTTACCGCCCAGCAGCCCGTCAACAACCTCGTACGCACCGCCCTCCAGGCGATGTCCGCCGTGCTGGGCGGCACGCAGTCGCTCCACACCAACAGCTACGACGAGGCGCTGTCGCTTCCCAGCCAGCACGCCGCCGAGCTGGCCCTGCGCACGCAGCAGATCATCGCTTACGAGACCGGCGTCGGCGACACCATCGACCCGGTCGCCGGCTCCTGGTACATCGAGCACCTCACCGACGAGGTGGAGCGCGACGCACTCGACTACGTGCGCCGCATCGACGAAATGGGTGGCGCCCTCGCGGCGGTGGAGCGCGGCTTCCAGGCGCAGGAGATCCACGAAAACGCTTTCCGCATCCAGCGCGACATCGAGGCCCACCGCAAGATCGTCGTCGGCGTCAACGAGTTCGTCGACGATGAGCCGCCGCCCGACGGCCTGCACCAGCACGACGTGACGGTGGGCGCGCGCCGCAAAGCGCAGCTCCAGCGCCTGCGCGCCGGCCGCGATGTCGGCCGTGTGGATGCGGCTCTGCGGCGGCTGGAGGACGGCGCCCGCGGCGACGACAATCTGATCCCTCTGATCATCGAGGCTGTGGAACAGTACGTCACCCTCGGCGAGATCTGCCGCTCCCTCCGCTCCGTCTGGGGCGAACAGCGCCAGACGATGACCCTGTGACCTTCTGGCGCGACGAATATAGGGGAACTCGTCCATTTCGTCACGCGATCCCTTGGCGGATCGACAGTCACACCTGAACCGCGCAGCACAGGTCGCACGAGTCCTTTCGGCAAGCGTCACTTGGGCTGCAAGCTGGTACTATCTGGGCAACAGGTGCCGTGTTTGCGTGGTGAACCTATGTCCTCGAAATACCTGTCAGAGCTGAGTGCCAAGGAGCGTCAGGATCTCGAGCTCAAGCTGTTGTCTATCCAGCGGGACCGATGCTTCATCTGCGAAGATGAGATCGACTACGCGATTCAACGTGCTTCGCTCGACGTGGATCATATCCAGCCATTAACCGACCACGGAAGGGACGATCCGAGCAACTTCGGGCTGACCCATTCTCATTGCAATCGATCCAAGCAGGCAGCCGACCTGCGCGTGGCCAGAGTGATGGCTAGGTTCGCTAAGTTACAGTCCGCCGTGCAGGACGCCGGCCGCGACGCACCCAACCTCGGCGGCGTGCTTGGATCGAAAGTAGACACGCAATTCCCGCTGCAAGCTACGTTCGATGGAGAGCGCGTGCGGTACGGCTTCCCGAGGCTCAAAGGCGTCGATGGCACCCGAGTTCATGAGTCGCCACTTTACAGTGACGGCCTGAGCAAGATGAACTACTTCTTCGCGCTGGTACCGCTGGCGTATTTGTTCCACGACGAACGCATAAATCCACGGGGCATTGGAGCAAGTCTGCGAGGACTCGTGGAGGAGTTCTTCCGCGGAAGGCCGCAACTGCACGTCTCCCTGGCTTGGTTAACGACCGAGGGGCCTGACGCTGGGAAAGTCCAAATATTTGATGGGCAACACAAGGTCGCCGCCCAGATCCTCCTTGATGTTGATTGGCTGCCAGTTCGAGTCTTCGTAGATCCCGACCTCGACGTGCTGCTCCAGGCGAACACGAACGCTGGAACGAAGCTTCGACAAGTTGCGTTCGACAAGTCAGTGCAGAGGCACCTAGGGAGCGCGCTGTACCGCGATCGGGTCCTGCGCTTCCAGCAAGAGACTTCACGGACTGCTGAAGACTTCGAATTCTCCGAGAAGGATCTGGTCAAGTTGTTTAGCGGCGAGGCGTCGGAAATCAAACGGTACATACTCGACGCGGTTCGCGACGGTGTTACCCACGATCCAGAGAACCGCCTTCGCCAGTACATAGACTTGGGTGGCCGCAAGAATGCCAAGCCGATCTCCTACAGCACGATCGATAGGACCTTCTATTCGTTCTTCATTGGTACGGATATGCTCTCCACGCCCCTCTCATATGGGTTGGACGTGGGAGAGAACCCGCGTGAACTTGAGCGCCTTCAGATCGTGCGCCTGATGAATCTGGTGTCTGAAATCGTGTTCGAGGGCCAATTCGACTTAGAGAGGAACACGTACCGAATTGAGAACAAGGTGCAAGCGGGTGAAGACGTACCCGAGGCACACCTTCGTGCGTACCGTATGGCCAAGGAGGAGATCCTGTATAACTGGCTTTCGTACGTTCGCCAAATCGTGTCGACCTTTTACGCCTTTCAAGGGATACCGTTCACCGAAACCACTCTGTTCCAGGTACGCCACCCCGATGCACTGTGGGCGAATATCGCCAACTACCTGCGGAATCTGACCACGCTCCCTCTGTGGGTGAATCGTAACCTGTCCCTGACCATCTTCGGCGGGAAGCAGAACTACGACTTCTGGAACAAGATCTTCACCACAGGGAAGTCGACGCAGGGACAACAGGTTCTCGTCGAACCGCTCAACCTGACCAAAATGATTCAGCCTTGAAACTCGGCGGCAACTTCTTCGAAGACCTGCGCCCCGGCCAGCTTCTGCGCAACCCCGTGCCGCGCACGCTGACCGAGGGCGACGTCGCCCTCTACATCGCGCTCACCGGTGACCGCAACCCGCTGTTCTGCTCCGACGAGTACGCGCGGGCGCTCGGCTTCGAGCGGGCGCCGGTCGCCGACCTGCTCGTCTTCCACATCGTCTTCGGCCGCGCCGTCGGCGAGATCTCGCTCAACTCGCCGGGGAACCTCGGCTACGCCGACGTGCGCTTCCTCCGGCCGGTGTACACCGGCGACACGCTGCGCGCCGAGACCGAGACTCTCGGCTGGCGCGAGACGTCGAAGGGCGACACCGGCGTCGTCTGGGTGCGCACCGTCGGCTTCAACCAGCGCGATGAGGGCGTACTCCAGTTCTACCGCTGGGTGATGGTGAACAAGCGCCACCCGGACGTCCCGACCCGCGCCGACGACGCGCCCGAGATGCCCGCGAAGGCGTCGCTCGATCACGTTGTCTTCCCGGCGATCGCGCGGTTCGATCGCGTCGCGACCGGTGGCGCGCGTGTGTGGGAGGACTACGACCCCGGCGAGCGCCTCATGCATCCGCAGGGCATGACGCTGGAAGAGGCCGAGCACCAGATGGCGACGCGCCTCTACCAGAACACCGCGCGCGTCCACTTCAACCAGTACCAGCAGCAGGCGTCGCGCCACGGGCGGCGCATCGTCTACGGCGGCCACGTGATCTCGGTGGCGCACGCGCTGTCGTTCGATGGGCTGGAGAACCTGCTGGCCATGGCCGCCTGGAACGGCGGCTCCCACACCAATCCGACGTTCGCCGGCGACACGCTCTTCGCCTGGACCGACGTGCTGGAACGGATCGACCTCGGCCGGCCGGACGTGGGCGCCCTGCGCCTCCGCCTCGTCGCCGTCAAGAACGTCGATCCATCGCGCGAGGACGTAGCGCTGCGCGTGACCGGCGACGACGGCCGCGAGCGCTACCACCCGGACGTCGTGCTGGACCTGGACTACGTGGCGCTGCTGCCGCGCCGGGCCGTGGCGGGGTAGCGCGGCCCCCGAGCTGCTGCTTCACAACCGGGATGAACATAAGCCGCCGCCGCCGTAGAATGGGGCGCCCGACAGGTTCCGCTTCCGGGGGAAGGTTCAGATGACATCGCAGACCACCACGACGGCCCTGCTGGCGGCGCACCGCCTCGCCGCCGAGGCGCAGGCGCTGGCCGAGGCCGCCGTAGCCCGCGCCGCGGAGCTGACGGACGCCGGCGCCCGCATCGATGACCACCAGGTCCTGTGCGAGCGGCTGGCGCTCATTGCCACCGAGGCGCGAGCGATGCGATCGCTGGCCGCCTACGCGGAGCGGCTGGCGGCGGCCGGCCGCCCTGACCCACTGAGCGAGGACGAGGCCTTCGTCTACGCGGCGGAGGTCGTGCACCGCATCCTCGGCCTGCGACAGGCGCACCCCGGCGACTTCGCTGACGTCCCGGAGCCGGACGAAGAGCTGACGGCGCTCGTGCGTGCCGGGCTCGACGACGCGCGGCTGCGCGGCATCGGCGAGCGCGTGATCGCGTCGCGCGGCGTCAACGGCACCGACCTCGACAACGACGACGCGGCATCGACGCGGGCATTCGCGCGGCAGTTCGCGAAGCAGGAGGTGCTGCGCGAAGAGGACGGCGTTGCGCTCGCCGACCGCATCCACCGCGACGACCTGCTGGTGCCGGAATCGCTGATCAAGCAGTTCGCCGAGCTCGGCTTCTTCGGCAGTTCCGTGCCCGATGCGTACGGCGGCACGGAGATGGGCTACCTGACGATGATCGTGCTGACCGAGGAGTTGTCCGCCGCTTCGCTGATCGCCGGCAGCCTCCTGACGCGCTCCGAGATCCTGACGCGCGCGCTGCTCGAGGGTGGCACAGAAGCGCAGAAGCAGGCGTGGCTGCCTCGCCTCGCCTCGGGCGAGGTGCTCGTCGGCATCTCCGTGACAGAGCCAGACGTCGGGTCGGACGTGGCGGCGGTGCAGTGCAAGGCGTCGCCGGGCGAGCGCGGCGGCAAGCGGGGCTGGCTGATCAACGGCGCCAAAGCCTGGTGTACGTTCGCCGGCCGCGCGAATGTGCTGGCACTTCTCGCCCGCACCGACCCCGACGCGAGCAAGGGTTACGCCGGCCTCTCGCTCTTCATCGTGCCGAAGGACGCCTTCGACGGCCACAAGTTCGCGTACCGCCAGCCGGGCGGCGGCGTACTCACCGGCGAGGCGATCCCGACGCCGGGCTATCGCGGCATGCACTCGTACGTACTGAACTTCGAGGATTTCTTCGTGCCGGCGGAGAACCTGGTCGGCGAGGAAGGCGGTCAGGGGCGCGGCTTCTACCTGACCCTCGGCGGCTTCGCGATCGGCCGCCTGCAGACGGGCGGCCGGGCGCTTGGCGTCGCCCAGGCCGGGCTCGAGAAGGCGTGCGCGTACGTGACGCAACGCTCGCAGTTCGGGCGCCCCATTGCGGAGTACCAGCTCACGCAGTACAAGATCGGCCTGATCGGCACGCGCATCGCCGCCGCCCGGCAGCTCACCTACGACGTCGCGCGCACCACCGACCCCAAAGCCCGCGCGCCCCTCGGCCCCGCGATGGCGAAGCTCTTCGCCTCCGACGTGGCGGTCTGGGCGACGCAGGAGGCGCAGCTGCTGCACGGCGGCTGGGGCTACGCGGAGGAGGACCGGATCAGCCGCTACGTGGCGGACGCGCAGGTGCTGCCGATCTTCGAGGGTGTGAAAGCGACGCTGGAGCTGAAAGTGATCGCGCGGGCGTTGACGTCGGGCGCGAGCTGATGAACTCCACCTGCCGCGAACTGTACCCTGGGAGACGTCGAGCGTTGAGGGAGCGCGGTCAATGGCATATTGGGAAGTAGTCCGTGCCTCCACCATGCGTCTGACCGGCCGTCAGGAAGGAGAGTGGTTCACGGCGCGAGAGATCGTCGATGAAGCGCTCGACGCTGAACCCACCGCGAACGTGGGAACGTTGAACAACCAACTGAGGTTCCACTGTATCAACGACCGAACGAAGAAATACGACCCAAGCCTGCCATACCTAAGGCGGCCTTTGTTTGTCTGCGACGATCCCGCCATGCACGGCAAACGATTTCGACTCCTTACTGAACGTGAGCGGCAACAGTTCCTCCAAAATCCGAGGCAGGATCTCGACAGCCTTAGTTACCCCGCGTTGATGGAGTGGTTCGGTGGTCGCGAGATCACGGCGCCGGACGGGGTTGACTCCGAGTCTGCCGGTGATGAAGAAGTCCCCGGAGTTGCGCTCCTGGAACTTCATCTACAGGACTACCTCCATCGACACTGGAAGTCATGTTTCCCGAGGCTCAGCGTGTATCAAAATGGAAGAGGCAGGGAGTTCCTGACCTCCGATCCGGGCGTAGGGCAGATCGATTTCCTGTGCACAGACGACGATGGCAATTTCGTCGTGATCGAAACGAAGCGCTGGGGGACGGATCGTAAGGCGATCGGCCAAATACTCAGCTACATGGGATGGGTGAAGACTAAACTATGCAGAGATGGTCAGTCAGTTCGCGGCATGCTCGTGCTTTCGGAGAGCAATGACACGCTGGCAATGGCGGCTTCTGCCGTGCCTGGTTTGGAACTCTGGCAATACGAGATCTCGTTCAAGGTAACGCCGCTCGGGCAAGGTTGAATGTCGTCTTCACCGCTCTGGAAGTATCGCAGGAGTCAAGTCTATGTACGTAATGCAGAAGCAGGGCCGGATCGTCATCCCGCGGACGGAGCTGACGTACCCGTGCCACACGCTGAAGATGAACCAGAACGCGGCGAAGGCGCCCGTCGACCACGTGATGCCCGACTTCGAGGACGCCTGCCCGTACGACTTCAAGGGCGAGCCCAGCCGCACCACGCTCGTGGAGGCGCTGAACACCATCGACTTCGGCACGAAGGTCATCGCCATCCGCCCCAACAACATCCGCTCGAAGTACTTCCTCGGCGACGTCCAGGCGATCATGCTCGGCGCGCCGGACCGGTTCCACGGCATCATCCTGCCTAAAACCGAGACGCCCGAAGACATCGTGCACCTCTCGCGGCTGCTGGACGCGCTGGAGGAGCAGGGCGGCTGGACGACGCACGTGCAGATCGAGGCCCTGATCGAGACGCCGCTGGCCGTCGTGAACGCGTACAAGATCGCGACAGCATCGCCGCGCATGGCGGGGCTGATCTTCGGCATCGCCGACTTCAGCGCCTCCATGGGCGTGCGCGAGATGATCGACCACCAGAACCGCAACTTCCACTACGCGAAGCAGGCCACCGTCGTCGCCGCGAAGGCGGCCGGGCTGCACGCCGTGGATAACGCGTTCTTGCGCCTGATCCGCCCCGGCACGCCGGACCAGGAGGCGGCCGCGATCAAGGAGCAGCTCCGCGAGAAGAACCTCGGCTCGCGCGACCTGGGCATGGACGGCACGTGGGTGATCCACCCGCAGCAGGCGGAGATCGCGAACGAGGTGTTCACGCCGGACGCGGAGCAGATCGCGAAAACGAAGCGCTCCCTGGAGGTGTACCACCGCCTCGGCGGCGGCTCCATCGCCGACCCGGAGACCGGCGAGTTCTACGACGAGGCGACGACGAAGGCCATGCTCATGGACCTGGCGAAGGCAGTGCAAGCCGGCACGCTGGACGCGCAATGGCTCGCCGACATGGCTGCGAAGTCGAAGGAAGTCTCCGGCTACGACATCCTAGAAGTGATGGGCCGGGTGGCGTAGAGCCGATCCGGTACGATACCTCTGTGATGAAGAAGCAACTCCTACTTGTGCTGGCGGGCGCGCTGGCGCTGCTCTCAACCGCGTCGCTGCTGGCGGGGCTGCGGCACGCGCTGCACCGGCGGGAGAAGCGCGTGCCTGTGGCGCCGGAGAGCACGCGGGAGGCGGAGCGCCGCCGCATCCGTGAGGCGCTGGGCGACATGCTGGCGCCGCCCCCTGACCTCAGTCAGTGGCCCGAGCACCTGCGGCCCACGCCTGACATGCCTGATCGAGACACGCTGCGGCGATCGATGCCACGGCTCAACCCACCTCTCTCGCAAACAATTCGCGACGAGCGGGACGAGTAGCGGGTGGCGGCGAACTTCTGGGACACGAGCGCCCTGGTCAAGTTGTACGTCGCGGAGGCCGGCTCGGAGCAGGCTCGCGGTCTGGCCGTGTCCGACGATATCGGCGTTTCGGCGATCACGGCAGTCGAGTTTGCTTCTGCGCTCCGGCGTCGCACCGTGATCGGGGATCTGAGTCCCGATCAGAGCGGCGCCCTGTACCGGCGATTCCTCGCTGATGTTGCCGGTTTCGATGTAGTCGAGCTTTCGGAAACCGTGCGCCGTGAGGCGGTGCGCCTCATGCTTGGCGAGCCTCGCATCACGGGGCGTCTGCGGGGCCTCGACGCGATACAGCTTGCGACAGCAGTCGTGTGGTTCGAAGCGCCCAGAGCGCCTAATATGCAGCCCGGCGCGTTCATCGTGGCGGACCATGCGCTGCGCGAGGCGGCCGTGACGCTCGGGCTGGTGGTACTCAACCCAGAGGACGACGTATGAGGTTCTACGAATTCGAGGCGAAGGCGCTGCTGGCGAAGGCGGGCGTCCCCGCCTCCAGGGGTGGCACGGCGACGACCGCCGACGAGGCGGCGCGTATCGCCGCCGAGGTCGGCGGCGAGCTGGTGCTGAAGTCGCAGGTGCTGACAGGCGGCCGCATGAAGGCCGGCGGCATCAAGTTCGCCTCATCCGCGGACGAGGCGCGCGCTGCCGCGGAGCACATCCTCAAGCTAGAGATCAACGGCCAGTCGCCGCGCTGCGTGCTCGTCGAGTCGAAGCAGCCCGTCAAGAAGGAGTACTACGCCGGCGTCATCTACGACGCGGTCGCGAAACTCCCCGTCGCCATCTTCAGCGACATGGGCGGCATCGATATCGAGGAGGTCGCCGAGACGCACCCGCAGCACGTCGCCCGGGCGCACTTCTCGACCTTCCAGCCGTTCCAGGAGTTTCGCATCAAGGAGCTGGTGTCGTCACTCGGTATCACCGGCAATGAGCTGAACCAGCTCGCGCGCATCGTCTCGCGCCTGGCGCAGGCGTTCCTCCGCTACGGCCTGACGCTGGCCGAGATCAACCCGCTCGCCCAGCTCGAGGACGGCAGCTTCATCGCCCTGGACGCGCACTGCGACATGGAGGAGGAGGCGCGCGACCAGCAGAAGCCGCTGCTTGCCGAACTGGGCATCGGCAACGATGAGACGCGCCAGGCCCGCCCGCCGACCGACTTCGAGCTGCGCGGCGCCGCCGTCGACGCCTCCGACCACCGCGGCGTCGCCGGCCGCGTGGTGGAGTTCGATGGCAACCTCGGCTGCGTCATCGGCGCCGGCGGCGGCAGCCTGACGATCTTCGACGCGCTCCGCAAGCACGGAGGCCGCCCGGCCAACTACTGCGAGATCGGCGGCAACCCGAGCGTCAAGAAGGCGTGC
>DASQHL010000155.1:0-14701 GCA_035632115.1 Dehalococcoidia bacterium | reverse complement strand
CCCTGTTGATCGCGCACCATGTAGATCACGGCGATCACCGCCGCACCGACAATCGCGCAGAACGCCAGGCTGGCGCCGAAGAGGCCGGCCAGCCGGAGCGGGTGGTTGGGCCGCGAGAGCACGGTCATGCCAGATCGAACGGTGGCACCGCCTGCCTGTATCACGCTCCGCCTCCCGTGCCACGCCACGCCCCCCCCCGGTCGCCGGCCAGCTCTTGGGGCGGCGGGTGACACGGCGATGTTGGAGATCCTCGTGCGGCGATCCTACGGTGCGAGAGCGCAGAACGGATGTTCGTTGTCAAGCGGACGCCGCAGACCGGGAAGCACCAATGTCATATCAACGCGAGACCATCACCCCTACGATGACGCGGCCTAGCGCCCCCGCCCGTCCCGCGCAGCCGGCGCGCCCGCAGGGCACGCACGCGCAGCGCCGCCGCCGCGCGTCGGCCGGCGTCGCCCTCCTGCAGGGCGCCGCAGCCCCGGCCGGCGTGTTGCTCGCCCGCCGCTCGAACGCCCCCGAGGTCTGGCTCCCCGCCAACGCCGGCCCCGTCGCCTTCCTCCCCGGCATCGGCGCCGCGTTCTCGGCGTGGCAGTCCCTCGGCGCACCCGCCTCCGACCTCTACCTCACGCAGCTCCACGCGCTCCACGTGTTCTCCGGCGGCAGCGCCGGCCTCGACATCGCGGAGTTCTCCTACGGCGCCGGCAACACGCCGATCGACGTGACCCGCCGCACCTTCGCCTTCGCCGACGCCGGCAACGACGCCAACGGCTGGTACAACTTCTCCCAGGAGACGCGCCCCGGCAAGATCCCCGCCGGCCAGACCGCCTACGCCCGCGGCCGCATCGGCGCCTCGACCGGCCCGAACGCCCCCTCCATGGAGTGCGCCCTCGTCGGCTTCGCCGGCGCCTACCCGACGTTCGACGCGCTGGACGCCAACACCGCCACCGGACCAGGCCGGATCTACCCGTCCAACACCACCACGCAGAACCTCGTCAGCGGCGCGGCGCCGGCGTGGGGCGCGTCGCTCACCGTCATCGACCCCGCGCCCAACGACCTGCTCGCGACGTACCTCATGGGCGGCGTCCTCATCGGCGACTTCGCCAGCCAGTGGCTGGCCGTCCAGGTGGGCATCGGCCCGGCCGGCGGAGAGACGTGGCTCGCCACCGTCTACCACGCCCACGCGCACAGCTCGGGCTGGATCTGGCCCCCCGTGTGGGTCAAGAGCGGCGAGCGTCTCGCGCTGCGGGGCATGGCCGCCGGCGTCATCGGCCGCTCCGTCGCCCTCAAGGTGCACGACCTCTAGCCAGGAGAGATCCCCCATGACCACCCTCGCCACCATCCGCGCCCGCGTCCGCCAGGACCTCCACGACGAGGACGCCGCCGCCTACCGCTGGACGGACGCCGTGCTCGACCGCCACATCGGGCGCGCCGTCACCGAGTACAGCATCCACGCCCCGCGCGAGCAGAAAACGACGCTGACGACGACCGCCGGCAGCCGCGACGTGTCGGTCGCCACCCTCGCCGAGCTCATCGACATCGAGGCGGTGGAGTGGCCCGTCGGCGAGTTTCCGCCGCGGCGCGTCGGCTGGAGCCAGTGGCAGACGACGATCACGATGGACGTGGTCGGCGAGCCGCAGGCCGTCGAGAACGTCAACGTCTACTGGACGCGGACGCACACGCTGGACGCCACGACGAGCACGCTGCCGGTGCACCACGAGGACATCGTGGCGGCGGGCGCGGCCGCGTACGCCGCGCTCGACTGGACGAGCTTCGCCACCAACCGCCTCAACACCGGCGGCGATGACGTATGGGGCCGTTACAAGGCGCTCGCCGAGGAGCGCCTGCGCTATTTCCGGCAGGAGCTCGCGCGGATCAGCCGCACGAACGCCGTCCGCCAGCGCCGCATGTTCACGACCGACGCGCCGTCCATCTTCGAGCAGGGAAGGGTGAAGTACTGATGCAGTGCCGCTGTTACCTCGCACCAACAGGATGGCCCTACGCGTACACCCGCAACCATTGGCACGACCGCGACCACTGCCCACTCTACACCCGGGAAAGTGGCTTCCTCCCCGTCGAGCAGCCGTGAGGACGCTCTCGGGCACCCTCACGGCGGCGCAGCGCGCGGCGAGCACGGAGCCGTACGTCACCGTCATCGCCGAGAACGCCCACGCGGGGATCCGCCGCCTCGACTACACCGTGCTCGACCAGACGGGCAGCCCCATCGCCTCCCACGACGCGGCCGTGCCGGGCGACGGATCGCTCATGCGCGTCCGCTCCGACGGCGCCGGCAACGTCTGGACGCAGCGCGTCGCCAACCCCGGCGCCGGCGGCTGGGGCAACCCGTGGCTCCTCCTCGGCGGCGGCAAGGGCAACGTCGTCGCGTGCGCGGCGAAGGGCGCGCGCGTCATCGCCGTCTACGTGGACGCCGCCGCGACGGGGATCAAGATGCGCGAGAGCACCGACAACGGCCAGACGTGGGCCGCGGAGGTGGCGGTCGTCACCGCCGCCGCCGCGGTCGTAGACCTCGCCGTCGCCTACAAGAACAGCACGGGCGACCACACCATCGCGTGGGTGACGGCCGCGACGCTGAACGCCATCACGCGGACGGGCGGCGCGTACGGCGCCGCCAGCGCGTCGGGCGTCGCCGTCTCCTCGTTCAACGGCGTCGCCATGACGTACCTCTTCGACTGGTCGATCCTCGTCACCGGCGTCGAGCAGACGACGCTGCGCCGCACGCTGTGGGCGATCACCTACGGCGACGGCTTCGACAAGCCCGTCGGCGTGTGGGACGTGCTGCTCGTGCAGCAGCAGGCGGAGAGCGACAGCCTGGTCGCCTACAGCGCCCCGTCCGTCGCCTACTTCGACACCTACCGGATCACCTACGTCGAGGCCGACACGTTCACGGGCGGCGCGACGCGGACGTACCGCACGAGCCTCAACCCGCTGAACGGCTGGATGCTCGGCGCCAACTACGTCCGCGCCCCCGTCCCGGTGAACTACGCGGGCGCGCAGGGCCTCGCCCTCGCCGGCGACGCGGCCAACGGGTACGCCTACGAGTGCGCCCCGGACTACGTCGCCCGCGCCCCCAAGAGCGTGGTGCAGCTCGACCTCTCCGCCAACGTGGTGGCCATCGACATCGAGGAGCAGCGGGCGGCGACGCGCGGCTACATCGAGCTCGACAACACCGCCGGCACGTACGCCGGTCCGCCCGCGCCGCTCCAGCTCGGCAACCTCATCGCCGTCCGCTGGGGCTACCGCACGAGCGCCGGCAACGAGGCGTCGCGCATGGCCGACCTCTGGATCGCGGCGACGGAGCACCGCCGCCAGGGCGGCGTCTCGACGCTTCGGCTGTACGTCGAGGGCGCCTGGGAGCAGCTTCGGCGGTCGCGGCAGCGGACGCAGATCGTGCACACGGGCGCCGACACGTACGCGGCGATCCTCACGCGCATCTTCTCGCGGGCTGGCCTGTCGCTGAGCACGAGCGGCAGCAGCGCCCGGGCGCGGACGGTGGCGCCGCAGTTCACGGTGCACCCGGCCACGTCGGGGTACGAGGCGGCGCGGCAGGCGCTCGCCTTCCTCGCCGACCGCGTGCGCCTGGCGAGTGACGCCGCGGCCGACCTGATCGAGCCGTTGGCGGCGGCGGCGAGCACGTACACGTACGGCGCGACGCACCCGGTGACGAGCGTGCAGCTCCACGGCGAGAGCCCGCCGCTGGGCGAGGCGCACGCCTTCGGCGCGGGCGCGTTCGGCGAGGCGATCGACTACGTGACAGCGCAGGCGATGACGGGGAGCCGGGAGCAGCAGCGCGACCTGACGAGCACGACGGGAGCGGCGGCCGCGGCGACCGCCGCGGCGACGTTACGGCGGCGTGCGCTGGAGGCGCCCGCCGGGCGGATCGTCTGTCCGCCGAACGTCGGCCAGGAGCTTGAGGACGCCGTAGACTTCACCGACCTCCTCATCAACGCCGCCGCCGTCAAGCGGCGCGTGCGGGCGCTGCGCTGGCGGTACGACCGACACGGAAGCGTGTACGAGCAGACGCTAGAGCTGGGGGCGTCGTGACCGGCCGACAGGTTCTAGGTTCTAGGTTCTAGGTTCCAGCGAGGGAGGGCGCATGCCGACCGAGCTCCACCAGGGCGTGCTGAAAGTGTGGGACGGCGTGAACTGGAAGGCGGACGTGCAGCTCACCGGCTCGTTGCAGCTCTGGTTGAAGGCCGTCCCGGTAGCGCGCGACATCGCCGCCGTGGAGATGGTCGTCGGCCGCAAGGTGGCCGTCGCCCTGTTCGACCCGTCGAACCCGAACGACGCCGCCGTGCTCGCCGTCTGGACTTAGACCAGCGACCAGAGCCAATCGGCCAGCGCGACGACGCCGGCCACCGCCAGCGCGGCGCCCGTCAGCGCGCACGCCACCCGCTCCCCGCACGCATCGCCGTGTTAGCATGCCCCCATGCTCCAGCCGATCTCCCTCGAACCGCTCGACGCGCTCGAAGTGCGCCTGCTCGTCGACAACCAGTGCGACCTCCTGCTGCGGAGCGAGGAGCGCGCCGTCCGCCCCACCCTCGCCGCGCCCGACGCCGACCGGCCGCCCGTCATGGTCGAAGCGCCCGTCTTCCTCGATCCGCGCCTGCCCGAGATGCTGATCGCCGAGCACGGCTTCTCGGTGCTCGTGACCGCCACCCGCGCCGGCCGCGCCCGCAGCATCCTTTTCGATGCCGGACTGAGCGCCGGCGGCCTCGCCCACAACATGTCCGCCCTCCAGCTCTCCCTCGCCGACGTCGAGGCCATCGTCCTCAGCCACGGCCACTTCGACCACATCGGCGGCCTCAGCGGCCTCCTCCACGACGCCGGCCGCCGCGGCATGCCCATGCTCCTCCATCCCGATGCCTGGCTGCGCCGCCGCGTCGCCCCGCCCAACGCCAAGCCGTTCGAGCTGCCCACCCCCAGCCGCGCCGCGCTCGAGGGCGCGGGGTTCAACGTCATCGACGACCGTAGCCCGTCGCTCCTCCTCGACGGCGGCCTGCTGATCACGGGCGAAGTCGACCGCACGACCGACTTCGAGCGCGGCTTCCCGGTGCACCAGGCCCACCGCGGCGGCGACTGGTCGCCCGACCCGCTCATCCTTGATGACCAGGCGCTGATCGCCAACGTCCGCGACCGGGGCCTCGTCATCGTGACGGGCTGCGGGCACGCCGGCATCGTCAACATCGTGCGCCACGCCCGCGCGCTCACCGGCGAAACGCGCGTCCACGCCATCATCGGCGGCTTCCACCTCAACGGCCCCGCGTTCGCCGCGTCCATTGGCCCCACCGTCGCCGCGCTCGCTGAGTTCGCCCCGTCGATGATCGTCCCCGGCCACTGCACGGGCTGGGACGCCGCCGTCGCCATCGCCGCCGCGATGCCCGCCGCCTTCGTCCAGGGCAGCGTCGGCACCCGCTTCGTCCTCTAGCCCGGAGCCGCTATGCACCCGCGCGACCTGCCGTCACCGTCGTTGCGCATCGGGCCCGCGTCGTTCGTCTGGGGCGCGCGCACCTACGTCATGGGCGTGATCAACGTCTCGCCCGATTCCTTCTCCGGCGACGGACTCTCCAGCGCCGCCGCCGCGCTTGACCGCGCCCGCCGCTTCGTCGCCGAGGGCGCCGATATCCTCGATGTCGGCGGCCAGTCGACCCGCCCCGGCGCGAACAAGGCGGAGGCCGGATTCGACGAGGTCCCCCCCGATGAGGAGATCCGCCGCGTCGTCCCGGTCATCGAGCAGCTCCGCGCCGAGCTGCCCGGCGTCCCGATCAGCGTCGATACGTACAAGCCGCCGGTGGCGCGCGCCGCACTCGCCGCCGGCGCTCACATGCTCAACGATATCTACGGCCTGCGCGGCGACCCCGTGCTCGCGGACATCGCCGCCGCTGCCGGCGTGCCCGTCGTGCTGATGCACAACCAGCGCAACCGCCCGCCGGGCGACGTCATCGGCCGCATCGTCGAAGGCCTGCGTGCATCGATCGCCATCGCCGAAGCGCACGGGATCTCGCGCGCGAGCCTGATCGGCGACCCCGGCTTCGGCTTCGGCTGGACCCCGGCGCAGAACATCGAGCTGCTGCGCCGCCTGCCGGAGCTATCCGCCGCCCGCCTGCCGCTGCTGCTCGGCACCTCGCGCAAGTCCACGATCGGCGCCGTCCTCGGCGGCGCGCCGGCTGAAGATCGGCTCTTCGGCACCGCCGCCACCGTCGCCCTCGCCGTCGCCGGCGGCGCCGATATCGTCCGCGTCCACGACGTCGCCGCGATGAAGCAGGTCGCCCTCGTCGCCGATGCCGTCGTCCGCGGCCTCCCGCGCGAGGGTGCGTGATGGTGCGGATCTTCCTCGGGCTCGGCGCCAACGTCGGCAACCGGAGGGAGAACCTGCGCATGGCCCTGCGCCTGCTCGCCGCCCGCTGCACCGTCGTCGCCGTTTCGTCGCTCTACCGCTCTGCCGCCGTCGTGGCCGAAGGACAACCGCCCGGCCCGGACTACCTCAACGCCGCCTGCGAAATCGCCACGGACCTTCCGCCGGCCGATCTCCTCCGCTTCGTCAAGGAGATAGAGCACGCGGTCGGCCGCCGCCCCGCCGCGCGCTGGTCGCCGCGTCCGATCGATATTGACATCCTTCTCTACGGCGACACCTGCCTCGATACGCCGGAGCTGACGCTGCCGCACCCGCTCCTCGCGGAGCGCAACTTCGTCGTCGTGCCGCTGGCGGAGCTGGCGCCAGAGGCGCTCCACCCCGCGCTCGGCTGCACGGTCGGCCGCCTCGCGGAGGAGATCGATGTCGCCGGCCTGGCGCACGTCGAGGAGCCGGATTGGGCGGCCGTGTGAATGCACCCGGTCGCTCGTCGCTCGTGCCGTCTGAGTTATCAGTACGCAGGTACCGCCCGCTCTCTGCTCTCTGCTCTCTTCTCTCGCCGCCAGGTTCCAGGTTCTGGCGCGATAAGCGCGCCGCGGACATAACGGCAGCCCCCACACTCACCCTGACCGAAGCGCTGTGTAACCGTGGGAAGTTATTGCTTCCCGCTTGACCCGTTATCTCTTCCAGCCCCGTCACGCCCCTCCCTAGAATGCGCCACGTTCCGACGTCGTGTCCTCCCCCGCTTCTAGCTGACTGAGACAACCGAACAGTGAAGTACCCGATCAGCCTCCCCGCGGACGGCGTTTCGCTGCGCCGGCCGCGCGCCGCCGCCTCCCTCGTCCTTGCCGACGCATGGCGCTTCGCCCTCCGCAATTGGGGCGTCTTCGCGGCCCTCGCCGTCACCTTCGCCGTCCACGCCCCCTCGCTGCGCTACTACTTCAACGGCGACGACTTTGTCGTGCTGGGCAACATCCGCTTCGCCGGCAGCGGCCGCTACATGCTCGATACGCTCACCATGCACGACATCGTGCCCGGCTGGCGTCCGTTGATGGGCGTGATCTACGCCGGGGAGTGGCGTGTCTTCGGCCTCGACCCCCTCGGCTGGCGCCTGGTCAACCTCGCCTTCCACCTCGGCTCCGTCGCCGTCCTCTACGCCCTCGTCGCGCGCGTCACCCGCCGCCCGGCCATCGGCGCCATCGCGGCGATGATCTTCGGCGTCTCCGGCGCCCACTTCGACACCGTCACCTACATCACCGCGCTGCCGCACGTCATGTCCACCTTCCTCGTGCTCGCCTCGCTCCTCGCCATCGTCTCCTACGTCCAGGACGGCGAGCGCAACCCGTGGGCGTTCTGGCTTGCATTCGCGCTCTTCGTCACGGGATTCCTGGCGAACGAGGGGTCGTTCGTCTACGCGCCCGTGATCGTCGCGGCGTACGTCTTCTTCGCGCGGCGCTGGCTGCGCGCCCCGCAGCGCCTCGTGCTCCACGCCATGCCGTTCGTCGTGCTGGCGTCCGGCTGGCTCGCCTTCTACGAGTCCTGCACCTGCAGCCAGATCAAGTTCCACGGCTACTACTGGGGGCCCCACGTCATCCAGAACTACGCCGTCTACCTCTCGTGGATGGCCTTCCCCGTGCGCAACGTGCCTCTCACGCCCGATGCCATGCGCGGGGCGCTGGCCGCCGCCACCGCCGCCGTGGCGCTGCTGCTCGCCGCCCGCGGCCCCGCCATCGCGCGCGTCGCCGTGGTCGGCGTCGTGCTCGCCCTGCTGCCGTTCGCGCCCGTCAAGATCTGGACCGCCTCCCGCTACACCTACGGCGCCGTCGCCTTCTTCGCGCCGCTCGCCGCCATCGCCGCCTACGCCCTCTTCGACCGCATCCGCCGCACACACCGCTACGTGCGCGTCCCGGCCACCGTCCTCGGCGTCGCCTTCGTCGCCGCCGTCGCCCTGCTCTACGGCTGGCAGTCCTACGCCCAGGACGCCCGCTCCGGCCGCGAATCCGACCGCTGGCGCCTCCTCGTCAACCAGCTCCGCCAGCGCGACGCCACCGTCCCCCCCGGCACCACCATCTGGATCGTCGATGGTCCATGGACCAACCCCATGGAGCAGTACACCTGGGTGCCCTCCGTCGCCCGCACCCTCTACGGCGACGCCGCCGCCTTCGACCTGCCCCGCTCCGCCTACCGCGCCGACCCCCCGAAGACGCAGGGCGCCCTCTTCTACGAGTGGACCATCGACGGCCTGCGCCCCATCGCGCCCGAGCAGGTCCTCGGCCGACCCTAGGCCCCGGTTGCGCCACCGCCCTCCGCGGCGGCAAGCTGTCCCCGGACCGCCCGCAGAAAGGCCGCACCATGGTCGTCTCCACCCTCAAGCGCCACTGCACCGTCCGCGACGCCGCCGAGTTCGAGCAGCGCAAGCAGGCCCTGCTCGCCCGCCTCGTGCCGCACCTCCAGCGTCAGCCCGGCTTTGTCTCGCACGATCTGCGGCGCGACGGCGACGCCGGCGAAATGGTCGAGATCACCGCCTGGCGCACCCACGACGACTGTCGCGCCTACCTCCGCAACGGCGCCGCCGCCCTGGCCGCCACCTGGCTCGATGCCGCTCTCCCCACCGCCCCTTACCCCCACGGCGCATGGCTGCGTGAAACCGTCGAGCAGCCACAGCCCTGACCATGAGCGACACGTCCGCCGCACAGGCCCCCGCCGAAAACCCCTACACCAACGCCGTCGAGCAGCTCGACGCCGTCGCGGCGCGGCTGGGGCTCGATGCCGGCATGCGCGAAGTGCTGCGCCGCCCGAAGCGCGAGTTCACCGTCAACTTCCCCGTGCAGATGGACGACGGCTCCATCCGCGTCTTCACCGGCTACCGCGTCCACCACAACGAGGCCCGCGGCCCCGTCAAGGGCGGCCTCCGCTACAGCCTCAACGTCTCGCTCGATGAGGTGCGCGCGCTCTCGATGTGGATGACCTGGAAGTGCGCCGTCGCCGGCCTGCCCTACGGCGGCGCCAAGGGCGGCGTCGTCGTCGACCCCCGCGCCCTCAGCAAGCGCGAGCTCGAGCGCCTCACCCGCCGCTTCGCCGCCGAGATCGGCATCCTCATCGGCCCGGATGAAGACGTCCCCGCGCCGGACATGGGCACCGACGCCCAGGTCATGGCCTGGATCATGGACACCTACAGCATGATCCACGGCCACTCCACGCCCGCCGTCGTCACCGGCAAGCCCGTCGCCATCGGCGGCAGCAGCGGCCGCGTCGAGGCCACCGGCCGCGGCGTCCTCTTCATCACCCAGGCCGCCTGCCGCGCGCGCGGCGTCCCGCTCCAGGGCGCGCGCGTCGCCGTGCAGGGCTTCGGCAACGTCGGCAGCGTCGCCGCCCGCCTCCTCGCCGCCGCCGGCGCCAGCATCGTCGCTGTCAGCGACTCCACGGGCGCCGTCTACAGCGCCGGCGGCCTCGGCGATATCGATGCCCTGCTCGCCCGCAAGCACGAGCGCGGCTTCGTCCCGGACGGCCTGCCCGGCGTCCACATCACCAACGCCGAGCTGCTCGAGCTGCCCGTCGATATCCTCGTCCCCGCCGCGCTCGAAGGCCAGATCCACGGCGGCAACGCCGCCCGCATCAAGGCGCCGATGATCGTCGAGGCGGCGAACGGCCCCACCACGCCCGAGGCCGACCGCATCCTCAACGCCAACGGCGTCTACGTCGTGCCCGATATCCTCGCCAACGCCGGCGGCGTCATCGTCTCCTACTTCGAGTGGGTGCAGGACCTCCAGTCCTTCTTCTGGGAGGAGGACGAAGTCAACAACCGCCTCCAGCGCGTCATCGAACGCGCCTTCAACGAGGTGGCCGCGCTCCACGCCGAGCAGGGCGGCTCGATGCGCGACGCCGCCTACACCCTCGCCGTCCGCCGCGTCGTCGAGGCCACGGAGATCCGCGGCATCTTCCCCTGATCCGCCGCCGTCAGCGCGCCGCCACCGTCCGCCCGTCGATCTCGTACGCGTAGAAGTCGACCAGTCCGTCGTGCCGCGCCGTGTGCTCCGTCCCGCCCGGATACCGCCGCTCGATCGCGCCCAGCAGCGGCAGGTAGTCGCCCAGCAGGATGTACACCACCGGCCCGTTCCACTTCGGCGCGTAGATCGCCGCGTCCGCGCCGCTGAACTCGCGCGAACGGTCCTCCCCCAGCGTGTCCGGCGAAAGGAAGCGCCGCGTCTCCAGCGAGAGTGGATGCCGGTCGCTGTACAGCAGCACGTACGCGTCCGCCGGCAGCGTCCGCATGAAGAGGCTCGCCGACGTGATCTCCTGGTGGTACACGAACCGCGTCGGCGTGCTGTACCGCCACGTCCAGAAGTAGTCGTGGATCGTGATCGCCCCGATGCCCGCCACCGGCAACAGTGCCGCGCACGCCAGCGCCGCCGCCCCGAGGCGCAACCGCACCCCCGTCGCCTGCCGCCACAGCGCCGCCAGCGGCAGCGCCGCCACGAACATCACGGACGGCGCCGCCCCCAGCGGCTCCCGCATCATCGACCCCTGCTGCAACAGCGCCGGCAGCGGCACCACCACCATGCAGCAGGCCGCCATCATCACCATGCGCTCGCCGCGCCGGCGGAACGCCAGCACCAGCCCGGAGGCGATCAGCGCAATGCTCGCCGGGTCGAAGATCGGCCGCTGCCCGCTCGCGTCCACGTAGTCCAGCTGCCCGCGCCAGAGGTACGTCGCCGCGAACGTCCGCAGTTGGTCCGCGATGATCCGCGCCTTCCCCGCAAGGTCGGCCGCGCGATACTCCGGCGTCCGCGTCACCCCCACGTCGCGGTACGTCCGGATGTGCTCCCAGAAGTACGCGTGCGGGTCGCTGATGTACCAGAGGAACGGCAGCGTCACGATCACGGCCGCCGCGAGGCACACCGCCAGGGACGGCCACCAGCGCCGCCACGCCGCGCGGCTGCGGTAGTGCGTCACGGTCAGCACGGCGAGGTACGCCCCCACCGCCAGCGGCGCGATCGCCCCGACGTTGTACGCGTACACGCTCAGCCCCAGCAGCGCCCCCGCCGCCGCGAACAGCGCCAGCTGCGCCCGCCCGCCGCGCTCCTCGCCCACCGTGATGCACAGCAGCGCCCCCAGCAGCAACGTCGGGTACGAGATCGACATGTGGGCGATCCGGCTGTAGAACAGGTGCCAGTACGACACGGCGAGCAGCAGCGCCGCGAACGACGCCTCCGCGCGCCCGTAGCTCACCCGCACCAGCGCGTACAGCAGCGGCACCGCCGCCAGCCCCACGATCGCCAGGTCCAACCGCATCGCGAACGCCGTCCGTCCGAACGCCGCGATCCCCGGCGCCATCAGGTAGCTGTTCAGCGTCGGGATGCCCAGCGCCGCGTGCGAGTACACGCCGATCCAGCCGTGCTCTGTGATCCGCACCGCGTCCAGCGCGATCCCCGCCTCGTCAGGGTGCACGCCGTACGGGATGTCGCCCAGGCGGATCAGCCGCAGCAGCGCCGCCACCAGCGTCGCGAAGCCCGCCAGCGCCCCGTCCACCGCCAGTGGCCGCGCCTCGAAGAACGTCCGCGCGCGCCCGGCAATGCCGCTCACAGGTCGAAGCTCAATCGCACCCGCACCCCGCGCTCCGCCGCCCACTCCGCCATCCGCTGCAGCTCCGCCAGCCGTGGCGCCAGATCCGGCGCCTCCGCCGTCAGCTCCGCGATGCGCGTATCGCCCGATGCCAGCGCCGCGTTCACCTGCGCCAGCGTCGTCGCCAGCCGCCCGCTCTCCTGCCACGCCCGCTCCAGCTCGCGCGCGTCCGCCTCCACCTCCACGTCCCGGTCGGCGAACGTCGTCAGCGGCCCCAGGTCGATCCTGTAGTCCCCGCCGCGGAGCAGCAGCGCCAGCTGCGACAGTGGATGGATCGAGCCGTAGCGCGTCGAGAACGCCAGCGAGAGGAAGTACACCAGCACGTCGCTCGGCCCGCCGAACTCGGCCGGGCAGCGCTCGTCGCCGTCAGTCTCGAAGTAGAGGCGGGACACGGCGCATGGTACCAGCGACGCCAATCGGGGTGAGTTCTCCCCCCAAACGGCCCCCCAGCCTTGCGACCGTTTGGCTGTTGTTGCGGCCCCCGCCTGATTGCCATGCTGCCCGCAACGCTGCCGTTACGCACCGGGGAGGTTGATCACCATGACCGCCAAAGACATCCGGACGACGCTGTTGGACCGCCGCCGCTTCCTCGGCATCACCGGCGGCGTCGCCGCTGCCGGCGTTGTCGCTGCCGCCTGCGGCGACTCCGGGGGTTCGTACATCAAGCCCGCCGGCGCCGCCTCCGCTTCCGCGGCCGGCGCCGCCACGCCCACCGCCTCCGCCTCCAGCGACCACAGCGCCCCGATGCCAACCGCATCCGGCCGCCCGAAGGCTAGCGGCAAGCTCGCCACCGTCCGCGACGCCACCCTCAAGCCCGCCGGCCCCGGCGCCAACAAGACCCTGCTCATCGAGACGAAGGACATCGTGCATGAGGTCGCCGCCGGCGTCCAGATGAATGCCTGGTCCTTCGATGGCGTCGTGCCCGGCAACATCGTCCACGTCCGCCAGGGCGATGCCATCGACTTCACGCTGCGCAACTCCAGCAGTATGGGCCACTCCATCGACTTCCACGCCGCGCAAACGCCCTGGAACATCAACTACAAGACGATCGTGCCGGGGCAGGAGCTGAAGTTCGCCTGGAAGGCCAACTTCCCCGGCGTCTTCATGTACCACTGCGGCACCGGCCCCGTCCTCCAGCACATCGCCAACGGCATGTACGGAGCCGTCATCGTCGACCCCGCGCAGCCGTTCGCCCCCGCACGTGAGTACGCGCTCGTGCAGAGCGAGTTCTATCTCAGCTCCGGCGCCGCAGGCAACTGGGACGGCGATCTCAGCCGCGCGCAGGCCGTCACGCCGGACTTCGTCGTCTTCAACGGCGCCGCCAACCAGTACCAGCAGCAGCCGCTCCCCGCCTCTCCCGGCGAGCTCATCCGCCTCCACGTCATGAACGCCGGTCCCACGCTCTTCTCGGCGTTCCACGTCATCGGCACCATCTTCGACAGGGTGTACCCCGATGGCAATCCCGCCAACGTCCTGCGCGGCGTTTCGACCTGGACCATCCCGCCCGGCGGCGGCGCCACCTTCGAGCTGACCATCCCGGACGCCGGCCAGTACCCCTTCGTCACGCACAGCTTCGCGTACACCGGCCTCGGCGCCGTCGGCCTGATCGAGGTAAAATGATCGCAGCCAGGCGGAAGCCATGACGGCGAAGCACACCTATCTCAAGACCCACACCCTCGCCGCCGACGCGCTCTCCTTCGCGCTCCCCGGCGAGGATGCGACGCTGCACGCCCGGGCGCGCGCCTCCACCTCCGGCCGCGCCGCCCGCACCCTCGTCAAGGAGGACGGCCTGCGCGTCACGCTGATCGCCCTCCGCAAGGGCGCCGTCCTCAGCGCCCACCGCGTCGAAGGCGATGTCACCATCCACGTCCTGCGCGGCCGGGCGCGCGTCACCGCGCAGGGCCGCGCGTCTGTCCTCGCCTCCGGCGCCCTGCTGGTCCTGCGCTCCGGCGTCCCCCACGCCGCCGAGGCCCTCGCCGACTGCGCCCTGCTCGTCACCGTCGCCATGCCCCCGCCCGCCTCCCGCCGCTGACCTCGCATCGGGGCAAGCACCCGCCGCCACTGCCATCTCGCGCTATACTGTCCCCATCCCACCGGCATCTGGCGAAAGGGCGCACCACACGTGACCATTGAGTGGCAGATCTCGACGCTCGGCAACGGCCTCCGCGTCGTCACCACCCCCGTCCCCACCGCCCAGTCCGTCAGCGTCAATCTCTTCGTCGGCATCGGCTCCCGCGGCGAAGACCGCCGCACCAACGGCGTCTCCCACTACATGGAGCACATGCTCTTCAAGGGCACCCCCCGCCGCCCCGATGCCATCCGCATCGCCGAGGCCATCGAAGGCGCCGGCGGCGTCCTCAACGCCTACACTTCCAAGGAGCTGACCTGCTACTGGAATCAGGTCCCGTTCGACAAGCTCGCCCTCGCCATGGACGTGCTCGCCGACATGTACCGCAACTCCCTCCTCGCGCCCGACGAGATCGCCCGCGAGCGCACCGTCGTCCAGCAGGAGATCCGCCGCGCCTTCGACCAGCCCGGCGCCTGGGCCTCCGAGCTGCTCTCCCGCGCCACCTACGGCGACCAGCCCATCGGCTGGCCCATCGCCGGCAGCATCGAGACCGTCGAGGCCCTCGCCCGCGACGACTTCGTCCGCCACGTGCAGACCTACTACGCGCCCTCCAACACCGTCCTCAGCGTCGCCGGCAACACCAC
>DASQHL010000154.1:0-52329 GCA_035632115.1 Dehalococcoidia bacterium | reverse complement strand
ACGGGCGCGAGCAACGGCATCGGCAAGGCGACGGCGTCGGCGCTGGCGGCGATGGGCGCGCGCGTGGTGCTGGTATGCCGGGACCGGGCGCGCGGCGAGGCGGCGCGCGCGGAGATCGCGCGGGAGGCGGCGAGCGACGCGGTGGAGCTGGAGATCGCCGACCTGTCGTCGCAGGCGGAGATCCGGGGGCTGGCGTCGCGGATGGCGGTGGCGCATCCGCGGATCGACGTGCTGGTGAACAACGCGGGCGCGGTGAACACGGTGCGGACGACGACGGTGGACGGGCTGGAGACGACGTTCGCGGTCAACCACCTGGCGTACTTCCTGCTGACGAACCTGCTGCTGGAGCAGATCCGCGCCGCGGGACGCGGGCGCATCGTCAACGTCAGCTCGCGGGCACACATGGGGGCGCGGATCGATTTCGACGATCTGCAGGGGGCGCGGCGGTACGGCGGGATGCGGGCGTACGGGCAGTCGAAGCTGGCGAACGTGCTGTTCACGTACGAGCTGGCGCGGCGGCTGGCAGGAAGCGACGTGACGGCGAACTGCCTGCACCCGGGCGTGGTGGCGACGGGGTTCGGGCACAACAATCCGGGGCTGCTGAAGTTCGCCGTGAGCATGATCCGGCCGTTCGTGCTGGACGCGGGGCGCGGCGCCGAGACGTCGGTGTACCTCGCGGCGTCGGCGGAGGTGGCGGGTGTGACGGGGCAGTACTTCGCGAAGTGCAAGGCCGTGCGCTCTTCGCCGGCGTCGTACGACACGGCGACGGCGGCGCGGCTGTGGCAGGTGAGCGAGGAGCTGACGCAGCCGCGGACGGATGCGCCGGCGCGCGGAGGCGGCGCGTGACGTACTCGATCGTGGCGCGGGACGCGATGACGGGCGCGCTGGGCGTGGCGGTGCAGTCGCATTACTTCTCCGCGGGATCGGTGGTGCCGTGGGCGGAGGCGGGCATCGGCGCGGTGGCGACGCAGGCGATGGGCGAACCGGCGTACGGCGCGCTCGGACTGGAGCTGATGCGGGGCGGCAAGAGCGCGCGGGAGGCGCTGCGGGCGCTCGTCGCGGGCGACGCGGGCGAGGCGACGCGGCAGGTGGCGATGATCGATGCGCGGGGGGGCGTGGCGGCGCACACGGGCGCGCGCTGCATCGCGCAGGCGGGGCACCGGACCGGCGAGGGCGTGTCGGCGCAGGCGAACATGATGGAGCGCGACACGGTGCCGGACGCGATGCTGGCGGCGTACGCGTCGACGAGCGGCGACCTGGCGGAGCGGATGCTGGCGGCGCTGGACGCGGCGGAGGCGGAGGGCGGCGACATCCGGGGCAGGCAATCGGCGGCGATCCTGGTGGTGAGCGGCGATCCGGCGGGACGGCCGTGGTGGGCGACGCGCGAGATGGAGCTGCGGGTGGAGGACCACGCCGACCCGCTGTCCGAGCTGCGGCGACTGGTGGCGCTGAAGCGGGCGTACCGGGCGTCAGACGACGGCTTCGAACAGATGCTGCAAGGCGACGTGCCGGGCGGGCTGGCGGCGATGGAGCAGGCGCACGCGGCGGCGCCGGAGAACGCCGAGCTGGCGTTCTGGTATGCGCTGGCGCTGGCGAGGACGCAGCCGGAGCGGGCGCGGGCGCTGCTGGCGGAGGTGCGGCGCGGCGAGCCGCGCTGGGGCGAGCTGCTGCGGCGGCTGCCGGCGGCGGGGCTGTTTCCCGACGATCGGGCGCTGATCGAGCGGCTTCTAGCGGACTGAGGGCTGCAGACGGCGCGGTTTCTGTGCGCATTTTGTGCACCGTTATGTCGTGTCCAGATTCGAACATAGCGTCTCGTTCGGCAGTTTTCCTGTTTTCGAGCCGGCGCCTGCTGACTTGACTGGTTATTTTCGTTCTGCATTTTTTCGGCTCCGGACGCGGCAGCGCCATCTCGCGCCGGCTTGTCGACTCCGCTGATGCGGCAAGGATGACGATAGGGCGCAGGCCAGCGATCTCCAAGCGGGGGGCGTCACGCCGGCAGCGGCAGCGCGTCCGCGTGCCGGTGGTCCGTGGTCTTCGGACGAAGACGGATGGCGGGCGTGCGGACGTGGGGGCCGCAGGAGCTTGCTCGCAGTGCCCGGAGCGACCGGTCGGCGGTGGTGATGCTCCAGGGTGAGGGAGCTCCAATCGCGGGGTCCGATCGTACGCCGGGCGGGTGCCGCGGGGCTACACTCAGGATCATGTACGCGTTCGACACAAGTATTGAGATCGCGGCGCCTGCGGAGCGGGTGTGGCGCGCGCTGTGCGACCCGGCGGAGGTGGTGCAGTGGGATACGGGCGTCAGCGGGCCGATCGACCCGCCGCCGAACTATCCGCGGCCGGGGCAGCACGTGCGGTGGCGGTACACGAACGGGCCATTCCGGGTGCTGCACGACCGGCCGAAGGAGGTGGTGGCGCCGCGCAAGCTGCGGTCGCTGCTGTCGCTGGGGCCGCTGCGGTTCGACGAGACGTACACGCTGGAGCCGCAGGGTGACGGCGTACTGCTGACAGCGGCGATGCTGGTGTGGCTGCCGGTGCCGCTGGCGGGGCCGCTGATCGAGCGGTGGTACGCGGGGCCGGCGGCGCGGGCGACGGTGGGGGCGTCGCTGCGGGCGATCAAGCGGCTGTGCGAGGACGGGGGGTAGGGGTTGGACGCTCGATGTTGGATTCCCCGTGCGGCTCCCGCCTCCTCACGATAGTGCGCCGGGCCTAGCGAAAAGATAGGCCCGGCGCCTCATGATGCGTTCCTGACTACGACATAGGATCGACTGGTGGGGCGGCCCCTGCCGCCGCCCGCACCAGCGCCGCAGCTACGGGCTGAGGTTGCAGCGCCGGGTGCCGTCGCGCGGCGTCCGCGGCCTGTGCCGCCGACCGGGCGATGCCACGCAGCGAGGGGTCGGCCCGCACTGGTGAAGGGAGCAAGATCCGATGAACAGGGCATGGATCGTGGCGGCCGCGGCGAGCGTCATCGTGGGCACGCTGGCGTACGTCACGGTGACGGGGGAAGCGGGCGGAAGCTCGTCGCAGGAGGGGGCGGGAGCGAGCGCCACCCTGCGCGACGCGGCCGACGTCAAGATCGGCAAGGTGAAGCTGGAGCAGCAGGGCAACGTGGTGCGGATCAAGGTGAAGGTGGACGGCACGGTCGCGGCGGGGTTCCACGGCTTCCACGTGCACGCCGTGGGGGCGTGCGTGGCGCCGTTTACCTCGGCGGGCGGGCACTTCAACCCGGGGGCGGCGACGCACGGCGGTCACGCAGGTGACCTGCCGGTCCTGTACATCGGGGCGGACGGGCACGGCGAGGCGACGGTTTCGACGGACCGTTTCACCATCGACGCGCTGTTCGATGGGGACGGCAGCGCGTTCATCCTGCACGCGGGCCGGGACAACTACGCAAACATCCCCACGGACCGGTACGACCCGGACCCCGACGCGACGACGCTGGCGACGGGCGATGCGGGCGCGCGGGTGGCCTGCGGGGTCATCGAGGCGTCGTAGCGTGGCGGCCTGGCGGGGGTGCGCACGGGCGGGTGGCGGACGGCGGGTTCGCCGCTCCGCCGCCCTGCGCCCTCCCCGCCGCAGCGCCTCGCGCGCTGTCCGAGCGCATCGCGCACGAGCGGGGGCGCGGGCGAGAAGCGTTATATTCAGGCCACCATGAACGGCGTACGGGTGCTGACGCGGGACAGGGCCCTGACGGGGCTGGTGGCGCTGGTGATCCTGGCGGCGGCGCTGGAGGTGCTGCTGGTCCGGGGCGTGCTGCCGCTGGCGATCGTGCTTGCGGCCGGCTGCCTGATCGTGCGATGGCTGAGCACCGGACTGGCGCGGCTGGTGGCGCGGGTGCAGGTGAGCCTGCAGTGGAAGATCGTGGCGGTGCTGATCCTCATGGCGCTGCTCTTCATCTCCGTGAGCGTGATCAACTTCGAGGCGATGGACTACATGCACACGGAGCTTCACGACATCATCGGTGGTCCGCAGCGAGACGCGGGCGGGATGCTGCTGGCGGTGGAGCGACTGGAGCGGACACAGCACGGCTTCCTCTTCACGTTCGCGCCGATGCTGGCGATGCTGGGGGCGGTCATCGCGATCGCACTGGGTGCGGCGATCGCGATCTCGGTGATCGAGCCTTTGCAGCGGATGAAGCAGGCGATGCGGCGGATCGCAGCGGGCGAGTTATCGCAGCGGGTGGAGGTGCGCAACCGCGACGAGCTGGGGGAGCTGGCGGAGCACATCAACCAGATGGCGAGGGAGCTGGCGCGGCTCCAGGAGACGGCGCTGGCCGAGGAGCGGACACGGGCGCTGCGCGAGCGGATCGTGCAGGTGACGGCGGCGCAGGAGGACGAGCGGCGCCGCATCTCGCGCGAGCTGCACGACGGGCTGGGCCAATCGCTGGCAGCGACGGTGAACCGGCTGCGGGCGTGCCAGGAGTTGGTGCGGCGCGACCCGGCGGCGGCGGAGCGGGAGCTGGCGGAGATGGGGCGCAGCCTAGCGGGCAACATCCAGGAGATCCGTGCACTGATCCACGCGCTGCGGCCCCTGGCGATCGACCAGGTGGGGCTCGTTGGAGCGATGCGCCAGCAGATCGAGCAGTTCGCCAGTACGACAGGCATCACGGTGCTGTCGCTGCTTTCGCCGGTGGCGGTGGAGCCGCTGGCGGAGGTGACGCTGTTCCGCGTCCTACAGGAGTGCCTGGGCAACGTGCAGCGGCACGCGGGCGCGAGCGAGGCGGAGGTGAGGTTACGCGATGCCGACAACGAGGTGGAGCTGGTGGTTCGGGACAACGGCCGCGGCTTCGACACGCGCGGGCACGGCGGCGGCGCGGGCGGCGTGGGGCTGGTGGGGATGCGCGAGCGGGCGGAGCTGATCGGTGGGCGGCTGCACGTGCGGAGTAGCCGCGGAAACGGCTGCGAGGTGCGGCTGGTGGTGCCGCATCGGGCGGCGGAAGCGACGAGGGAGGCGGCGGTTGGAAGCGATCCGCGTCCTGCTGGCTGACGACCACACGCTGTTCCGGCGAGGCATCGCGACGATGCTGGGGCAGATGCCCGGCATCGACGTCGTCGGCGAGGCGGCGAACGGCGATGAGGCGGTGGCGCTGGCGAACGAGCTGGTGCCGGACGTGATCCTGATGGACATCAAGATGCCGGGGCAGAGCGGCATCGATGCGACGCGGGCGATCCTGCAGGAGAACCCGCACATCGGCATCATCCTGGTGACGATGTTCGATGACCCGGAGTCGGTGTTCGCGGGGATGCGGGCAGGCTCGCGCGGCTACGTGCTGAAGGAGGCAGAGCCAGAGCAGCTGCAGCGCGTGGTGGAGGCAGCGCACCGGGGCGAAGTGCTGCTGTGCCCGCTGATGGCGCGGCGCGTGCTGAACCACTTCGCGCAGGAGCCGGCGCGGGCGCCGCGGCTGCTGCCGTACGAGCAGCTGACGGGGCGCGAGATGCAGGTGCTTCAGCTGGCGGCGGAGGGGCTGAGCAATCGGGAGATCGCCGGGCGGCTGGTGATCAGCGAGAAGACGGCGAAGAACCACATCGCGAACATCTTCGCGAAGCTGAGCGTGAACGACCGGACGCAGGCGGTGATCCAGGCGCTGCGCCTGGGGCTCGTCACGGTGGCGCGGGACGACGCCACGCGCGAGGGGTGACGGGGAGCGCGCTCAGGCGGTAGCGGCGCGCTGTTCGGGATAGCCGCGGGCGGCGATGGGCCAGACTTCGGCGACGTCGTCGCCGGCACATGCGTAGATGACGTCGTGGAGGTTGATGGTGGGGTCGATGTGGGAGGGCCAGAGCTCGATGCGGTCGCCGACGGCGAGGGGGGCGTCGGGCGGGAGGGCGATGGTGGCGTGCTCATCGGCGAGGAAGAGGACGGAGGCGCCGGGCAGATCCTTGACGGCGGGGTTGCCGTGGTCCTGGGAGCAGGACTTGTGGCCGCAGTCGGCGGCGCACTGGTCGGGGCGTGGGCGGCTGAGGACGGTACCGAGGACGCTGAACGCCTGCTCGAAGGGGATATCGAGGGCGGCGTAGGCGGTGTCCATGAGGACGTAGGAGCCGGCCTGGATCTCCGTGATGCCCTCCATGGCGCCGGTGATGTCGTAGGTGCCGGTGCCGCCGCCGCTGACGATGTCGCAGCGGACGCCTGATTCGCGGAGGAGGCGGGCGGTCGCCAGGAGGCGGTCCATGGCTTTCGTGGCGCGGGCCTCGCGGTCAGCGCGATCCGCGATGCCGACGACGTGGCCCTCGTAGCCCATGAGGCCGCGCAGGACGACGCCGTCGGTGACTTCGACGCGGCGGGCGAGGGCGAGCGCGGGCTCGCCGGGGGGGACGCCGCAGCGTGGGAGGCCGACGTTGACATCGACGAGGACGCCGACCTGCGTGCCGGCGGCGCGGGCGGCCCGTGCGAGATCCTGCAGGCCGTATTCGGTATCGACGGCGACGGTGATGGCGACGTGGCGGGCGAGGGCGGCGACGCGCGCGGCCTTGCCGGGGCCGAGGACCTCGTTGGCGATGAGGATGTCGCCGGCGAGGTGCTCGCGCGCGACGACCTCGGCCTCGCCGACGGTGGCGCAGGTGAGGCCGGTGCAGGAGCCGGCGGCGATCTGGCGGCGGGCGATGGCGGGGGTCTTGTGCGCCTTGAAGTGGGGGCGGAGCTTGCAGGTGCGGGGGGCGTAGTAGCCGGCCATGCGGGCGATGTTGCGCTCCATGGCGGGGAGGTCGACGACGAGGGCGGGTGTGGGGATCTCGTGCTTCTTCATGTAGGGCCTCCGGTTACAGGAGCTGCTCGAGCTGGTCCACCGCGCGCGCGCCGTTGCCGTACGCAGCGACGGCCTCCCGCATGGAGGCGGCGGCCCCGCGATACGACGGATCAGCGAGGACGGCGGAGACGGCGTCGCGCAGCTCGGCGGGTGTCGCGTCTCTCGTCAACGCGATACCGGCGCCCGTGCGCGCGAGGTGTTCGGCGTTGAACGGCTGCTCGCGCCCGAGGGGCACGCAGACCATTGGCACGCCGCAGGCGAGGGCGGCGCCGATGCCGCTGAGTCCGGCGTGGGTGACGAAGACCGCGGCGTGTGGCATGACGGCGGCGTGGCGGACGTACCCGGTGACGGCGGCGTTGGCGGGTGGTCGGACGTCTGCGGGAGAGAGGTGGCCGCCGACAGTGGCGAAGACGCGCACGGGCAGGGGGGCGAGCGCATCGAGCGCGCGCTGGAGCACGGGGGTTTCGTCCATTGGCGTCGTGCCCATGCCGACGACGACCAACGGGACATCCGCCGATGGCCATGGCGGCGTCCATCCGGAGTCGGGACCGGCGTCCTCGACGATGGGACCGACGAAGCGCACGTTGGCGGCAAGCGATCCGTCGGGGCGATCGAGCTCCGGAACGGTGGTGACAAGCACGCGCGCCGAGTGGTCGAGCAGGTCTGTGAGGCGCTCGACGGGCGAGAGGCCCATCGACGAGCGCAGCACGTTGATGCGGGCGGCATCGGCGATCATGCCCATCGGGTTGAAGTCGGTCATCGCGACGCGCGTGTAGAGCGTGTGGAGAAACGCCGCCGTCGGGATGCGGGTGCGCTCGGCGCCGCAGAGCGCATCGGGCTGCATGAAGTCGACGACGAGGGCGTCTGTCGCCCGGCGTCGAGCTTCGGCGGCGACGTCATCGGCCATGCCGCGCAGGTAGGCGGCGCGTTGCTCGTCGGTGGCGTCCGGCCCGACGACGGGGTTGCCATGCGTCCACTCGGCGCCGGTGCGGTGCGGGCGGAAGGCGATGCCCTCCGCTCTAAAGCGCGTGCCGAGCGACGGCTCGGCGAGCGCGCGCACGGTATGGCCGCGCTCGCGCAGGCGGTTCGCAAGGGCAACGAGCGGCTGCACGTTGCCGCCGCCGTCCCACGTGACGAGCAGGAAGCTGCCGGGCTTCGCCATGCGCCACAGGATCGCGCATGGACACGACCGCCGCTAGCCCGCGGTGTGACGGGCCGATACCCTGCGTGCGTGAACGAGCAACCTCAACCGGGACGCAGGCGCAGGCGGCGGGGCGGACGCGGCGGACAGAACCGGCCGCCCGGAGAGGCAGCGGCATCGCCCGAGGGTGCGGCGCGCGAGGCGCCGCCGGGGCCGCCGGGGGCGGCCGGAGCGCCGGGCGCATCGGCGCGGGGGCCGCGGCAGGACAATCGGCGCGGGGCGCGGGGCGGTGGCGAGCGGCCGCCGGCCGGGCCGCCACCCGGGCCGCCCGGCACGGCAGGCGGCCGCATCCAGCGCGCGCCTTCGGCCGGGGGGCAGCGCGCGCCCGCGGCGGGCGGGCCGCGGCGGGAGCGCGACGGCCGGGGCGGCGATGCGCGCGGGGGGCGCGGCGGCGGATCTCGCGAAGGGCGCGGGCAGCGCCCGATGGAGGTGCCGGTCCCGCAGGACGAGCGCTCGGTGGAGCTGGGGGCGCGGTTCAAAGAGGCGCAGGGGGCGATCCGGGACGCGCGGAAGGCGCTGGACAAGCGCCGGGCGGAGTTCGGGGACGAGCCGGATTGGATGCTGGAGCAGTTGCGGCAAGCGGAGGCGCGGTTCGAGGAGGTGGCCACGGAGTGGGTGGAGCACCTTTCGACGACGGGGCGCCGCGTGGTGCGCCGCTAAGCCCGCGCGCGGCCGCGCATCTGCGGCGGCGTCTCGCCCGTATCGGCACTTGCGTGGTATCGTAGCGCCCCAAGGGGAGGTGCGACGCATGGTGTTCAAGAGCCCGTGGCCCAGCCTGGAGCCGTACGCGCCGATCAGCGTGCCGGCGTTGATCGAGGCGACGGTGCGGCGGCTGCCGGACAAGACGGCGCTGATGACGGCCGAGGGGACGCGCTACACGTTCGCGGAGTTCTGGGCCGCGGTGCGGGGGACAGCGCGGGCGTTGCAGCAGCAGGGGATCGCCAAGGGTGACATGGTGGGGATCTACGCGCCGAACTCGGTGGAGTACGCGGTGGCGCTGCACGGCGCGCTGCTGGCGGGGGCGACGGTGACGACGCTGAACCCGCTGTATCGGGAGCGCGAGGTCGAGCACCAGCTCCAGGACGCGGGCGCGAAGATCGTCTTCACGCTGAGCCAGCTGCGCGGCGTGGTGGACGAGGCGAAGGCGCACGTGCCCACGCTGCAACAGGTGATCGAGCTGGAGGGGGTGTGGGAGATGGCGGCGGCGGCGGCGGGCGATCCGTCGCCGGTGGCGATCGACCCGCTGCGGGATATCGCCGTGCTGCCGTATTCGAGCGGGACGACGGGGCTGCCGAAGGGCGTGATGCTCAGCCACCAGAACCTGACGGCGAACGTGCGGCAGACGATCGCGCTGGGGATGACGCTGGAGAGCGCGGTGGTGCTGGACTTCCTGCCCTTCTACCACATCTACGGGATGATGGTGCTGCTGAACACTGGCCTGGCCACGGGCGCGACGCAGATCATCCTGCCGCGGTTCGACCCGGAGGCGGCGCTGGGTGTGATCCAGGAGCACCGCGTGACGGACCTGTACTGCGTGCCGCCGGCGGTGCTGGCGCTGGTGCATCAGCCGCGGCTGGGGGAGTTTGACCTGACGTCGCTGCGCTTCCTGATGTCGGGGGCGGCGCCGCTGCCGGGGGAGGTGGCGCGGCAGGCGGCGGCGAAGCTGGGGTGCGTGGTGATGGAGGGCTACGGGATGACGGAGTCCAGCCCGATCACGAACGTGAACCCGCTGGCGTCGCCGCGGGCGGGGACGGTGGGGCCGCCGGTGGCCGACACCCTGGAGAAGATCGTGAGCCTGGAGACGGGCGAGGAGCTGGCCGCGGGCGAGATCGGCGAGCTGCTGGTGTTCGGACCGCAGGTGATGTTGGGGTACTGGAACAAACCGGACGCGACGCGCGAGACGATGACGGCGGACGGGTGGCTGCGGACGGGCGACATCGCGTCGGCGGACGCGGACGGTTACGTGCGCATCCACGACCGGAAGAAGGAGATGATCAAGTACAAGGGGTACCAGGTGGCGCCGGCGGAGCTGGAGGCGCTGCTGATGGAGCACCCGGGCGTGCGCGACGCGGCGGTGATCCCGAAGGCGGACGAGGAGGCGGGCGAGGTGCCGAAGGCGTTCGTGGTGGCGCGGGAGGCGGGGCTGGACCTGCAGGACGTGCTGGCGTTCGTGGCCGGGAAGGTGGCGCCGTACAAGAAGATCCGCGACATCGAGATGGTCGAGGCGATCCCGAAGAATCCATCGGGGAAGATCCTGCGGCGCCAGCTCATCGAGCAGGAGCGGGCGAAGGCGGCGGAGCGATAGGGCGAGCGATTGCAGCGCATGCGGAGGCGGCCATGTCTGATGTACTGATCGAGAAGCGGGACGACGGGGTGGCGCTGATCACACTGAACCGGCCGGAGAGTCTGAACGCGATGGGCGGTCAGCTGATGCCGCTGCTGGCGGAGCACCTGGCGGACTGCGCGACCGACCGGAACGTGCGGGCGGTGGTGCTGACGGGGGCCGGGCGTGCGTTCTGCGCGGGCGGGGACGTGAAGGGGATGGCGGCGGGACGCGACGCGATCCTCAACGGCGGCGGCGAAGGTGCGGCGCGCTCGCCGGCGGCGACGTTCGCGCGGGGGATCGAGATGCTGCGGGAGTCGCAGCGGCGGACGAGCGGGGTGCTGCACACGATGCCGAAGCCGACGATCGCGATGGTGAACGGGCACGCGGTGGGCGCGGGGCTGAGCCTGGCGCTGGCGTGCGACCTGCGGATCGCATCGGACCGGGCGAAGTTGGGGACGATCTTCCGGAACGTGGGGTTCAGCGGCGACTTCGGGGGGTCGTACTTCCTGCCGCGGCTGGTCGGCAACGGGAAGGCGCGCGAGCTGTATTTCAGCGGCGAGGTGCTGGACGCGGAGGAGGCGTACCGCATCGGCATGGTGAACCGGGTGGTGGCGCACGACGAACTGGCGGCGGAGACGCTGGCGTTCGCGGCGCGGCTGGCGGCGGGGCCGACGCTGGCGTACGGACGGATGAAGGAGAACCTGAACCGCGCGGAGTCGTGCGACATGCTGACGGCGCTGGACGCGGAGGCGCTGAACATGCAGCTTTCGAGCACGACGAACGACCACCGGGAGGCGGCGAAGGCGTTCGTGGAAAAGCGTCAGCCGTCGTTCACAGGGAACTGATGGCGCAGGCGCAGTGACGGAGACAGAAACGGCCCGCCGGTGCGGGCCTTTTCGTTCGTTGTGGTTTGCGGCGGGCGGCTGTCAGGTGGACTTGATGGCCTCGATGCGCATGCGGAAGGTGCCGGAGGGCGCTTCGACCTCCACCTCTTCGCCGGCGTGGCGCTGGTAGACGGCGCGGCCGACGGGGGAGGAGATGGAGATCTTGCCCTGGCCGGAGCGCACCTCGTCGGAGTTGACGAGGGTGTAGCTCTTCTCGGCGCCGGTGCGGAGATCGCGCACGGTGACGACGTCGCCGATCTGGGAGACATCACCGGGGGTGGTTGCGCCCTGCTCGAGGATGACGGCGCGGCGGAGGGTGCCATCGATCTCGCGGATGCGGGCTTCGAGGTGGCCCTGCTCGTTGCGCGCGGCGTCGAGGGGGGCGTTCTCGCGGAAGTCCTTATCGGCCATGGCGCGGGCGAGGTCGGCCTGGATGTGGGGGCGGCGCTGCTTGAGCTGGTCGAGCTCCGACTCGAGGGCTTCGTGGCCTTCGCGGGTGAGGTAGATGGGCTGCTGGACCTCGATGGTCTGGGAGCTGCTGCTGGACTTCGCGGCCTTGCGCACGCGGAGATGGGTACCGAGGTTTTCGATGGTGGCGCCGCGATCCTTCGACCACTTGAGAAACGCGCGGACGTGATCCGCGCGCTTGGCTGCGTCTGCGACGGTGGGGGGGAAGTGTTCGGCGTACTGGGCGATCTCGTGGCCACGCATGGCGGAGAGATCGCGATCGCCGCCGGCCCAGCGGACGAACTTGAGGACTTCGGGCTGCGCTCCCTGTCGCGCGGCGGGCTTCAGTGATGCCAAGTACGCGTGCGCGAGTTCTTGCAGCGTCCGCTGCTCGGTGGTCGTTTCGCCCGCCATAACTGTGTTGTGCCTCCTGACAGCACCTTGATTGTAGGCGTGGGCGTGAGAGCGCGTCAAACGGCGATGCTATGCTCAACGAATGGTCAATGTACTGGTGGAGGGGGCGGGCGGGCGCGGGATCCGGCTGTCGGAGGCGCAGGTGGCGCAGTTCGCGCGGTACCTGTCGCTGCTGATGGAGCGATCAGCGCAGGTCAACCTCATCGGGCGGGCACCGGCGGAGGTGGTGGTGCAGCGGCACTTCGTGGAGTCGCTGGCGCTGGGGGCGGCGCTGCGGGAGCGGGAGATCATGCGGCCGGACGCGACGGTGCTGGACCTGGGTGCGGGCGCGGGGCTGCCTGGGATCCCGCTGAAGATCGCGTGGCCGGGGCTGCGGTTGACGATGGTGGACGCGACGGCGAAGAAGACGGCGTTCATGAGGGAGGCGGTCGCGGCGCTAGGACTGGGCGATGTGCGGGTGGTGACGGGGCGGGCAGAGACGCTGGGGCACGACGCGGAGTTGCGGGGGCAGTTCGACCTGGTGCTGGCGCGCGCGCTGGCGCCGCTGGCGGTACTGCTGGAGCTGGCGCTGCCGTTCGCGCGGGTGCGGGGGCACGTCGTCTCGCCGAAGGGCTCGCGGGCGGCGGAGGAGCTGGAGGCGGCACAGCACGCCCTTGAGGTGCTGGGGGCGCGCGCCCGGACGCTGCCGTTCGACGTCGCGGGGCCGCCGCAGACGCTGATCGTGGTGGCGAAGGAGCGGGAGACGGCCGGGGAGTACCCGCGGCGGGACGGAGTGCCATCGCAGGCGCCGCTGTGAGGCGGGCCGCGAGGAGAAAAAATGGGGCGGGGGTACTAGACAACAGATGTATAGTTGTTGTATGAGATAGGCGGTTGAACGTTTGAGCCACGGAGGGCGCAGCTGCCCGGAGGGGTAGCGGAAGGAGGAGCCGACATGACGTCACCAGCCGGTGGCATGAGCAGCATGGGTGGGATGGATCTGAACAGCCTGATCCAGCGACTCCGGCGGCTCGCGATGCTGGACACGAGCGTGTTTGACGAGGTGCGGACGGACGCGAACGCGACGATCCCGGCGGTTGTCGTGGCGGCGGTGGCGACGGTGCTGTCCGGGCTTGGGGGCTGGTTGTGGTGGTCGTTCCAGGGGCTGGGGGGAAGCGGGAAGATCTTCGTGCAATCGATGATCCTGGGGAGCGTCCTCTCGATCCTGCTGTGGGGCGTGTGGGTGGCGCTGGTGTACGTGATGCTGACGCAGGTGTTCCGGGCGCGCGCCGACGTGTACGAACTGGTGCGCGTGATGGGCTTCGCGGCGGCGCCGCTGGGGCTGGGCGTGCTGCTGTTCATCCCGGGGCTGGACTTCGGGGTGGGGCTGACAGCGCTGGCGTTGATGTTCGGGACGACGGTGATCGCGGTGCAGACGGCCACGGACGCGCCCGCGGGGCGGGTGCTGGTGGCGAACGCAGCGGGATTCGGCGTGTGGGCGATCGTGCTGGGGCTGCTGGTGACGAGCTCGCACGCGTGGGCGCCCGGGTTCTTCGTGTTCCACCTGCCGGTGAAGTTCTTCCAGGACATCACCAGTTCGTTCACGTTCTGATCGATTCGCGAGTGCAGGCAAGTTGACAAGGGGGGCCTCGGCGAGGCCTCCCTGCGCTTAATCGCGATCGGCCGCCCCGATATACTCGACGCCTATGGACCTGCTGGCACGCGTCCGCGACGAGATGGCCTTCGAGGGGAACGTCAGGAAGTCGTACATCTATCGCTTCCTGATGGAGTTCCAGTTGTGGTGGCCGATCTGGGTGGTGTACCTGCAGGTGCAGCGCGGGCTCTCGCTGACGCAGATCACGCTGCTGGACACGCCGTTCTTCTTCCTGATGGTGCTGGCGGAGGTGCCGACGGGGGCGATCGCCGACCGGTTCGGGCGGCGCTGGTCGCTGATGCTGGGCAGCTCGCTTTTCGCGGTGGCGGTGTTCGTGTTCGCGATCGCGGACAGTTATCCGGTGATCCTGCTGTCGTACGGGGCGTGGGGGCTGGGATTAACGTTCCAGTCCGGCGCGGACGTGGCGATGCTCTACGACAGCCTGAAGAGCGCGGGGCGTGAGGAAGACTTCCAGAAGATCAACAGCCGGCTGACGGCGGTGCGGTCGCTGGCGGTGCTGATCGCGATCCTGATCGGGGCGCCGATCGCGGAGGCGACGAGCTATTCGTTCCCGATCATGATCAGCGCGGGGATCGCGCTGCTGGCGGTGCCGGTGGCGTTCTCGATGCACGAGCCGGCGTTCGAACGCGACGACTCGCACAGCCGGTACCTGCAGACGCTGGTGACGGGGATCCGGGAGTCGTGGGAGCAGCCGGCGCTGCGGTACATCATCCTGGCGAGCGCGATGCTGGTGGCGGCGACGTTTACGCCGCTGGTGTTCCAGCAGCCGTTCCTGACGCATCATCACGTGGGGACGGGGAACCTGGGGTTGTGGCAGGCGCCGATCCGCGGCGCGGGGGTGGTGTCGGCGCTGCTGGCGTACCAGTTCGTGTCGCGGGTGGGAGAGCGCGGGGCGTTCTTCGCGCTGCCGGTGATGCTGGGGATCAGCAACCTGGCGCTGGCGGGCATCGACCACGCGGGGATGGCGGCGGCGTTCGTTGGGATGGGGCTGGTGGCGGGGGTACAGCCGCCGATCATCGCGACGTACGTGAACAAGCGCATCCCGAGCGAGCGGCGGGCGACGATCCTGTCGGTGCAGTCGGTGATGGGGAGCGCGATGCTGGCGATGACGCAGCCCATCGGCGGGCTGATCGCGGACAACTTCGGGCTGCGGGGTGTGTTCCTGGTGTTCGGGGTGTTAACGCTGACGCTGCCAGTGATCACGCTCGTCGCGTGGCTGCGGGCGGACGCACGGGAGATGGCAGAGCTGCGCGCATTGAGCCGGGAGCTGCTGGGCACAGAGCGCGCGGCCGACGCGGTGCCCGCAGCCAGATGATCCCGAGCGACCGCAGGACGTCGCTTCCAGAAGGCACGGTGGGCGGGAGCGGCCGATGATCGCCGTTTTGTGCGGCGGCGTCGGCGGCTCGCGGTTCATGCGGGCGCTGTCGTCGGTGGTGGCGCCCGAGCGGCTGACGGCGATCGTCAACACGGGCGATGACGAGTGGTTCCACGGGCTCTACGTGTCGCCGGACCCGGACATCGTGACGTACGCGCTGGCGGGCGAGGTGGACGAGGAGCGCGGCTGGGGGCTGCGCGGCGACACGTTCCGCTGGCTCGGGGAGATGGGGCGGTACGGCGAGGAGACGTGGTTCCGCATCGGCGACCGCGACCTGGCGACGCATCTGCACCGGACGCGGCTGCTGCACGCGGGCTGGCCACTGTCGCGGATCGCGGCGGACATCGCGCGGGCGTTCGGGGTCGGGGCGCGCGTGTTGCCGATGAGCGACGATACGGTGCGCACGGTCGTGGAGACGGACGCCGGCGCGTTCGCGTTCCAGGAGTACCTCGTGAAGCGGCAGGCACGGGACGCGGTGCGCGCTGTGCGGTTCGATGGCGCGGCGGCGGCGCGGCTGGGGCCGGGCGTGCTGGACGCGATCTCGGCGGCGGAGGCGATCCTGATCGCGCCGAGCAACCCGATCGGGAGCATCGGGCCGATCCTGGCGATACCGGGTATCCGGGAGGCGATCGCGGGGAGCGCCGCGCGACGGGTCGCGGTGAGCCCGATCATCGGCGGGCGATCGCTGCAGCCGCCGGCGGGCGAGATGATGGCCGGGCTGGGGCACACCGCCGACGTGGCGGGCGTGGCGGCGATCTACGCCGGGCTGGTCGATACGCTGGTGATCGATACGGCGGACGGCGGGCGGGAGCGCGACGTGGCGGGCGCGGGCGTGCGCGCGCTCGTCACGCCAACGGTGATGCGAGACGAGGGTACGCGGCGGGCGCTGGGCGCGGCGGTGCGGGCGGAGCTGGGACTTTCGTAGGACGCGCGGGGCGGGGCCGGTAAGATTGAGGTGATGCCGTCGATCGCCGCGGCCCGGCGTAGTCTGCAGCAGCTGGACATCGCCAGCCGCGCGGCGGTGCTGTCGTTTTCCACGAACGCGGTGCTGATGGCGCTGAAGCTCACCATCGGGCTGGTGTTCGGCTCGATCGCGGTGCTGGGCGACGGCGTCGACAGCGCGGAGGACGTGTTCGCATCGGGGCTGGCGTTCTTCACGGTGCGGCTGGCGCTGCAGCCGGCGGACGAGGCACACCCGTACGGTCACGGCAAGGCAGAGAGCCTGGCGGCGATGTCGCAGGCAGCGCTGATCGCAGGCGGGGCGACGTTCATCGCCATCGCGGCGATCCGGCGGCTGGTGACGCGTGACACGGCGGTGGCGGTGACACCGTCGCTGATCACGATGGGGATCGCAGTCGTCGTCAACATCGGCGTGGCGTGGTACTCGCTGCGGGCGGCGCGGGCGAGCGGGTCGATCGCGATCGCGGCGGACGCGCGTCACCTGCTGACGAACGTGGTGCAGGCAGGGGCGGTGATCGCGGGGCTGGGGCTGGTGGGCGTGACGGGGAACCGGGCGTGGGACCCGGCGGTGGCGCTGGCGCTGGCGGCGTACCTGCTGTGGGTGGCGTGGGGGATCGGCAGGACGGCGCTGCAGGAGCTGGTGGACACGGCGCTACCGGCGGAGACGGTGGGGGCGCTGCAGGCGTGCCTGGCGCACGAGAGCCACGGGATGCGCGGCTACCACGAGCTGCGCACGCGGAAGTCCGGCCGCGAGACCTACATCGACCTGCACGTGCTGGTAGACCCGGCGATCACGGTGAGCGAGGCGCACGAACTGAGCGAGGACCTGGAGCGCGACGTGCAGGAACTGGTGCCGGGCGCGGTCGTGACGATACATATCGACCCGGACGAACCGGGGGCGGGGAACGGGCCGAAAAGCGCGGCGGCAGCGGAGGCGAGCGCCGGGCGCGACGACGGCGCGCGGCCGTAGCGGCAAGCAGCGGGAAAAGGAGGAGGCGATGCCGGGGCTGGCAGGCAAAACGGCGATCGTGACGGGCGCGGCGCGGCAGCGCGGGATCGGGCGGGGGATCGCGCTGGAGCTGGCGGCACGGGGCGCGGCCGTGGTGGCGGTCGGGTCGCCGCGGGATCCGGGCGACTACCCGGAGCACGAGCGCGCGGCGGGGTGGCGCGGCGCGGCGTCGGTGGCGGCGGAGATCGCGGCGGCGGGCGGGCGGGCGATCGGCATCGACGCCGACCTGACGCGGGCGGCGGAGGCGGAGCGGATCGTCGAGGCGGCTGCCGCGGCGTTCGGCGGCATCGACATCTTGGTGAACAACGCGGGGCTGGCGTACTGCGGCGAGCAGAACCTGTGGGAGATCGAGGACCGGGAGTGGTACGCGGTGGTCGATGTGAACCTGAACGGCGTGTACCTGCTGACGAGCCGGGCGCTGCGACGGATGGTCGCGGCGGGGCGCGGCGGGCGGATCATCAACATCTCATCGACGGCGGGGCGGCAGGGCGTGCCGCAGTACGGCGCGTATTGCGCCACGAAGTCCGGGATCATCGGGCTGACGCAGATGCTGGCGATGGAGGCTGCGCCGCACGGGATCACGGTCAACGCGGTGGCGCCGGGGTCGGTGGACACGGACATGATGGACGGCACGTTCGCGCACATGGCGTCGCGGTACCGCAGCGAGGCGGTGCAGATGAAGCAGGCGGTGGTGCGCACGATCCTGCTGGGGCGGCAGGGGCAGCCGGCTGACATCGCTGGGGCGGTGGCGTTCTTCGCGTCGGAGGAGGCGGGCTGGATCACGGGGCAGACGCTGAACGTGAACGGCGGGACACCGATGGACTGAGGTTCAGCCGAGTTCGCCGACGGCTTCGAGGACGAGCGTGGCGGCGACGAGGCCGGCGGTCTCCGATCGGAGGACGCGGCTGCCGAGGGTGACGACGTGGGCGCCGGCGGCGTCGGCCTGCTCTACTTCGGCGGGCTCGTAGCCGCCCTCCGGGCCGATGAAGATGCTGATCTCAGCGAGGGCGAACAGGGCGTCGATGTCCTGATTGAGAGCGGTGCGGATGTTGGGCGCGGCGGCACCCGCGGCCTCGTAGGGGAAGACGACGAGGCCGGGGGCGGCGGCGAGCGCGGCGGCGAAGGACTCGGGCGACTCGACGGAGGGGACGGCGCCGCGGCCGCACTGCTCGGCGGCTTCGACCACGATGCGGCGCCAGCGGTCCGCGCGGGTGGCGGTGGCGCCTGTCTTGACGACGGCGCGGGCGGCGATGAGGGGCACGAACGAGGCGACGCCGATCTCGGTGCCTTTTTCGAGCAGCCACTCGAAGCGCTCGCCCTTCGTGATCGACTGATAGAGACGAACGCGGACGGGCGGCTCCGGCGGGGCGGGGTAGCGTTCGAGGACGGTGGCGGCGGCGCGGCGGTCGGTCAGGGAGTCGAGGCGCAGGCGGGCTTCGGCGCCGACGCCGTCGAAGAGCGCGATCTCCTGGCCGGCACGCAGGCGCAGCACGCGGGAGAGGCGGCGGGCGAGCGCGGCATCGAGCTCGACGTGGTCCGAGGCGAGAGCCGGGGGCGGGACGTAGAAGCGCCGGATCACGCGGCACCTGCGCGGACAGCGAGGAGGCAGCGCCAGTCGCCCATGGCGCGCGAGGTGGTGATCGGGGCGCCGGCGGCGGCGATCGCCGCGGCGACCTCCGGTTCGCGCTCGGCGATGATGCCGGAGACGATGAGCGTGGCGCCGGGCTTGAGGGCGCGCACCAGCGGCGACGCGAGATCGACGATGACGCGGGCGATGATGTTGGCGACGACGACGTCGAAGCAGCCGTCGGCGGGCGCATCGAACGGCCACGCGGGGCCGAGGCTGCCGGCGCGCGCGGTCACGACCGCATCGAGGCGGTTGTCGCGGGCGTTCTCGGCCGTGATGCGGGCGCAGTCGGCGTCGATGTCAACGGCGAGGACGCTGGCAGCGCCGAGGCGGGCGGCGGCGAGGGAGAGGATGCCGGAGCCGCAGCCGGCATCGAGGACAGCGGCGCCGGGGCGGACGGCGCGCTCCAGCTCCTGGAGGCACATGCGGGTGGTCTCGTGCTGGCCGGTACCGAAGGCCATGCCGGGGTCGAGGCGGACGACGGCATCAGTCGGGGAGGGATCGTAGGCGCGCCACGAGGGCACCACGACGATGCGCTCGCCGAAGCGCTCGACGTGGAAGTGCTCCTTCCAGGCCTCGGCCCAGTCTTCTTCGGCGACGGTGCGGGCGTCGATCGCGGCGGTGATTCCGGCGGCAGCGAGCGCGGCGCGGGCGGCTCCGGGCGTGGCGGCGCCGGGTCGCGCGTAGGCGTGGACGCGCGCGGGGGCGCGGGAGTCGATGACCGCGTCGCACTCGAGGTCGGGCTGGGTGAAGGCGGTCTCAATCCAGACGTCGCGGCCGGTGAGGGCCCTCAGCGCGCCGGCCGCGGGTTCGACGTCGGCGGGGGCGACGGTGGCGATGATCTCGATGTAGTCCATCGGGCGGCGCGGCTATTCGGCGCGAGAGGGGGAGGTGGTGGCGGCGGGTGGGGCAGCGGCGTCCGAGAGGGGCGCCGGGGCGCGGCCGAGGCGGACCTCGCGGTCGCGTTCGTAGGCCTCCCATTCGACGGCGAGCTTGCGCTGGGCGTAGTCGTAGCCGATCTGGTCGCCGATCCAGCCGCCGAGCAGGCCGGCGAAGACGCGGCCGCCGACGATGAGCACGCCGGTGGCGAAGGCGAGCACCCAGAGCGACTGGTTGAAGCGATAGACGGCGAGCGCGACGAGACCGATGAAGAGCACGAGGGCGAGCGCGAGGCCCAGGTAGGCGAAGGAGTTGACGATCAGGCTCTCGCGGCGGCGCTTCGCCTTGTAGAGGGCGAAGAAGTCGAGGGGGATCTTTGCGACGGGGGCGAAGGCATCGGTGGTGCGGCCGCAGTGCGGGCAGTCGTCGCGCTTCTTGCCCAGGGGCGTGTAGCAGTAGCCGCAGAAGCGGCCGACGTTGGGGGCCTTGCCCTCGAGCATGGCGGCCATGACCTCGTCGAGGCGCTCGCTGAAGACGGGGAGTTGAGCAGGGGCGCTCACGACGCGGCCCGCCGTTGACGCCGGGACGAGACGAGCCGACGGAGACGCTGGAAGTGCTTGAGCTTATCGGCGCGCTGGTAGGCGGCGGCACGGGCGCTGGTGCAGGGCATGACGTAGACGGCAGCGCCGGCGATCGATTCGGGCTGGAGGCCGAAGTCGCAGCGGCGGGCGGCGTAGACCTCGTAGATGCGCTTGCCGTTGAAGCAGATGACGGCGGGGGCGTGGCGCTGGAGGCGGCGGCGGAGGCTGCGAGCGCCGGCGCGGAGCTCGTCGAGGGAGAGGTCGCTGAGGGAGGGGGTGGCGCGGTCGACCATGTTGGTGAGGCCGATGTTCCACTGGAGTACGCGGGCGTCGTCGCGCCAGGTGAGGGGCTCCGAGACGAGGCCGGACTCGTGGAGGAGGGGCCAGAAGTGGTTGCCGGGGCCGGCGTAGTGGTGGCGCGCGGCGGCCGATTTCATGCCCGGGTTGATGCCGACGAACACGAGGTCGAGACCACCACGGAGGTAGTCGGGGAGTGTCTTCACGCGGGATAAGGTAGCACATGGCAGGGGGACGGAGGCGCGCGGAGGGCGGCACGGGGCTATAGTGCAGCGATGACGAAGAGCGGGTTTGGGGACGGCGTGCTGGACCGGCTGCAGGTGGCGACGGCGGTGCTGCCGGTCGTCTTCATCGCGGTGCTGGTGGTGGCGATCTCCTCGCTGGGGCTGCCGGTGTGGGCGGACGTGGTGCTGGGGGCGACGATCTCGCTGCCGTTCGTGGTCGGCTTCGGCTTCATCGTGTTCACGATCGTGGGGAAGTTACATGACGAGCTGGTGCGGCGGGAGGCGCGGTTCCGGGAGCTGCTGGAATCGGCGCCGGACGCGATCGTGATCGTCGATGCGAGCGGGACGATCGTGATGGTGAACGACCAATCGACGCAGGTGTTCGGATACGCGCGGGAGGAGCTGATCGGACAGCCGGTGGAGCAGCTCCTGCCGGAGCAGCTCCGGGCGGGGCACGGGCAGCACCGGGCGGACTATCATCGGGCGCCGAGCCGGCGGCCGATGGGGGTGGGGCTGGAGCTGACGGCGCGGCGCAAGGACGGGACGCTGTTTCCGGCGGAGATCAGCCTGAGCCCGATCGATTCGGACGAGGGGATGCTGGTGACGAGCGTGATCCGCGATATCACGGAGCGGCGGCAGATGGAGGAGGAGCGGAAGGGGCTGATCGCGCAGCACGAGGCGGAGCGGGAGCGGGAGCGGATCGGGATGGATTTGCACGATGGCGTGATCCAATCGATCTACGCGGTGGGGCTCAACCTGGAGGCGGCCGCGGAGGACGTGAGCGAGCGGCCGGAGGAGGTGCGCGGGCGCCTGGACCGCGCGATCGAGCAGCTCAACGATACGATCTCGGACATCCGGAGTTACATCTTCCAGTTGCGACCGAGCCGGCTGGACGGCAACCTCCACGAATCGCTGGCGCACCTGGCGGAGGAGTTCCGGGTGAACTCGCTCGTGGAGGTGGAGCTGGAGCTGGCAGCGGAGTTGCCGGCGCTCGCCGCGGACGGACGGTCGGCGCTGTTCCACATCGCGCAGGAGGCGTTGAACAACGTGCGGAAGCACGCGCGCGCGACTGTGGCGACGATCACGGTCGAGGAGCGCGGGGAGCTGGTGCGACTGACGGTGCGTGACAACGGCGCGGGGTTCGACCCGAGCCGGGAGCCGACGGAGGAGCATCGCGGGCTACGCAACATGGCGTCGCGGGCGCGGGCGGCCGGCGGTACACTCAGCGTTGAGAGCGGGACAGGCGGCGGGACGAGCGTGCGGTTCGAGATCCCGGCAGCGGCGGTAGCGGCAGGAGAGACACGATGACCCAGACGAGCATCCTGATCGTGGATGACCACGAGGTGGTGCGCGAGGGCCTGCGGGCGTTGCTGAACCGCCGGGAGGGGTTCCGCGTGGTGGGCGAAGCGGGGACGGTGGCGCAGGCGATCGAGGACGCGGCGCGCCACAAGCCGGACGTCATCGTGATGGACGTACGGCTGCCGGACGGGAGCGGCATCGAGGCGTGCCGGGAGATCCGGCAGGTGCGGCCGGAGACGAAGGTGATCATGCTGACGTCGTACGCGGACGAGGACGCGGTGTTCGCCTCGATCCTGGCGGGGGCGGCGGGGTACCTGCTGAAGCAGACGCGGGGGCAGGCGCTGGCGGAGGCGATCACGTCGGTGATGCGCGGGGAGTCGCTGCTGGACCCGGCGGTGACGCAGAAGGTGCTGGAGCGGGTGCGGTCGGCGGGTCAGCGGACGGCGGACGACCCGCTGGCGACGCTGACGGAGCAGGAGCACAAGATCCTGGTGCTGATCGCCGAGGGGAAGACGAACAAGGAGATCGCGGACGAGATCTTCTTGAGCGACAAGACGGTGAAGAACTACGTGAGCAACATCCTGACGAAGCTCAACCTGCGGCGGCGGTCGGAGGCGGCGGCGTTCATCGCGCGGCGGGAGCCGCACCGGGAGTAAGGCGCGCTCAGCGCTCCTGCACGGGCAGGGGCGCGGCGGCACGGCGGGCGCGCGAGCTTCGGTAGAGGGTGACGACGACGGCGGCGACGATGGCCGCGGTGAACAAGAGCTCGAGCAGTCGGACGATGCGGCGGGTATCGCCGAACTGCACGCCGAGCATCCCCATGGCGACGCCGATCATCGTAAACGTCAGCACCCAGAGCGTGGCGCCGGCGTAATCGAAGGGCGCCCAGCGGCGGTAGGGGATGCGGAAGAGGCCGGCGGCAGCGGGGCCGACGAGGCGCGAGTAGCCGGCGAAGTGGTAGGCGAGGATGAACCAGTGGCCGCGGGACTCGGCGGCGGCGCGGACGCGCTCTACGGCGCCGGCGAGGGAGCCGCGTTCGAGCGCCTTCGCCCAGCCGAGGCGGCCGATGGCGTAGCTGATGGTGTCGCCGATGAGCGTGGCGGCGATGCCGAGCGCGAGCACGAGCGCGAGGTTGATCGAGCCGTTCTCAGCGGCGAGGCCGGCGAGGATGAGGATGATGGCGCCGGGCACGAGCAGGCCGAGGAAGAGCGTGTTTTCGAGCAGGACGCCGAGGAAGACGACGTAGTAGCCGTAGTTCGTGAAGAGGCGCTCGACGCGGCGCAGCACCCACTCGCTGAGCCGCTGGCCGACGTTGAGGTAGGAGTTTAGCCCTTCGAACGGCGAGACGCGGGGGAGGATGAGCAGCACGAGGACGAGCGTGAGCGCGACCCAGCTACTGTTGCGGCGCAGCCAGGCGGGGACCAGCTCGGCGCGGGCGGGCGGCTCTTGCGTGTCGCCTTCGGGCGTCATGGATGTGCGGCCGCGTCGCTGGCGGCGGCGAGCGCCATGTCCTTATCGGTGATGCCGCCCTCGCTGTGGGTGGAGAGCGTGAGCGTGACGCGGTTGTAGGCGATGGCGATGTCCGGGTGGTGGTCGGCGGCTTCGGCGAGGGCGGCGACGCGGTTCACGAAGGCCATCGCCTCCCTGAAGCCGGCGAACTCGAACGCCTTGCGGATCTCGTCGCCGTGGCGGCGCCAACCGGACATGTTGATGAGGCGGGCATCGATGTCGTCGTCACGGAGGAGAGGCATGTGGCGCTGCTTTCGGCTGCGGGGATGGTGGCGTGCCGTCCATTGTCGCGAGCGACGGCGCCCCGCCGCAAGCGGCGTCGCGCGGTACGATGCAGGGCATGGGTACGCCGGAGAGTCCGTTAGAGCCGCAGCACTTCGAGCGCGAGGACGCATCGCCGGACGCGCTGTTCTACGTGGCGCCGCGGCTGCTGGTGCATATCGACGAAGGGGCGATCGAGGCGGCGCGGCAGCTATACGGGGAGCTGCTGCCGGCGGGCGGCGCGCTGCTCGACCTGATGTCGAGTTATCGGTCGCACATGCCAGCGTCGCTGAGATGGACGCGGCTGGTGGGGGTTGGGCTCAACGCGGTGGAGATGGCACAGAACGACCAGCTCACGGAGCACGTGGTGCAGGACATCAACGCGGAGCCGCGGCTGCCGTTCGCGGACGGCGAGTTCGACGGCGCGGTGGTGACGGTCTCGGTACAGTACCTGACGCGGCCGGTGGAGACGTTCCGCGAGGTGGGGCGGGTGCTGCGTCCGGGCGCGCCGTTCATCGTGACGTACTCGAACCGGATGTTCCCGACGAAGGCGGTGCGGATCTGGCGCGCGCTGGACGAGCGCGACCGGGCGCACCTGATCGCGGCGTACTTCAAGTACGCGGGTGGGTTCGGACGTGTGAGCGCGCGCGACTGCCGGGCGGGCGGCGGATCGGCGGGAGGCGACCCGTTATTCGGCGTATGGAGCCGGCGGGCGGAGGCGTGAGGTCGGGAGGGCGGGAAGCTCTGTGACGTGCACAAGCGGCGCGGTGCGGCGTGCGCGCGGGGGGGTAATCGCGGGAGCGTGATGATAGAGCAGCAGAACTTCGTGACGAAGGACGAGCAGGCGCTCAAGATCTTCCGATGGTCGGCGGGGGTGGCGAGCCTGCGGATGGCGTATTACGGGCTCAAGCTGGGGCTTCTGCAGGCGATCGCGGAGCGCGAAGGGGGGCTGACGCTGGAGGAGCTCGTGGAGGCGAGCGGGCTGGACGCGCGGTACGTGCTCGCCTGGGCGAAGACGGCGGTGGCGGGGGAGGTGCTGGAGTACCTGCCGGACGGCCGTTTCATCATGGCACCGTTCATGGCGGCGCTGCTGCTGGACGACCAGGACTTCCAATACGCGGCGGGGCTGGTGACGAGCCACGCGGTCGAGTCGCGGCTGGCGGACCGGGTGGGGGCGTGTTTCGAGACGGGGGAGGGGATCCCGTTCGCGGAGTACGGGCAGGAGATGGTGGAGACGATCCACGCGTTCAGCAAGGCGGCGTACGAGCTGTTCCTGCCGAGCGTGCTGCTGCCGGCGCTGCCGGAGCTGACGGCGCGGTTGAGCAGCGGCGGGACGATCCTGGAGCTGGGCTGCGGCGCGGGCGCGGGGCTGGTATCGCTGGCGCGGACGTTTCCGCGGTGCACGGTGACGGGGCTGGACGCGGACGCGACGTCGATCGGGATCGCGCGGACGCGGATCGAGGCGGCGGGGCTGAGCGAGCATGTGCACGCGGAGGAGATGCGGGGGGAGGACCTGACGAGCGAAGACGCGTTCGACTTCATCTACGCGCAGATCTCGCTACACGAGATGGATGACGCCCGGGTGGTGCTGGCGAACGCACGGCGGGCGCTGAAGGACGACGGGACGCTGCTGATCACGGAGATCCGTGGGCCGGAGCGCATCGAGGACTGCACGGGCACGTACAACGCGGTGCTGGCGCACATCGACCTGTTCTACGAGATCCCGCAGGCGGTGGCGAAGGGCGGGCACGCGGTGGGGTTCTTCACGCGCGGGGAGATCGAGGAGATGGCGGCGGCGGCGGGACTGGGCGAGGTGCGGGAGCTGGAGCTGGAGCAGCCGCTGTACGCGGCGTTCGTGGCGCGCAAGTAGCGCCGGCGCCCACGCACGGGCGCGGGGCGGCGGGCTCAGGGGGCGATGGGCCTGATGATCTTGTTGTCGACGAAGCCCATGACGTCGAGGGGCCAGTAGCGGAACCACGCCTGGCCGATGATGTCACTCTCGGGGACGAAATCGCACACCTGCTGTTGCGGGCAGGTCCAGGAGTGCGAATCGTAGCTGAAGCGGCGGTTATCGCCGAGGACGAAGTACATGCCGGGCGGCACGGTCTTGGGGCCGTACGTGTAGTTCGGGGTCTGGGCGATGTAGTTCTCCTTGAGCGGGCTGCCGTTGATGTAGACGGTCTCGTTCTTCACCTCGACGGTGTCGCCGGGCACGCCGATGACGCGCTTGATGAAGTCCCTGCTGGTATCAAGCGGGAACTTAAAGACGATGACGTCGCCGCGACGAGGCGCGCGGAACAGGTACCGGGGATGGCCATTATCGCCGGGGATGAAGGGCAGGAACTTGTGGATGCGGTCCATGTTGACGCGGAAGTAGATGGCCTTGTTCACGAGCAGGTACTGGTTGGTCTGGAGGGAGGGCTCCATGCTGGCGCCCTCGACGCGGAAGTTCTGGACGACGGCCTTGACGGCGAAGAAGATGAGCAGGGCGAGGATGACGGTCTCGGCGAGCTCGCGGGCGACGCGGCGGGCGCGTTCGCCGCGGTTGCGGCGGCGGCGGGCGACGTTCTCGTAGGGGAAAGCCTGCTCGTAGGCGGCGGGGCTCAGGCCGAGGTCGGCGCTGGTGTAGGCGAGCTCGAGCGAGGCGGGGACGTCGCCGTAGTCGTCGGGCGGGCGGGCGTCGAGGGGCGGGGGCGGCGCCGCCATGTGTCCATCGACGGGCACGGCGGGAGCGGCGGCCTCGGCCGAGGGAGTGGATGCGAAGACGTGGCCGTGCGACGCACCGTCGGCGGGTGCGGGTGAGGCGGCGTGTTCGCTGGTGTCGGGGCCTGGGAGCCCGGGCGTTTGGTCCGGGCCGGCGGGATCGTTGGACATAAGCCGCTCATTCTAGCATGCCGCCCGCGGGCCGGGGTTGGCGTGCTCTGTTAGAATCTGCCCCGTTGATGCAGCAGCCTTCCACGGAAGGGGCCGGCCAGCCGGATGACGGGGCGCTGATCCGCGAGGCGCGGCAGGGCAGCCTCGATGCGTTCAACGGGCTCGTCGAGCTTCACCAGCGCGGCGTGTACAACCTCTGTCTTCGTATGCTCGGCAGCGCGACGGCCGCGGAAGATGCCGCGCAGGATGCATTTCTATCCGCGTTTCGCGGGATGGGCACGTTCAAAGGCGTGAACTTTCGCGCATGGCTGATGCGGATCGCAGCGAACGCGTGCACGGACGAGCTGCGGCGGCGGGCGCGGCGTCCGGCGGTGTCGATCGATGCGCGGCGGGAGGACGAGCCGCCGATCGATGTGCCGGACCCGGGAGCCGGGCCCGAGGCGATGGCGCTTCGCGCGGAGAGCGCAGCAGGCGTGCAGGCGGCGCTGCTGCGGCTGCCGCCGGACCAGCGGCTGGCGGTGATCCTGTGTGATCTGCAGGGATACGGGTACGAGGAGATCGCGCGTGCGATGGGGACCTCGATCGGCACGGTGAAGTCGCGGATCGCGCGCGGGCGGGAGAAGCTGCGGCGGGAGCTGCCGCAGCGGGAGGAACAAAGCGGCGGTGCGGATCGTCATGAGTAAGCAGCCGTGTGAGCGTACGGCATGGCCCAGGTGGAGCGTGTGAAGAGGTTGTCGGGTCTTGTCCTTCGGCGTCATACGCCTAATGTGGTCGCTCTCTCCGCGTGGCTGGACGGCGAGCTGGAGGCGGGGCGCGCGGCGGCGCTGGAGGCGCATGTCGCGGGGTGTGCGGTGTGCCGGGAGCGCGCGGAGGGGCTGCGGGCCACGCGGGCGCAGGTCCGGGCGCTGGGTCTGGTCGAGCCGCCGCGTTCGTTCCGGATCACGCCAGCGATGGTGGTAGATGCGCGGCCGGGGCGGCGGCCCACGGCGGCGGTCGCGCGGTGGGCGCCGGCGCTGAGCGCGGCGGCGGCGGTGGTGTTCGCGGTGGTGGTCGTGGCGGACGTGCGGTCGGCGGGCGGGGGTACAAGCAGCGGCGGTGGGCTGACGTTCCAATCGGCGAAGGGGCCCGCGCTGCAGAGAGCGGCGACGGCGTCCGGCGCGAACGCACCAGCACCGGGCGCGGCGGGGGCCGAGAACGGGTTCGTGCCACCAGCCGTGGGCACAGGCGCCGCAGCGGGGGCGGCCGCGCCGGCCACGCCGACGGCAGGGGCCGCCGCGCGGAAGGATGCTGGGCCGGCCGCGGGCGTGACGAGCGTCGCGGCGTACGACAGCGCGGCCCAACGAACCGCGGGCGGCGGGTCGGGCGGATCGCGCACATGGTTGCACATCGTGGAAGGGGCGATCGCCGCGGTGGCGGTGGCGGCGGCAGGCGTCGCGATCGGCGGGCGGCGGATGGCGAGAGGAGCGAGACAGTGAGGACGCGCATGAGGTTCGTGGTGATGGGGGCGGTGTCCGCGGCGGTGGTGGCGCTGGGCGCGGTTGCGTGCGGCGACACGGTGACGCAGGTGCAGCCGCCGGGCCAGCAGCAGACGGGGATCACGGTGAGCGGCGAGGGGAAGGCGACGGGCACGCCGGACGTGGGGAACATCCAGCTGGGGGTATCGAAGCTGGCGTCGACGGTGGCGGACGCGCGGTCGCAGGCGGCGGCGTCGATGAGCGCGATGATCGCTTCGATGAAGAGCAACGGCGTGGCGGACAAGGACATCCAGACGCAGCAGCTGAACATCGCGCCGGAGTACGACTTCACGAACAACCGGCAGACGCTGAAGGGGTTCCGCGTGACGAACATCGTCTCGGCGAAGATCCGCGCGATCGATACGACGAGCAAGGTGGTGGACGACGCGGTGACAGCGGGCGGGAACGACGCTCAGGTGCAGGGGCTCTCGTTCACGATCGACAGGCCGGAGTCGCTGATGACGCAGGCGCGGCAGGCGGCGGTGGCGGACGCGCGGGCGAAGGCGGAGACGCTGGCGAAGGCGCTGGGGGTGCAGCTGGGGAAGCCGATGGTGATCTCGGAATCGAACGTGGTGACGCCGATCCCGTTCGCGGCAGGGGTGGCGACGCGGGACAGCGCGGCGGCGCCGAGCACGCCGATCCAGCCGGGGACGCAGGACGTGACGGTGAACGTGAGCGTGTCGTGGAGCATCCAGTAGGGGCGTCACCTTCCTGTTCCTCGCCGAGGGCCTCTCGCCTGACCCGCGGCGGACCTAACCCCTGGCCCCTTCCCTGAAGGGAAGGGGAGTTAGGGGGCGGGCGTTGCACTGTTGGCGCGGTGGCTGGAGCGGGGTGGCGACGGACGCGGCGGTACGGCCGCGGGAGGGCGACGCGAGGCTTCCGCTTCGCTGCCGGGCTTCCGCTTCGCTGCCGGGCTTCCGCTCGCCGCCAGGCTTCCGCTTCGCTGCCAGCCTTCCGCTTCGCTTGAGGGGGTCGGCGCTCGCTACAATACTGGCACGCGGCCGCGGTGTCGGCCGCGTCGCTGTGACGCGGGCCGGGTGCAGATGGCGACGAATCAGAAGCAAGACTATTACGACGTGCTGGGCGTTGCGCGTGGGGCGAGCCCGGAGGAGCTGAAGAAGGCCTTCCGGAAGCTGGCGATGCAGTTCCACCCGGACCGGAACAAGGACGCGGGCGCAGAGGCGCGCTTCAAAGAGGTCAATGAGGCGTACGAGGTGCTCTCGGACCCGGAGCGGCGTGCGATGTACGACCGCTTCGGGCACGCGGCGGCACAGGGTGGCGCGGAGGGCTTCGCGCGGGGGTTCGACGGGTTCGGGTTCGGTGGGCTGGGGGACATCTTCGACGCGTTCTTCGGAGGGGCGACGTCGCGGACGCAGCGGGGCCCGACGCGGGGCGCCGACGTGCGGCGCAGCGTGACGATCGCGTTCGAGGAGGCGGTGTTCGGCGTCGAGAAGGAGATCGAGGTGCAGTCGGCGGAGCTGTGCTCGGTGTGCAACGGGCTGCGGGCGGAGCCGGGGACGGAGCCGGAGCGCTGTCCCCAGTGCAACGGGTCGGGCGAGGTACGGCGGGTGCAGCAGAGCGTCTTCGGGCAGTTCGTGAATGTGGCCCCGTGCGACCGCTGCCGGGGCGAGGGGCGGATCGTGGCGCACCCGTGCAAGAACTGCCGCGGCACGGGACGCGAGAAGCGGAAGCGCAAGCTTTCGGTGAAGATTCCCGCCGGCGTCGACAACGGGTCGCAGATGCGCCTGAGCGGCGAGGGGGAGATCGGCAACCAGGGGGGCCCGCGCGGCAACCTCTACCTGCAGCTCAACGTGAAACCGCACGAGGTGTTCCGGCGCGAGGAGGACGACCTGGTGCTGGACCTGGAGCTGAACTTCGCACAGGTGGCGCTGGGCGACGAGATCGCCGTGCCGACGGTCGACGGCACACCGCACGAGCTGCGGGTGCCGGCCGGCACGCAGACGGGGGAGATGTTCGTGGTGCGGGGGAAGGGCGTGCCGCACCTGCGGGGCGGCGGCCGCGGCGACATGATTCTGCGGGTGAACGTGATGACGCCGAAGCACCTGACGAAGGACCAGAAGGACCTGCTCAAGCGCCTCGCCGAATCGATGGGCACGCACGTGAAGGCGCAGGACCCTGGGCTGATGGGGAAGATCAAGGACGCGCTGGGCTAGCGGCGCCGGATTACGCCACGTTCAGCGGGGTTTCGCCCCGGCGCCTATGCTCCCGCCGGGGAGCACGAGCAAGGCGACGGCCGCCAGCGCGGCGGTCGATGCGCCGAAGGTGAAGGTCGCGGCGGGGCCGATGAGATCCCAGAGCGCGCCGCCGACGATGCTCGAAACCAGCAGCATGACACCGAGGCCGGCGTTGTAGAGCCCCATCGCCGAACCGCGCCGCTCGGGCGGGACGAGGTCCGCGACGTGGGCCCTGGCGATGCCTTCCGTGAAGGCGATGTAGGCGCCGTAGACGATGAAGAGGGGCCATACGGCCCACGCGTCGCGGGCGGCGGCGAATCCGGCGTAGACGCCCGCGAAGACGAGCAGTCCGGTGACGAGGACAGGCTTGCGGCCGATGCGGTCGGAGTGGATGCCGGCGGGGAGTGAGAGCGCGGCGTAGGAGATGTTGTACAGGACGTAGGCGAAGACGACCGCGGTGGCGCCGAGGCCGAGGTTTCTCGACCGGAGGACGAGGAAGGCGTCGCTGGAGTTGCCGGCAGCGAACAGCAGCATCACGCCGGTGAAGGCGAGGAAGCGCTGGTCGTAGCCGCGCAGCGAGAGGAGCGGCGGGCGAGGGCCGTCGCGCGGCGGGCGGCGAACCTCGCGCACGGCCAGCACCAGCACCACCGCGATGGCGCTCGGCACGCCAGCGACGAGGAAGATCAAGCGATAGCTGCCGTCGCCGAACCAGGCGAGCAGGAGCAGCGCGAGCAGCGGGCCGAGGATCGCGCCGGTGGTGTCCATGGAGCGATGGAGGCCGAAGGCGCGGCCGCGCGACGCGGCGCCGGACGAATCGGCGATCAGCGCATCGCGGGGCGCCGTCCGGATGCCCTTGCCGGCGCGGTCGACGAAGCGGGCGAAGAGGACGAAGGGCCATGCGTAGGCGAGCGCCAGCAGCGGCTTGGCCACGGCGGCGAGCGCGTAGCCGGCGAAGGTGAAGGGGACGCGCCGTTCGACGCGATCCGAGAGCCAGCCGAAGAGGAACTTGAGGAGGCTCGCAGTGCTCTCGGCGACGCCCTCGATGAGGCCGACGGCGAGCACCGGGGCGCCGAGGGTGGTGCGGAGGAAGAGCGGCACGATGGGGTACACCATCTCGCCGCTGATATCGGCGAAGAGGCTGACGATGCCGAGGACGTAGACGTTGCGTGAGAGGCCCGTTGCGGGCGGCGCCGGCGCATCATTGGGCTGGCTCTCGCCGGGGTCGATCATCGTCCTGTACCTCGCGAGTGCGGCGTGCGGGGCCGCACTGAGCGCCAGTGTGAGCGCATCGGTGCGTTGACGCCACATTGCTGGACTCTCACGTTCACGAGGCGCGGGGATCGTTGGCGCGGGCGTTGGTAGACTGCCAACGATCCGCGATGTCAGCGGCGCCGGCGACCGGCGTCGTCCGAGACAGCAGGAGTGCGCATGAGCGCAGTTTTTCTCGTCTTAGCCGCGTTTCTCGCCAGCACGGTGGAGATGGTGGAGGCGCTGACGATCGTGCTGGCGGTGGGGCTGACGCGCGGCTGGCGGTCGGCGATGATCGGGGTGGCGGCGGCGCTGCTGGCGCTGGCGGCGGTGGTCGCCGGGTTTGGGCCGGCGCTGACGCTTGTACCGATCGACGCGCTGCGGCTGCTGGTGGGCGGGCTGCTGCTGGTGTTCGGGGTGCAGTGGCTGCGGAAGGCGGTGCTGCGGGCGAGCGGCTACAAGGCGCTGCACGACGAGGACGCGATCTTCCAGCGCGAGGCGGAGGAGGCGGCGCTGGCGGGCCGGACGCGCGGCGCGCTGGACTGGTATTCGTTCACGCTGGCGTTCAAGGGCGTGTTCCTGGAGGGGCTGGAGGTGGCGTTCATCGTGCTGACGTTCGGGAGCACGCAGGGGAGCATCCCGCTGGCGGCGGTCGGCGCGGCGGCGGCGTTCGTGCTCGTTGCGGGGACCGGGGCGCTGGTGCACCGGCCGTTGAGCCGGGTGCCGGAGAACAGCATGAAGTTCGCGGTGGGCGTGATGCTGACGACGTTCGGGACGTTCTGGGGCGTCGAGGGGGCGGGCGTGAGCTGGCCGGGGAGCGACCTGGCGCTGCTGGCGATCCTGGCGTTCGTGCTGGCGATCTCGCTGGGGCAGGTGCGGATGTTGCGGTGGCTGCGGGCGCGCGCTGCGCCGGTCGGGGAGCCGGCGATGGCGATGGCGGTGGAGCCGTGAAGTACATCGAAGGCTTCTTCCGCTTCTGGTACGACTTCATCGTGGGAGACGACTGGCGCGTTGCAGCGGGCGTGGTGGTGGCGCTGGCGGTGACGGCGGCGCTGGCGCGGACGAGCGTACCGGCATGGTGGATCGTGCCGGTGGTGGTGGTGTCGCTGCTGAGCGTGTCGTTGTGGCGGGCGGCGCGCGGGCGCGGGTGACCTTTACCGCACCGAGCCGAGCCAGCGCACCATCGCATCGACGGCCTCGGACCAGACGTCTTCGCGAGTGCGGCCGCTCGACTTCGGCACGCTGAAGCCGTGGTCGGCGTCCTGGAGCAGGTGCACCGTGGCGCGCCGCACCTTTCGCGCGGCGGCGCGCAGCTCCGTGGGAGAGGCGAAGGCGTCGTTGGTGCCGGAGCAGAACAGCGTGGGGACGGCGATGCTCGAGAGGTGGGCGTCGCGGAGCTGATCGGGCTTGCCGGGCGGGTGGAGCGGGTAGGCGAAGAGGGCCAGCGCATCGACGGCGACACCCTGCGCCGCGACCTGTGACGCGATGCGGCCACCCATCGAGCGGCCGCCGACGATGAGCTTCGCGCCGTCGTTGCGCGCGACCTCAATTGCCGCGCGCCACGCGGCCTCGAGCATCGGTGGGCGATCAGGGCCGCGGCGGCCGGCTTCCATGTACGGGAACTGGAATCGCAGCGTCGCGACGCCGTGGGCGGCGAGCTCGCGAGCGGCGTAGGCGCCGAACGGGTCGTGGATGTTGGAGCCGGCGCCGGGCGCGTAGACGAAGGACCAGCGCGCATCTTCGCCAACGGCGGGCGTGCTGATTGCGGACACGGTACCGCCGTCGAGCGCGATCCGGAGCGTGCGGGCGGGCACGGCGCTACTCCGCGGCGCTGAGGCGGCGCACGACGGTATCGACGAGCGGCGACAGCTCGTCGGTCGGGGGCGCGGTCTGGGCGGCGGAGCCGATGGCGACGGTGACGTTGCCCTTTCGGAAGCCGACGACCAGCACGACGAGATCGACGACGACGCCGTTGGCGTTGGTGCGCCCGGCGAGCGTTGCCGCGAACGAGCCATCGGCGACCTGGTGGAAGGCGACGGGGGTGACGACGACGGTGTTGGGGTCGGTGAAGACGTTGCCGAAGGCGCGGGCGAGCTGGCCGGGCTGGACGAGCTTCGCCGCGGCCTCGTTCGAGCAGTCGATGGCGCCGGCGGTCGTCGCGTAGGCGGTGGCCTGCGAGAAGAACGACACGGTCTGGCCGGCGAGGTAGGTGTTGACGATCTCGGCCGGCTGGGTGACGACGGTACGGCCGAGCAGCCGTCCGCAGCGCTGATTCGAGGAGGCGGTGGTGGGATCGGCCGCGGCCGCGGCGGCGTTGTCCTGCGACTGGTCGGAGACGATCTTCCAGCCGGCGGGGAGATCGGGCGGGAGGATCATGGCCGCGGCGAGGAGCGCGGGCGCCCTGGCGGCATCGGCGGATGGTCCGCCTGTGGTCTCGGCGGAGGGCGTCGGGACGCCGAGGACGGCGGAATCCGGGGACCCGGCCGCGGGTGGCGTGCGGCCCCTCGCCGATGCGGAGGTTGCCGCCGCAGGTGCGGACGCCGCGGCCCGCGCGGCGCTGGTCGAAGCGAGCGGCGTCGTTGCGGGGGCGGCGGAACCGGTGGCGGTGGGCGTGGCGCTCTTGCCGCTTCCACCGCCGCATGCCATCAAGATCGCGGCTGGCGCCAGTGTGGCGAGCATGAGGGTTCGAAGCACGGGTACCTCCCACACAGGCAGTGAGCGTCGTCCAGACCCCTGAGCTTGGAACAGCCACTCGTAAGGGTCAACAGAGAGAATGAACTTCGCCACTATATGCGCGTCTTCGATAGCCCCAGCCCTGGGCCATCGCCCATAATCCGGGCATGGAACCGCAGATCAAGTACGCGCTCACGGAAGACGGGGTCAGCATCGCCTACTGGACGCTTGGCGAGGGCAGGCCGTTTGTCGTGCCCCCGGGCAGCGCCGCGATCCCGTCACTGCGAGCGTGGCGCACTACGGAGGGTCGCGAGTTTCTACAGCGCCTGGCGGCTCGTCGAATGGTCGTGAGGTACGACTCTCGAGGATTCGGGGCGTCGCAAGCTTCTGCCGTTGACTTCTCACCTGAGGCGCGCGCGCAGGACCTCTCGGCTGTCATTCGCAAAGTCGCCCACGATCAGGTGGACCTCTGCGCGTACCTGGAGTCCGGCCCGGCTGTGCTCCGCTATGTGTCACGGAACCCAGAGCGCGTGTCTCGCCTCGTTCTATGGGGGTGTACCCTGCGCGAAGAGAGGTATGTCAGCGACGAAGCCGCGGCGATTCTTGCCGAGCTGAAAAGCGTCGACCCCGACCTGTACCGCGAGGCGTTCGTCGCGGCCGTGCTGCGCCATCAGGGCCTGGATCAGCAATCAGCAGAGTACGCGCAGAGCCTGCGGGAGGCGTTCAACCCGACGTGGGAGTTCGCCGTGGTTCAATCGACCGATGTGGAGGATCTGGAACAGATCACCATGCCGGCGCTGGTGTTGCATCGGCGCGGGATGGCGCGACCTTCGATGGCGGAGATCCAAGCGATCGCCGCGAGGCTACCGAATGCGAGGCTGGTCCTCCTCGACGGGGACACGGTTACGCCGTACTCGGGCGATGTGGGGGCTGTCGTTGCGGCGATGGACGAGTTTCTTGGCGCGGGCGAGCCGCGGATCAGCACCGTCCGTTCGGCGCCCGGCGGCCTCGTCACGGTGCTCTTCACCGACATCGTCGGGCACACGGAGATGATGCAGCGGTTAGGCGATACGAAGGGGCGCGACGTGCTGCGCGAGCACGAGCGCATCACGCGCGAGACGCTGAAGGCGCACGGCGGCGCCGAGGTGAAGACGATGGGTGACGGCTTCATGGCGTCGTTCGGCAGCGTGACGTCGGCGATGGATTGCGCGATCGCGCTGCAGCGGGCGTTCGCCGCACACAGCGAGCAGGAAGGCGAGCCGCTGCACGTGCGGGTGGGGATCAACGCGGGGGAGCCGATTGAAGAGGACGGCGACCTGTTCGGCGCGACGGTGATCCTCGCGTCGCGCATCGCGGCGAAGGCGGATGGCGGGGAGATCCTAATCCCGGAGCCGGTGCGGCATCTGCTCTCCGGCAAATCGTTCACGTTCTCCGACCGTGGCGAATACGCGATGAAGGGCTTCGACGACGCCGTGCGGCTGTACGAAGTGCGGTGGCAGGCGCGGTAGCGCCACGCGGCGAAGGCGTGGCCAGAGGGGGCAACGTGGGCGCGACAGATTATCCGACTGATCCGGGCCAGGTGACGCCCGAGTGGCTGACGCACGCGTTGCGGCAGAGCGGCGCCATCAACGAAGCGAGCGTGACGTCGCATACGGCGAAGGTCATCGGGGAGGGCGCTGGCTTCATGGGCCAGCTCGCGCACATCGCGCTCGACTACGATCGCCAGGAGACCGACGCGCCGCGATCGGTCATCGCGAAGTTCCCGGCTGCCGCGCAGGAGAACCGGGACGTCGCGATGTACTTCCATTTCTATGAGCGCGAAGTGGGGTTCTATCAGCACATCGGCGGCAACGTGTCGTTGCGCACACCGCGCTGCTACTACAACGCCTTCGACCCGTCGAACGGCGACTTCGTCCTGTTGCTCGAGGATCTCGCCCCTGCTGCGGTGGGCGACCAGGTGGGGGGATGCACGGTCGATCAGGTGGACCTCGCCATCCGCGAGCTGGCGAGATTCCAGGCGACGTGGTGGCGCAGCCCGGAGCTGGACAAGCTGGACTGGATGCCGGGGATTCACGCCGAATGGAACGTCGCCGCGGTTGAGCAGAACTATCCGCTGAGCTGGGAGCCGTTCCTGGACTTCACGAAGGCGTACCTGACGCCGACGGTGCGCGAGGCCGGCGAACGGTTCGGGAAGCAGATCCGGACGCTGATGAATCACTTTGGCGATGATCTGCCGGTGACCATCGTGCACGGGGACTACCGGCTCGACAACATGTTCTTCGGCAAGGCGGGCAGCGGGACGGAGTTCGCCGTCATCGACTGGCAGATCTCGTCGCGCGGCGGCGGGGTGTTTGACGTCGCGTACTTCGTGGCGGGCAGCCTGACGCCCGACGAGCGCCGCGCCCGCGAGCGGGACATCGTGAAGCTCTACCACGATACGCTCGTCTCACACGGCGTGCAGGGGTATACCCTCGATCAGTGCTGGGAGGACTACCGGCTCTCGACGCTGTTCCTGCTGGCGTACTCCGTGATCGGGGCGGGCGGACTGGACCTGGCGAACGAGCGCGGCGTGGATCTATTCACGAAGATCACCTCCCGGACGATCGCCGCGATCGATGACCTGAAGGCGTACGAACTGCTCGACCAGGACCGGGCCGACGCGCGGGGCCGGGCGACCCGCCCCTAACCTCTGGCGCCAATCCTCGCTAATCTGCTCCTACGGAGGAGGCACGCATGGCGTTCGACCCGAAGCACAACTCGCGCAGGATCATGGAAGGCCGCGACCGGGCGGCGGCGCGCTCGTATTACTACTCGATTGGCTTCACGACGGAGGACCTCAAAAAGCCGATCATCGGCATCGCGAACACGTGGATCGGCACGATGCCGTGCAACTTCAACCTGCGGCAGCTCGCCGTGAAGGTCGCGGAGGGGGTGCGCAGGGCGGGGGGCACGCCGATGGAGTTCAACACGATCGCGATCAGCGACGGGATCACGATGGGGACGGAGGGGATGAAGACGTCGCTGGTGTCGCGCGAGCTGATCGCGGACTCGATCGAGCTGTGCACGCGGGGGTACATGTTCGACGCGCTGGTGTGCCTGGTGGGGTGTGACAAGACCATCCCGGCGGCGTCGATGGCGCTGGCGCGGCTGAACATCCCGGGCATCATCGTCTACGGCGGGACGATCATGCCCGGGCGATACAAGGGCCGCGACGTGAACATCCAGGACGTCTTCGAGGGGGTGGGCGCGAACGCGGCCGGAACGCTGTCCGACGAGGAGCTGGATCGGCTGGAGCACGCGGCGTGTCCGGGGCCGGGCGCGTGCGGGGGGCAGTTCACCGCGAACACGATGTCGCTGGCGATGGAGTTCCTCGGGCTCTCGCCGGTCGGCATGAACGGCGTGCCGGCCGTCGACCCGCGCAAGGACGACGTGGGGGTGCGCGCCGGCGAGGTGGTGATGGACGTGCTGCGGCGCAACGTGCGTCCGCTGGACATCCTGACGCGGGCGGCGTTCGACAACGCGATCGCGGGCGTGGCGGCGACGGGCGGCTCGACGAACGTCGTGCTGCACCTGCTGGCGCTGGCGCGCGAGGCGAACGTGCCGCTGACGATCGACGACTTCGACGTCGTGAGCGCGCGCACGCCGCTGCTGGCGGACCTGAAGCCGGGCGGCCGTTACCTGGCGGCGGATCTCGAACAGGCGGGGGGGATGGAGCTGGTGGCGAAGCGGCTGATCGAGGGGGGCTTCATCGACGGGTCGCGGCCGACGCCGAGCGGGCACACGTTCGCGCAGGAGGCGGAGCGTGCGGTCGAGACGCCGGGGCAGGACGTCGTGCGCACGGTGCAGGACCCGCTGAAGGCGACGGGCGGGCTGGTGATCCTGCACGGGAACCTGGCGCCGGAGGGGTGCGTGGTGAAGGTTGCGGGGCACGAGCGGCTGACGCACACGGGGCCGGCGCGGGTGTTCGACCGGGAGGAGGACGCGATGGCGGCGGTGACAGCCAAGCTGATCAAGCCCGGCGACGTCGTCGTCATCCGGTACGAGGGGCCGAAGGGCGGACCGGGGATGCGCGAGATGCTGGGCGTGACCTCGGCGATCGTGGGAGAGGGGATGGGGGAGACGGTGGCGCTGCTGACGGACGGGCGGTTCAGCGGGGCGACGCGGGGGCTGATGGCGGGGCACGTGGCGCCGGAGGCGTTCGTCGGGGGGCCGATCGCGGCGGTGCGGGAGGGTGACACGATCTCGTTCGACATCCCGAAGCGGCGGCTGGACGTGCAGGTGTCGGACGACGAGATCGCCGCGCGGCTGCGGGGGTGGCGGGCGCCGCCGCCGCGGTACACGACGGGGGTGATGGCGAAGTACGCGGCGCTGGTGTCGTCTGCGAGCGAGGGCGCGATCACGCGGGTGTAGTGAGAGGCTCGGTATGACCGAGTAACAGCATGAAGCCTCCGTCATTCCTCGGTCCTGTTTACAACCCCTGGTGGAGACGACGCCTAGCGATCATCTTCCTCCTAAGCCTCGTCACGCCGGCGTTCGTCGCAATCGTGGGTGCGACCTCCGACAACCCCGACGTGACGATCGGAGGCATCATCGGGGCGGCCATAATCATATACATAGTGCAGGTCGCATTTTGTCTGCTCATCGCACCTGCCTGGATGCCACGCGAGCTCAAGGAAGAGTGGGAGCACCGCCGGATCACGGAAGCGGCGAAGCGCAGTCGCCACGGACAGCGCTGACCAGGGCAGCGTTTCTACCCCTCGGTCCAACTCACGGGTGCCATTGATATAGCGTCAGGTCGAATAGGACTCTCAGGGTCAGAGCAACACGCGGCACCAGGGGATAGTCTTGACGCAGTTCATTCCCGGGATGCAGGCGATTCCGGAAGTGGTGCAACAGCTTACAAGCCGTTTCGATTGATCCGCTGGGAAACGCGCGTTGTTTTGCTGCGGCAATCATGAGCGCACCGAGATCCGCCTTCAACACGTCTTGTGCCTTCCCCCTCACGTCAATCTCCGTTACGCCTCGATTCATCAACTCGCTTAAAAGCACGCACTCCAAGCATGCGCCGGCGAGTGAGGTCACCGCCACGCTCATGCCACTGAGAGCTGCGGCATGAAGTTCGGCATAGGTCGATTCGCAGACGCTCATGAGGTCAGGGCGGACTACGCGGCCGAATGCGCGCTGGATCTCATCGGGCGCGACCGTCTGCCCAAGGATCGCGGCGTCGAATGATGGGCCGAACAAGAGGCTCACGAATTCGCGCCGCTCCATAACGCCAATGCTGCCTTCGTCGATGCGATCAAAGAGAACTAAGGCGACGTAGGCGGATCGAAGTGACGCCTCGCCTTGCCCAGAGCGCTCCAGCTGGAGATCCTGTTCGTACGCAGCGAGAAACTCGCGGCGCGCCCGCGCAAAGTCGTTCGATGCGAACGCGAATCCGAGCCGAAAGTGTAGGTGGCCCTTGTGAGTATGCCCCCACTTCGGCTCGACCTCAGCGACGAAGAATCGCAGCATCTCCTCCCAGAACTGCGCGACTTCGCGCGACCGTCCCGTCGCCAGATACTGGCCCGCTATCGTATCCGCGAAAGGCGCCCAGACTTGATCAGTGCGCGGATCCAGCAACCTTCCAGACAGCAGCTCCTCTTGAAGTAGCTTCGTAGCCTCCTTGAAGCGCCCCGCCAGCAGATGTCCATCGAAAGCCGTCTGTAGAGTCACGACACGCCTCCGCGTGGGAACGCCGACCGCCTTCTGCGCTCCCTCATCTCACCACGGCGGCCCACTTAAGTCGATCGCTCCTTCTGGCCACACACCGCCGTCGAGCGGGAGCACCATCGTCAGGCCCGCGTACGTCGCGGGGCCGGTGGGCTGGGAGAAGGACGTGGGACCGGGGACGGTGTGCCAGCCGGCGCGTTCGTAGACGGGGGACACGGCCTCGCGGCAGATGAGCAGGCCGAATGGTCCTGGTGTCTCTACTCCGCAAGCGTCTCTCCCGATTTGCGCAGGCGCTCGAGCAGCTCGTCCGGCGGGACGATCAAGGTGCCGCCGATCCTCTCTTGATCGAGGAGGTCGCGGTCCCTCGTCACGATGAAGTCAACGCCGGCGTACAGCGCGCAGTGCAGGTACTTCCGGTCGTCCTCGTCGCGGCAGGGCGGCGCTTCGCCCGTGGGTGCGACGCGTTCGGCCGCGGCGCACAGGCCGTCGAGGATCTTCATGTACTCGCGCGCCGGCACACGGCGCCGCTCAAAGAGGCCCACGACAGAGGGCCGTGTGGCGATAGCACGGTACTCGCCTTCGATTTCGTCGGTGACAACGAGCGTGAGGTCGCCAGCGGCGACATGGCGAAGGATCTGTGCGGAGGAACCCGACCAGGACGCCGCGCCGGCGACGACCGTGTTCGCGTCTAGGCAGATGCGCGGCGGCGTGGCCGGCGCTCCGAAGTCGCTGTAGCCGACGCGGCGGCCCTCCGCTCTTTGCGGATCTCATCCCGGGCGGCGGCAACCGCCGCATCAACTTCTTCTTGTGAGACGTCCTTCATGCGCCGCTGAACCGACTCAAGTTTCTTGAGTAGCTGGCGGCGCCGGGCGGGAGTCACGGTCGTGGTCGGCTTCGGCATATCGGCGACCTCGCGCTTCGGGACGTGTATCACAGTATAGCCCGATCACCCCCGCCGGTGCCCGGCGCGAACACCGGCAACCGACGAGCGACGAACTGCGGCGGCTATGGGGGGAAGGGGGCTTTGAGGAGGGTTTCGCCGTTGAGGACGTAGAGGATGCCTTTGCCCTCGTCGACGGCGACGGCGCGGAGGTCGGTGAAAGCGGAGCTGACGATCTGGCGGAGGAAGACGCCTTCGGCGGAGGCGACGACGATGCGCTTGTTGCCGTGGTCGGCGACGACGAGGCGGTTGGAGCCGGGCAGCACGGAGAGCGACACGGGCGAGACCATCTTGGTATCGATGCCGGCGAGCAGGAAGGGGGTCTCGGTCTGGCCGACGAAGCGGCGGACGCCCAACTTCGCATCGAGGATGTAGACGTCCTGGCCGACGGCGAGCTCGGTGGCGTCCGCCAGGCTGGTCGGGCCGAGGAGGGCGGTGCGCTCGCTGTCGTAGCCGCCCTGTCCGGGGAGGTAGCGCCACACCTGGTTCTGCTTGACATCGAGCACGTAGAGGTTGCCGCCGGAGCCGGTGATGGCGTCGATGGAGCCGATGCCATCGGCGCCGCGGACCGTGAGGGGCAGGGCGCCCTGTCCGGGGAAGTAGGCGAAGGCCTGGCGCTTGTCATCGATGATGGTGAGGCTGCCGGTCTGCGCGGACCAGGCGATCTGCATGGGGCGGGAGGCGGTGACGAAGCCGGCGGGCTCGCCGTCCTGGAGGATGGTCTGCGGCGCGGTGGAGCCATCGAGCGGGACGCGGAGCACGCGCTTGCCCTTGGCATCGAGGAAGTAAGCGTCGTTGCCGCCGACGACGGTGCGGGTGATGGAGAGGGAGCCTGTGACGACCTGCGAGAGGTCGGCGACGGTCGTGAAGGACTTAATCTCGTAGACGGCATCGAGGACGCCGAGGGCCGCGGTGACGTCGGAGTGGAGGGATGCGACGTCGGGGTTGTTGGCGTGGATCTTCGCGGCGTCGGCGAGCTTCGCGCTGGCGTCGTTGAGGAGCTGGCGCTTGACGCCGGGGTCGCCGGTGGCCTGGGCGCGGGCGTTGTCCTCGCGGGCGGCGGCGACATCGGCGGTGAAGCGGGCCTCGCGGCTCTGCTTGACGGAGCCGGGGAGGAAGGCGTAGGCGAGGAGGCCGATGAGGGCGAGGGCGATCGCAGCGGCGACGGCGAGTTTGGGGATGCGGAGCTGGGGGAGGGAGGCCATGCCGGTGGTGCGCCGGTAGCGGGGGGCGGCCGCACCGCCGCGGATGCGGACGCCGGGCGCGGGAAGTGGCGCGGTGCTCTCCGTGATCTCGCGCACCTGCTCGTGGATCGGGCGCGGGGGGAGGGGGAGGTCGCCGATCGTGCCGGCGGCGAGGGAGGCCTCGGCGAGCGATGGAGCGTCGCCGGCGGCGGCGCCGACGAGGGCGGCCTGGGCGGAAGCGGGCGGGTCGTCGGCAGGGGTGACCGCCGAACCGGCGCGGTCGCCGTCTTTGGCGAGGTAGTCGGGCAGGGGGGCGGGCTCCTCCTCGAAGGCGGCGAGTAGCACGAGGGCTATGTTGGGTCGGTCGCGGCAGAGGAGGTAGAGCTCGGGGAGGGCGTCGTCGGAGCCGCGGGCGAGGACACGGCGGACGTGCTGTTCGGGCAGGACGTCATCGAGCTGGGATGATGCGAGGAGCACGAGGTCGCCCGGGGCGAGGGGGATGCGTGTGAGGCGCGGCTCGAAGGTATCGGCCACGCCGAGCGCGTGCTCGAAGTCCGGATCTTCGGCGTGGAGGCGCGTGCAGGTGCCATCCGCCGAGCGGACATAGGCGAGGCTGGGGCCGACCTGGGCGAGGTAAGCATCGGCGCCACGGAGGGCGATGCAGCTGGCGCCGGCGCCGGCGCGGTGCTCCTTGAGGCTCTTCTGGTTCCACTCGCGGAGGTGTTCGTGGGCGGCGCGGAGGGAGCGGGTGAGGGCGCCGGTGAGCGAGAGGGGATCGCGGCCGTAGAGGCGGGCGATGACGTCGACGAGCTGCGACGTGAACTGCTCGCTGACGGGGGAGGCGGGTTCGACCAGGATGTAGAGTTCGTCGGCCTCTTCGTCGGGCCGCTGACGGACGAGGGAGCCGAGCCATGGCCCCTCCTCCTCGACGCGGCCATCGACCACGCAGAACCGCCCGACCCACGTGCGAACGGCCATGTCCCTCCCTGGACTCTGCGCCCGCCGCGGCGAAGCGCGCAACAATCTCGCGGACCAGCGGGAGCGCACGTCCCGATCGGCGCGGCCCCCCGTCGCGCGAGCGAGCGTGGTGGGAGGGGCGAATCGGGCGGATGGGCGCGGGCCGCGCGCTGCGGCACCCGTGGTTCGGCCAATTATACGCGCCGATCGGAGTGGCCGCACGGGTGCGGCGCGCTTGATTGGAGATCGCACTTGACGATCGGAGCACGCAGGGGCGCTGCATGCACGTTATGTCGGCGTGACGTTGCCCGCCGTGCGGTGCGCATTTAGGCTGATGCGCAGATGCTGCGACCGATACGGACCTGGTTCACGGCGCTGAGGCCCGTCTCATTCACGGCGTCGATCGTCCCGGTGCTGGTGGGGACGGCGATCGCGGCGCGGGACGTGTATCATCCACTGCTGTTCGTGCTGGCGATGGCCGGCTCGGTGGCGATCCACGCAGGGACCAACCTCGTCAACGACTACTTCGACCATGTCAAGGGGACGGACGGCCCGGACGCGCTGGGGCCGAGCGGCGTGATCCAGCGCGGGATGCTTTCGCCGCGGGCGGTGCTGGCGGGCGGCATCGTCGCGTTTGCGGCGGGCGGTGCGATCGGGCTGGCGATCACGGCGATGACGGGGTGGCCGGTGCTGGCGCTGGGCGTGGCGAGCGTGCTGGCGGGGTACTTCTACACGGCGTCGCCGTTTTCGCTGGCGTATCGCGGGCTGGGGGAGATCGTGGTGTTCGTGTTCATGGGGCCGGTGATCGTGGTGGGCGCGTTCTACGTGCAGACCCAAGCGTGGGGGTGGCAGCCGTTCGTGGCATCGGTGCCGGTGGGGCTGCTGGTGGCGGCGATCCTGCACGCGAACAACATCCGGGACATCGAGGGCGATCGACGCAACCACAAGTGGACGCTGGCGGCGCTGGCCGGACGGCCGCTCGCGGACTACGAGTACGGTGCGCTGATGCTCGGGGGGTACGCGGTGGTGGTGGCGATGACGGTGACGGGGGCGGCGCCGTGGCCGGTGCTGGTGACGCTGCTGTCGCTGCCGCTGGCGCTGCGGCTGATCCGATTCGAGCGGTCGCAGCGGGAAGCGCGCGGGCTGAACGTGGTGCTGGCGCAGACGGCGGGGATGCACATGCTGTTCGGCGGGCTGCTGGCGTTCGGATTCGCGGTTGCTGTGTGGACCGGCGTCGTCTAGCGGCGCTCGGGCGCGGCGATGGCGCGCACACGGTAGGTGCAGGCGTCGTCGCCACGGAGCAGGCTGGTCGTGAGGCGGGCATCCGCGCCGACGAGCCGGCGGACGAATTCGACATCGAGCGCGCAGACGGCGCTGTTGTGCGAGGCGACGTTGGGGAAGGGGCAGGTGTGCTGTTTGATGAGGAGGTCGCCGCCGGCCTCCTCCGTGGAACAATCGGCGAGACAGCCGCGCTCGTGGAGGATCTTGCCGGTCTCGACGATACGCTCGGCTACGGTCTTCCCTTCGAGGCGAGGGGCGTAGGCATCGGCGAAGCGGGCGGCGACGTTCTTCATGAGCTGCTGCAGGGCATCGGGCCCGAGGAGCTGACGGGCCTCTTCGATGAGGGCGTTGGCGAGGGCGTCGTACTTCTTGGGGTAGAGGTTGTCGCCGCCGGAGGTGAGGCGATAGACGAGGGCAGGGCGACCGACGCGGCCGCGCTCCTCGCGGGCTTCGATCAGGCCGTCGCGCTCCAGCACGGTGAGGTGCTGGCGGATGCCGGTGGAGGTGAGACCGAGGTGCTCGCCGAGTTGTTTCACGGTGGCGTGGTTGCTACGCCGGAGATAGTCGAGGATGTCCTGCCGGGTAGCCTGCACCGTGCGCGTCCCCTCTTTATTACAGTTTTCACTATAGCATAGCTCCAAAGGCGGGGGCTGCCGCAGCCCCAAGGAAGCTTCAATCAGCGCGCGGCACACTGAAGGCAGATCCACCTTCAGGGAGGCTGCATGGTCACCACTCCTGCAGAGACGGCGGGACGGGGCATCGAGGCGGAGCGGGACGCGATCGCAGTGACGGCAGGGCCGGAGGAGGAGGCACGCGCCGCCGAGGCGGCGCGGGATGGGCGCGTCTTCAGCTCGCTGTTCCGGCGCTTCGTGACGTTCGGTCTGGCGGGCGCGCTCATTAGCCTGACGCTGCTGATGATCGCGGTGGGCATCGCGCGGCTGGCGGGCGCGGCCACGGCCTCGTGGACGCCGAGCGCGATGATCGCGAGCGTGGTCGCGGGGTTCGAGGTCTTCGGGTTGGGCTCGGCAATGCTGGCGCTGCCGAGCCTGACGGAGATCAACGCGTAGCTGCCGGGGATCGCGCCGAGCGGCGCGTCGTGCGACTCGGCGAAGGGGCCGGGGCGCGTGGGCGTGGCCGCGCGCGTGCGGGGAGGCACACCCGGCGCGCAGTCCGTGCGTGGTAGGATCGCGGGATGAGCGCGACCTTCACCAGGAGCACATTACCCCTCGACGAGACGGCGGTGACGACGGCGCTGACGCGGGAGGGGCTCCGCGCCAGCGGCTGGTCGAATGCGCCGGGTGATGCGTACGGGGCGCACAGCCACGGCTACGACAAGGTGCTGTACTGCGTGCGGGGCTCGATCGTTTTCCGGCTGCCAGGGACAGGCGAGGAGTTCGAATTGCGGGCGGGCGACCGGCTGGAGATCGCCGCCGGGACGGAGCACAGCGCGGTTGTGGGGGGCGATGGCGTCGCGTGCGTGGAGGCGGCGCGCGGGGCCGGGCACGACGGCGGCAGTTGACGCGGGGCGAGTGAGGACGACGACATGTGCCGGAGCATCAAGACGTTGCGGCGGAAGGACGAAGCGGCGAGCGAGGAGGAGATCCGCGCGGCGGCGCTGCAGTTCGTGCGGAAGGTGAGCGGGTTCCGGCAGCCGTCGCGGAAGAACGCCGAGCCGTTCGACGCGGCGGTCGAGGAGATCAGCGATGCTTCGCGGCGGCTGCTGGATGCGCTGAGTCAGGCGGACGGTGGCGCACGGTAGGTTCGCCGGGCGGCGAGGTGCGCGAAGAACAGACGACGGGCAACAGACGGCAGGCAACAGACAACGGACGACAGACAACAGACGAGCGACGCGGCAAGCCGCGCACGTACGTGCGGGGGATCGCGACCCTACGCGGTGCCGGGAGTGCCGGCGGGTTGGGCGCGGCGGTACTTTTCGGTGAACTTGAAGTCGGGTGACTGCGTGAGGCGGGTGTAGGAGCCGAAGCGCTCGTCGGTGCCGTCGACCTGATCCAGGGGATCGTAGTGATCGTCTTCTTCGGGTCCGAACTCGCGGACGATGCCGTACAGGGTGTTGCGCTCGGCGGGGAGGCGGCCCATCTCGCGGATCAGCGCGCGCATCTCGCGGGGGGCCATGCGCTGGCCGTAGATGGCGCCGGCGGACGTGGAGATGCTCTCGTTGATCAGGGTACCCATGAAGTCGTTGCAGCCGGCATCGAGCGCCATCTGGGCGAGCTTGGGGCCTTCCTTCACCCACGACGCCTGCAGGTTGGGGATCCAGTTGTTGAGGATGACGCGGGAGACGGCGTACATCTTCATCACCTCGGCGCCGGTCGCCCCGGGGCGGATGCCTTTGACGAGGCCCTTGCTGTACATCGGCGCCTCGGAGGCGATGAAGCTGAGAGGGACGAACTCCGTGAAGCCGCCGGTCTCGCGCTGGATGTCGCGCAGGAGGCCGATGTGGGCGGCCTTGTGGCGCGAGGTCTCGACGTGGCCGTACATGATGGTCGACGTGGTGCGGATGCCGAGGCGGTGGGCGGTGGTGATCACATCGACCCACTGGTCCTTCGTAATGCGGCCGGGGGAGATGCGGTCGCGCACGTCCTGGTCGAGGATCTCGGCGGAGGTGCCGGGGAGGCTGCCGACGCCGGCGTCCTTGAGCGCGCGCAGGTACTCCTCGATGGAGCAGCGGGCGCGGACCGCGCCGTAGAGCACCTCTTCGGGGGAGAAGCCGTGGATGTGCATATCGGGGAGCTCGCGCTTGATGGCCTTCGTGAGCTCGACGTAGTACCAGCCGTCCATCTTCGGGGGGAGGCCGGCCTGCACGCAGATCTCGCGGGCGCCGAGGTCCCAGGCTTCGCGGGCGCGGCGGATGACCTCCTCCATCGGAAGAAAGTAGCCCTCCTCTTCGCGGTGGTCGCGGCTGAAGGCGCAGAAGCCGCAGTGCTTGATGCAGACGTTGGTGAAGTTGATGTTGCGGTTGATGACGTAGGTGACGACGTCGCCGACGGTGCGCCGGCGGAGCTGGTCGGCGGTGAGGATGAGGGCGGTGAGGGCGGGGCCGCGCACGTCGAAGAGCGCGGTGGCCTCATCGACGGTGATGTCCTCGCCATCGAGCGCGCGATCGAGGATGCGCGCGATGCCGCGATCCACCGGGAGGGTGGCGCGATTCCAGACGGTGGGGCCGTTGTCGGTTGTCGGTTGTCCGTTGTCGGTTGTGGGCCGGCCGTTGTCGTTCACCATCGTTCTTCCTCCCGCTTCACGAGGCCGTCTTCGTCAGCCAGGCGCCCGATGACGGGACGGATGGCGTCGGGGACGAAGCCGCCGCATGGTGCTTCGCCGCGCACGTATTCCGGGTAGAGGCCGAAGCGCTCGCGCAGCTCGAAGCCGGCGTCGGCGCAGGTGTCTTTCAGGTCGAGGAGGTTGGGCCACGGGCGCTCGGGGTTGATGTGATCCTTCGTGACGGGGGAGATGCCGCCCCAGTCGTTGATGCCGGCGAGCAGGTACATGCCGTGGGCGTCCGGCGTGAGGTTCGGGGGCGCCTGGATGTTCATCTGTGGGCCGAGGATCAGCCGGGCGACGGCGATGGTGCGGAGCATCTCGAAGACGCTGGGCTCGTCGCGGTGGCGCATGGCGATGTCTTCCTTGACGCGGAAGTTCTGGACGATGACCTCCTGGATGTGGCCGTAGCGCTCGTGCAGTTCGCGGATGGCGAAGAGGGAGTCGACGCGCTCCTCGCGCGTTTCGCCGATGCCGATGAGGATGCCGGTGGTCCAGGCGACCTTCTGCTCGCCGGCGTGGCGCATGGTGCGGAGGCGCTCCTCGGGGATCTTGCCGGGGCAGTTCCAGTGGGCCATGCCCTTCTCGTGGAGGCGCAGCGAGACGGTCTCCAGCATCATGCCCATCGAGGCGGAGACTTCGCGCAGGGAGGCGATCTCGCCCGGCTCCATGACGCCCTGGTTGACGTGGGGCTGGAGGCCGGTCTCGCGCAGCACCAGCTCGCACATTTCGCGCAGATAGGACGAGGTGGTGGCGTGGCCGTAGCGGGCGAGGTCGTCGCGGACGACGTCGTAGACCTCCTCCGGGCGCTCGCCAAGCGAGAAGAGCGCCTCCTTGCAGCCCTGGCGCGCGCCGGCGCGAGCGACGGCGAGCACCTCGTCCGGCGACATGGTGTGGGCGATGGGGTCGCGGGGGCCGCGGGCGAAGGTGCAGTAGCCGCACTTCTGGCGGCAGAGGTTCGTGAGGGGGATGAAGACCTTGCGGGAGTAGGTGACGGTGCGGCCGTGGCCGCGGTCGCGCAGCTCCGACGCGGCGGCCATCAGCGATGCCAGTTCGGTCGCGCTCGCGTTGATGGCGCGATAGGCATCGTCCGGCGTCGGGGCGTTGCCGGCGAGCGCCCGCTCGACGACGTCGCTGATCTGGCGGGCCTGGGGCTGCGCCGTGGCGACCACCGCCGTCCTCCGCGCCCGTACGTCCGGGCGAAAAAAATGCCGCGCCACGCGGCCACCCGATCGGTGGCTCGCGACGGCCCGGCGACTGGCTCGTACCGCCAGCAGGTGTGACCCGCCAGGTCCCTATTCGATTGGGCTCGCAGAATCATACGGGGCGCGCGCGGGGCAGGTCAAGGGTCGCGGGCTCGCGTCTACGGCGAGGGGGATCGGCGGCGGCGAGGTTGATCGAGAGCGACGGGCGGTGGTATGAGTGGCGGGCGAAGGCGTTGGCGCTCGCCAATGCGGCGCGGAGGACTGGAGCGCAAGCCATGATCAAGGGGTTGGCCGGGGCGACGATCTGGAGCGAGGACCTGGGCCGCTTGTTGCCGTTTTATCGCGACACGCTGGGGTTGGAGGTGCAGATGGAGGCGCCAGGGTTCGTGCTCCTAGGGCAGGCGGGGGCGCCGAAGGTGGCGCTGGGGACGCACAGCGACGTACACGGGCAGGCGAAGGAGCCGGCGCGCCACATCCTGTCGCTGGACACGGACGACATCCACGGCGATTATCAGCGCCTGAGCGGGACGGGCGTGGAGTTCCTTGAGGCACCGACGGCCGGGCCGGGCGGCGACGTGGCGTTCGCGACGTTCAAGGATCCGGAGGGCAACTACCTGCAGCTGGTGCAATTCTCGGACGCGCGGTAACCGCCGACGCCGCGTCGCACCGTCGAGCGGGAGCGTCGTGCTACGATCGCGCGATGACAGTGACGTTGCGCGCGGCGCGGCGGGCGGACCTGCCGGCGATCTACGACCTGCTGGAGCTGTGCTTTCCGGAGGCGCAGCGGGCGCTGTTCGTGGCGCAGGTGGAGCACGACTCGACGTTTCGATTTCGGCACGCGCGCGTCGCCGAAGTGGACGGGCGCGTGGCGGGCTACGTGCGCATGTTCGCGCGGACGATGCTGGTTCGGGGCGTGCCGGTGGCGGCGGGAGGCATCGGATCGGTCGCCACGCATCCGGAGGCGCGGCACGGCGGGATCGCGACGGCGCTGCTTGGCGACGCGATCGCCGCGATGCGTGGCGATGGCGTGCTGCTGTCATTCCTGTTCACCGGCATCACGGGGTTCTACGAGCGTCTCGGCTATCGCATTGTGCGGGAGCCGTGGATCGAGGTGGAGGCGGCGGAGGCGGCGCGGGAGGCGCAGGCTTCGCTGTACGGCGTGCGGCGGATGCGGGACGGCGACGTGCCGCGGCTGCTGGCGATCTACCGGCAGGCAGCGGCGGGATCTACCGGCGCGATCGCACGGACGCAGCGGACGTGGCGGGACGGGACGAGCTGGCTGGGCGAGCGGGACGGCGACGCGCTGGTGGCGGAGCGGAACGGCGTGCCAGTGGCGTACCTGCGGTCGCGATGCCGGACGTACGGGCACCAGATCCTGGAGGCAGAGCTCCTGCCGAACCACGACGAGGCGCTGGCGTCGCTGCTGGCGGCGGTGGGAGAACGGGCGGCGGCACACGGCGAGCGGCTGACGGCGCTGGTGCCGGACGGGCACCTGCTGGGCGTGACGATGCGCGCGCTGACATCGGCGACGGTGACGACGGACGTGCCGTATCCGATGATGCTGCGGGTGGTGTCGCTGGACGGGCTGCTGCGCGCGCTGCTGCCGTACTTCCGGGGACGCGCGGCGGGGCACCCGGGGCCGGAGGTTCGGCTGGGGCTCAGCGCGCGGGGCGGGGAGGCCGCGGTGCTGCGCGTGGTGTCGCGCTCGGCGGGGGTGGAGCGGGGCGGCGCGGACGTCGAGCTGGGCGAACGGGCGACGCTGGACGGGCTGATCGGGCAGCGGCGCGTGGGGCGGCTGGCGCGGCCGCGGCCGGATGCGGCGTTGGCGCGGCGCATCGATGCGCTGTTGCCGGAGGCGGCGCTGCGGTTCTGGAACACGGACCGGGTGTGAGCGCGGCCCTCGGGGTGGGCGATGGTTCGAGGCGGCGCGGCCCGCTACGCTGAGATCGACCCGACGTTATGTGATGTGGAGCTGACTCATGACCACCGTGACCGCGACCGCCGCAGACCGCACGCAGCGCTTGTTGGAGATGACGGGCCGCCTGGCGGACGACTTCGCGACACGCGCCGATGAGCACGATCGGGACAACAGCTTCCCGTTCGAGAACTTCGCGAAGCTGAAGGGGGCGAACTACATCGCGCTGCCGATCGCGGAGGAGCTGGGCGGGCTGGGGGGCACCCTGCTGGATTTCGCGCTGTGCCAGGAGCGGCTGGCGCAGGGGTGCGCATCGACGGCGCTGGCGATCAACATGCACCTGTTCGCGCTGGGCTCGATGATGGAGGGGATGCAGCAGGCCGGCATCGGCGAGATGCAGGGCAAGCTGATGGCGAGCATGCTGGTGCAGGGGAAGCTGATCATCGGCGGCGGGTTCACGGAGGCGGAGATCGGGGGCAACTGGGGGTTCCCGACGACGAAGGCGGTGCGGGAGTCGCGCGACGGCATGGATGGGTTCGTGCTGAACGGGCGGAAGACATTCACGTCGCTGTCGCCGATCATCGACCTCTTTTCGGTGAACACATCGACGACGGATGCGGATGGCACGCCGGTGATCGGGATGTTCGTGGTGCCGCGGGGGACGCCGGGGATCGAGATCATCGAGACGTGGGACACGATGTCGATGCGGGCGACGGCGAGCCACGACATGGTGCTGCAGGACTGCTGGGTGCCGACGCAAGCGTGCGTGGGGCTGCGGGCGCCGGGGGACATGGACGTTGGCGCGAACGTGCTGCTGGCGTGGTTCTGCTGCAGCGTGGCGTCGGTGTACCTGGGGGTGGCGGTGGCGGCGCGGAACTTCGCGATCGAGTGGGCGAAGACGCGCAAGCCGGTGCTGTTCGAGCGGCCGATCGGCCACTTCCCGGGGGTGCAGTTCCGGGTGGCGGACATGGAGGTGGAGCTGGCGGCGGCGCGGGCGCTGGTGCGGCAGACGGCGGAGGAGTGGATGGGGGGCGGGCTCCGGGCGCGCGAGGACCTGGCGCGGATCGTGCTGACCAAGTACCAGGCGACGAACGCGGCGGTGCGCGTCGTGGACCAGGCGATGACGATTGTGGGTGCGGCGGGGATCTTCCGGAGGCACCCGATGCAGCGGTACTACCGCGACGTGCGGCCGGGGCCGTTCCACCCGATGACAAACGACGTGGCGCTGGAGCTGATCGGAAAGACGGCGCTGGGGATCCCGATGGAGTTCACGCCGCGCTGGGCTTAACGGCGCGTTCATCTGCGTTCATCTGCCGTTCACAGGGCGGGCATATGATCGGCGCATGGACGGTGAGACGCAGCGGTTGGAGCGAGTAAGCACGCGGACGTACCGCATCCGGCCGCTCCCGCGCGCGGTACCGGGGCCGAACCGCCGGGTCGGGGCAGTTCGGCCGCAGCCGCCGGCGCGGATGCCGCAGCCGTTTGCGACCGGCGCACGGCGCGGCGGCGATTGCCCATAGCCCTCCCTCGGCAGGCCCGCTCCGCGCGGGCCGTCCCTCCCGAAGAGCCGCGCTGTGCCCAGGCGCGGCTCTTCAACGTCCGCCGCGCATTGTGGCGAGATCCGGCGGCAGGCCGGGCTGCGTAACACGTTTGCAGTAACTCCAATGGA
>DASQHL010000153.1:0-7982 GCA_035632115.1 Dehalococcoidia bacterium | reverse complement strand
GTGGATGCCGGCGCCGAGGCCGAAGCGGAGTGGAACCGCGGCCTGCGCACGTCGCCCGAGCACCACGAGCGCTTCCGCGCCGCCGCGGAGCGCGTCGCCCGCCGCGGCGAATGAGCGCGGCGTCGATTACAATGCCGCATGGCCACCGACACGCCGTACAACTGGGAGCAGGCGCTCTCGCTCCGCGGGCAGTCCGCCGCCTGGAGCCCCTGGGCACAGAGCGAGCTGCCGCCGCCGCCCGTCGAGCCGATCATGCTCACCGGCGGCATCCCCGATCCTGACTCCCTGCCCATCGAAGGCCTGATCGCCTGCAACGAGCGCGTGCTGCGCCGCGAAGGCACCTTCGCGCTCCAGTACGGCGGCCCGCAGGGCTACGCCGGACTCGCGGAGTGGCTGGCGAAGCGCGCGGCGGCGGCAGAGCAGATCGATGTCGGCCCGGAGAACTTCGTCATCACCTGCGGCTCTGCCGGTGGGCTGGAGAACCTCTGCGAGACATTCCTCGACCCCGGCGACGTCGCCATCGTCGAGCGGCCGACGTTCCCCGGCAGCCTCCGCACGATCCTCTCGTGCCTGCCGGAGGTCGCGGGCGTGCCGGTCGATGACGACGGCCTGCAGCCGGAGGCACTGGAGCAGGCGATCGCGGACGCACGCGCGGCGGGCAAGCGCCCGAAGCTCCTCTACTGCATCGCCAACTTCCACAATCCGGCCGGCGCCACCCTCACGCTTGAGCGGCGCACGCGCATCGTCGAGATCTGCCGCGCCGAGGACGTGCTGATCGTCCAGGACGACGCCTACGGCGCCATCAGCTTCGGCCGCGAGCCCCACCCGACGATGTACGCGCTCGCCGGCGGCACCGGCGCCGTGCTCCTCGGCACCTTCAGCAAGACGCTGGCGACCGGCCTCCGCGTCGGCTGGATCATGGGCGAGAAGACGGTCGTCGATGCCGTGACCCGCATGCGCTTCGACATGGGCGTCTCGCCGTGGACCAGCCGCGTCATCGCCGAGTTCTGCGAATCCGGCCTCTTCGATGAGCACCTCGCCAATGTCATCGGGATCTACCGCCGCAAGCGTGACGCCATGCTCGCCGCGCTGGACGAGCGCTGCTCGCGCTTCGCCCGCTGGTCCGCGCCGCAGGGCGGCTTCTTCCTCTGGCTCGAGCTCTCGGAGGGGATCGATGTGCGGCAGCTGCGGCGCACCGCGAACGACGAGGGCGTCGGCTACGTCGGCGGCGCCGCCTTCTTCGATGACCGCAGCGGCGGCCGCTTCGTCCGCCTCTGCTACAGCAACGTCGCCGAGCGCGACATCCCGGAAGCGATCATGCGCTTCGGCCGCGCCCTGGAACGCGCCGTGGTCGCGTAGCGCCGCCCCCGCCGCGCCACCACGCACAGGCGGCCCACGCCAGACGCCCGAGCATTGGCCGCCCCTACGCCCGCGCCTCGTAGAACGCGTTCACCGGATGTGGTAGGTCCACCCGCCGGAACGTCGTGAACCCCGCCCCCAGCACCAGCTCCCGCATCGCTGGCTCCGGAAGCCCCAGCGTGCCCAGCCCCGCGCCACCCGCCTCCGACAGCGCCGACGACATGCACGACAGCACCGACATGGCGTACATCATCGGCGCGTTGCGGTTCTCCGCCAGGTTCTCCTCGAACGTCGCCGCGCCGTTGATGTCCGCGATGAACCACGCGCCGTCCGCTGCGATCGCCGCCCGGATCGCCGCCGCCGCTACCTCCGGGTGCGTCATGTCGTGCAGGCAATCGAACGTCGTGATCAGGTCGAAACTCGCGTCACCCGGCAGCGGATCGACGTCCGCGCGGTGCCACGCGACGTTCGTCACGCCATGCGCCGCGGCATTCTGGGCGGCGCGCTCCAGCGCGTGCCGGGAGATGTCGTACCCGTGGAACCGCGACCGTGGGAACGCCCGCGCCATCTCCACCAGCGCGATCCCCGACCCGCACCCCACGTCCGCCACGGCGCCGCCCGCCTGCAGCTTCTCGACGACGCCCGCCAGCGCCGGCAGCGCCTGCTCCACCAGCACCAGCCGGTACCAGTTGCGGAAGAGCAGCTCGGTCCCCGCGGCGTGCTCCGGCCCACGGTCGTCCCACGTGTGCCCCAGGCCGCTCCGGAACGACTCCGGCAGCCGCTCCAGCGCCGCCAGCCGCTGCCGTAGTCCCGAGAAGTTGGAGCCCAGGTACAGCAGGCTGTCCTCGTCGGCCAGGAACGCCGCGCCCTCCGGCGTCAGCTCGAAGCGGCCATGGCCGTCGTACTCCAGCACGTGCGCCGCCGCCTGGCCGCGCAGCCACTCGCGCAGCCACCGCTCCCGCAGACCCGTGCGCTCCGCCAGCTCCTCGCTCGTTACCGCCCCCGCCCCTGCCAGTGCGCGATACAGCCCCAGCTCCAGCCCCAGCGCGATCATCCCGGACACGTAGGCCCCGGTGAACATGCCGCGCAGCAGCTCGGCCGTCTCCTGCATCTTCTGCCGGTCCGGCTGCTTCGTCTCGGTTGTCATGTCGCTGCTCTCTCCGGTCGTCAGTTCACGAGGCGCTTCAGCAGCGCACGCAGCTTCGGCGCCCGCTGCAGCGACGCCCGCAGCCCCTCCAGCGTGTCGCCGCTGTCGATCATCATCGGGCTGCGCTGGAAGCGGCCGTCCAGGCTGTAATAGCAGAAGCGGACGCCGTACGCACCCGGGTGCCCCTCGTACTCCAGCAGCTGGATCGCGGGTTCGGTGTGCTCGCCACGGAACGCCGCCTCCTCGATGATGCTGCCGCCGCCCCAGTGGAAGGCGAACGGCCGCGGCACCTCCCGCCCACGCCGTGGCGCTGGCATACCTCCGGTCGCCTTCTTCCGCGTCGCCATCGCGCACCTCCTGCCTCGCCCCGAGCGTACCACGCAATGCGCCCGCCCATCGTCGCAACGGCCACGATCCGCGGAGGAGCCTCCACGCGGCGGCCAGCCGCTATCCTGCACCCATGAATCCGCCGGCGGGGCCACAGTGATCATCGATACGCACACGCACGTCTTCCCGCCCGCCCTGCGCGACCGCCGCGCCGCGCTGCTCGCCGAAGAGCCGGCGTTCGCCGCGATCTACTCCAACGCGGACGCCGCCATGGCCACCGCCGGCGACGTGCTCGCCTCGATGGATGAGGCCGGCGTCGACCGGTCGGTGGTCGCCAACTTCGCCTGGCGGAGCGAAGCCCTGATCGACGAGACGAACGAGTACATCCTCGATGCTGCCCGGCGCTCCGGCGGGCGGCTGCTCCCGTTCGTTTCGGTGCACCTCGCGGGCGGCGCGCGGCACGGCGGCCCGGAAATGGAAGAGGCCCCCGCCGCCCCCGCAGCCGATCCCCGCGCGAAGATCCGCACCCTGGCCTCGGCCGGCGCGCGCGGCATCGGCGAACTGCGCCCGGAGAGCAGCGGCTACAACCTCGCCAACAGCGACGAGGCCGATGTGCTGGCGTGGGCCGCCGCCGCGTTCGACCTCCCCCTGCTCATCCACGCCAGCGAACCCGTCGGCCACGCCTATCCCGGCAAGGAGGGCGGCCCCATCGCCGCGCTGTATGCGTTCGCAAAGGCGGCGCAGGGCGCGACCGTGATCGCCGCGCACTGGGGCGGCGGCCTCCCCTTCTACACCCTGATGCCCGAGGTGCGCGAGGCGCTGGCGACGATGTACTTCGATAGCGCCGCCAGCCACCTGCTGTACGACCCCATCGTCTACCGTCGCGTCATCGACGCCGTCGGCGTGGAGCGGGTGCTATTCGGCAGCGATTTCCCGCTGACGTCGCAGGCACGCGCGCTCGAACGCACGCGCGCCGCCGGCCTCGACCCGCGCGAGCTGGAAGCGGTGCTCGGCGCCAACGCCGCCCGCCTGCTGGGGCCGTAGATGGCACGGCCGCAGGCAGCGCAGCGGACGAACGCCCCGACCCCGCCGCCGGCCGGCGAGGCGTTGCGGCTCTTCGTCGCCATCGAACTGCCGTGGGACGTGCGCCGCGCCGTCGTCGACACCATGGAGACCCTCAAGCGCGGCGCCGGCGAGAAGGCCCTGCGCTGGGTCCGGCCCGAAGGCATCCACCTCACGCTGGCCTTCCTCGGCGCGACGGAGCAGGCGCGCGTGCCCGCGATCACCCGCGCCCTCGGCGACGGCGTGCGCTCGGCCGACCCGTTCCCGCTCACCCCGCTGGGCGTCGGCTCGTTCGGCGGCCGCGGGCGCCTGCGCGTCGTCTGGATCGGCGTCGGCGGCGATGGCGGCGCTCTGTCCGACCTTGCCGAGCTCGTTGCCGCCGCGCTGGCGCCCCTTGGCTACCCGCGCGACGCCCGCGCCTTCAACGCCCACCTCACGCTCGCGCGCGTCCGCGATGGCGCCCCTCCCGACGACCTTTCCCGCATCCACGATCTCCTCATGTCGTTCGACCCGACCCCCGCGCCGTCGTTCACGGTGGACCGCGTCAGCCTCATGCAGTCACTGCTGGGTCCGGGCGGCGCGGCCTACCGCCAGCTCGCCACCGCGCCGCTGCTCGGCGATGGCGCGGTGGCCGATCAGCGTTGACCATGCGCGCGATCGCCGTCGATTGGTCCGGCGCTGCCACCCGCGCCGCGCGCAAGATCTGGCTCGCGGAAGTGTGCGACGGCGCGGTGACGCGGCTGGAAACGGGCCGCGATCGCCACGCGCTCTGCGATCACCTGATCGATGAGGCGCGCCGCGACCCGGCGTTCGTCGTCGGGCTCGATTTCGCGTTCTCGTTCCCGGCGTGGTTCGCGCGGGGGCACGGCGCCGCGACGGCGGCCGGCGTCTGGCGTCTCGCGCGCGACCGCGGCGAGGCGTGGCTCCGTGCCTGCGAGCCGCCGTTCTGGGGCCGCGCGGCCCGGCCGCGCCCCGACCATCCCCGCCGCCCGCAGTTGCGCCGCACGGACGAAGAGTTCCCCGCGGTCAACGGCGTCCGCCCGAAGCCCGTCTTCCAGATCGGTGGCGCCGGGTCCGTCGGCGCCGGCTCCGTCCGCGGCATGCCCGTGGTCCTGCGCCTGCACGAGGCCGGCTTCAGCGTCTGGCCGTTCGATCCCCCCGGCTGGCCGCGGGTCATCGAGATCTATCCCCGCGCGCTCACCGGCCCCGTGCGAAAGACCGACCCTGCCGCCCGCCGCGCACGGCTCGCTCGCTACCCCCGCCTCGCGCCCATCGTGCGCGAAACTGCTGCTCGCTCAGACGACGCCTTCGACGCCCTGGTCTCGGCGCTGGAGATGTGGCGCCACCGCGCCGCCCTGTCGTCGCTCCCGCCGGCCCGCGACGCCCGCGAGCGCATCGAAGGCGCGATCTGGCGCCCGGACGGGGAGGGCCCATGACGCGCATCGCGCCGCTCGCCCTCGCCGTCGCCCTCCTGTTCGGCGCCTGCGGTGCCACCGGTGGCGCCCGCACCTACAGCGGCACCTACCTCTCCCTCGGTGACTCCATCGCGGCCGGCAACGGCGCTAGCGACCCCGCGACGACGAGCTTCGCCGCGCTCCTCGCCCATGACGAGGGCGCGCTGCCGCTGCAGAACCTCGCCGTCGCCGGCGCGACGACGCGTGACGTCATCGAGAAGCAGCTGCCCGCCGCGCTCGCCGCGAAGCGCCCGCTCGCCTTCGTCACCATCTCCGTCGGCGGCAACGACCTCGCGGCCTTGATCCCGAACGCCGCCTGCACTCTGGATCCGCTCCCGCCCGCCTGCCCGTTGGACGCCGCCCTGGCGCAGGTCGGCCGCAACCTCGACCAGATCATGAAGACCCTGCGCGGCGCGTTCCCCACAACACCCATCGTCGTCCTGCTCTACCCCAACTTCTTCTCCGGCACCGGCGTCCCGTTCGAGGCCCCGGCCCAGCGCGTCCTCCCGCGCCTCGACGATGTGCTCGCCCGGACCGCCGCCCGCTACCAGCACACGGGTGCCGCCCTGACCGCAGCGGCCTTCGAGGGACGGGGCGCCACGCTCACTCACGTCCTGGACCCCCACTCCGACCCCCACCCGAACGACGCCGGCCACCGCCTCATCGCCGACGCCTTCATCGCCGCGTTGAAGCGGGTTCGGTAGCGGCGCGTGGTTCGAGACGTGGCGCCCGGCTACCCTCTCGGCATGCGCAGGCTGGTCATCGCGACGAACAACGCCGGGAAGCTGCGCGAGTTCGAGCAGTTGCTCGCAGGCTGCGGCTTCGCGCTCACCACGCCCCGCCGGCTCGGCGTGCCCTTCGCCCCCGAAGAGACCGGGGCCACCTTCGCCGAGAATGCTAGAATCAAGGCGGTGGAGGCGGCCCGGGCCTGCGGGCTGCCGGCGCTCGCCGACGATTCGGGGCTGGAAGTCGATCACCTGGGCGGCCGCCCGGGAATCTTTTCCGCCCGATATGCCGGCGGCGACCGCACGGATCCGGCCCTGACCGATGCCGAGCGCGTGCGGATCGTGCTGGCCGAGTTGGAAGGCGTGCCGGACGCGGAGCGCGGCGCACGGTTCCGTTGCGTCATCGCCGTCGCCACGCCGGATGGCCGGGTGCGCACGGTCGAAGGCGTGTTCGAAGGGCGCATCGGGCACGCGCCGCGCGGCGCAAACGGCTTCGGCTACGACCCCATCTTCGTCGTGCCGGCACTCGGCGTGACGAGCGCGGAGTTGGATCCGGCGAAGAAGAACGCGATCAGCCATCGGGGGCAGGCGGCGCGAAAAGCGCACGCTCTGCTGGAGGAGATGTTCGGTGCCGGCGACGTCGCATGACGGACACGATCAGCCCGGGCCAGCCGCCGCCGACCGCCTCGGCCGCCCCCTGCGCGACCTGCGCATCTCCGTCACCGACCGCTGCAACTTCCGCTGCCCCTACTGTATGCCGCGCGATAAGTTCGCCATGGACCACCAGTTCCTGCGCCGCGACCAGGTGCTGACGTTCGAGGAGATCGCGCGCCTCGCACGCACCTTCGCCGCCCTCGGCGTGCGCAAGCTCCGCCTGACCGGCGGCGAGCCGCTCCTCCGCAAAGGCCTGCCCGACCTCGTCCGCATGCTGGCGCAGATCCCCAACATGGACATCGCGCTCACTACCAACGGCTCGCTGCTGGCCGAACATGCCGCGGCACTCGCCGCCGCCGGCCTCCGCCGCATCACCGTCAGCCTCGACTCGCTGGACGATGCCGTGTTCCGCGCGATGAACGATGTCGGCTTCCCGGTGGCGCGCGTCCTGGAAGGCATCGCCGCCGCCGAGGCAGGCGGCCTCCGCCCGGTCAAGATCAACGCTGTCGTGCGCCGCGGCATGAACGAGCACACCGTCGTCGATCTGGCGCGCCACTTCCGCGCGAAGGACACCATCGTCCGCTTCATCGAGTACATGGACGTCGGCTCCACCAACGGCTGGCGGCTCGACGACGTCGTACCCGGCAGCGAGATCATCCGCATGATCGATGCCGAGATGCCGCTCGAACCCCTGCCGCCGAACTACCGCGGCGAGGTCGTGCGGCGCTGGCGTTACCGCGACGGCGGCGGCGAGGCCGGCGTCATCACGTCGGTGACCCAGCCCTTCTGCGGCGACTGCACCCGCGCCCGCCTCTCCGCGGAGGGCTCCCTCTATACCTGCCTCTTCGCCACCCGCGGCACCGACCTGCGGGCGCTGCTGCGCGGTGGCGCGAGCGACGCTGAGATCGCCGCCGCCATCTCAGCCGTCTGGCGCGATCGCGACGACCGCTACTCGGAGCTCCGGTCCGGCGCCACCGCCGGCCTCCCCCGTATCGAGATGTCCTACATCGGCGGCTGAACCGCCCGGACGGCTGTGCGAAGTCGGGGAAACCCCGCTGTCACACCGCACCGCCGCCGGGGTACGCTGCACCCCGTGATGGCCCCAGACGACCTCGACGAGGCGTTCGGCAAGCTCAGTCACATCGACCCCGCGGGGCGCGCGAAGATGGTCGATGTCTCCGCCAAGCACGACACCAGGCGCGAGGCCACGGCCCGCGGCCGCATCGTCATGCGGCGCGAGACGCTCGCCCTCAT
>DASQHL010000152.1:0-8132 GCA_035632115.1 Dehalococcoidia bacterium | reverse complement strand
GGGGCGCGCCCCCGGGCGCCCCCCTTCTCGATCCTCTGACGTTATCGGGCCCCTACGACTCGTCGTCCTCGAACAGGTCATCGTCCTCGTCGTCTTCGTCGTAGTCCTCGTCGTCATCTTCGCCGACGAGCGCCTCGACCTCGGCGATGCCCGGCTTGCCCCACAGCGTGTCGTAGTTCTCGCCCGTGATCGCCCGCCGGATCTCCTCCGCCTCGAGCTTCGCCAGCTCCGCGTAGCACCGCTCGCACTGCCGCACCACCTCCGGCGATCCCGTCTCCGCGTACCGCCGCACGATGTGGTCCCACACGCCCAGCTCCACCAGGCTCGGCACATACTTCGGCCACGGAATGATCGTGATCACCTCCGGCTTGCCGAAGCGCGGCCGCATCTTCACCAGCGACTGGAACCGCTCCTCCGGCGTGTTCGCCATCGGCACCACCTTGATCAGCGCGCCGTCAACGTCGCTCGTTCGCAGGTCCATCAGCAGTGTCTTCCGCAGCAACTGGAAGTACAGCGCGATCACTTCCGCGCTATCGATGTTGCGGCTCACCTCAGAGATGTCGATCCGGTAGTCGGAATCCAGGACACCCTCCCGCGGCGCGCCCGGCCGCTCCTTCATCTTAGCACGATCGACGCAGTGTCGAGCGCAAGCCGCGCGTCGCCCGCACTTCTTGACATTCGCCGACCCGATCGTCGCCACGCGCGCGCCGTACGCCGTGCCGCGCGCGATCACCTGCCGCGCACCGCACGCTTAGCGACGGGTGCCTCCGTCCTATCGTGGTTGTTGTTACGATGTAACGTGCAAGTGCTGCCCGCCCGGCCTCCGTCTCCGCCCGGCGACGCGGCCGTGGCTCGGCGGCTATGCGCTACGCTAAACTGAGTTGTTCTCTCACCGCGTGTAACAGTCAGTAGACGTTCGGGCAGCGTAAGGAGCGAGCGCGGTAAAGAATGCCTGGATGCTGGTGGGCAACGGCGTAGCCGTTTTGCCCGGAGCGGGGGTGCCACATCGCGCGGTGAGCAGATCGCTCAGCGGAGACCCGAATTCCGAGCTCTCCGTGAGCGCGAGCCGGCGATACTCTGCTGGGCTCGGGGGTGCGCACGGACTCGCGCAGCTAGCGACAAGGGTAGCACCAGCCACCACCGTCATGAGGGGACGCTTCATGGCAGAGAGTGTAGCGAGGACGTGAGCCGCGAGGCTAGTGACAAACGCCCGCGACCGTCTAACTTTGCACCGAACGTGAACACCTTAACGGAAAGGTGAGAGGGTGGCGAGCAGGTTCTCCTCCCGGCTGGCACGGGCGCTGCCCTTTCGGCAACCGCCGCCGGTCCCCGCGACGGAGTCCGCGCCTGCCCCCGCTCCCGGCCCCGCCCCCGACCCTTCCGCGTTCAGCGACACCTTCCGCGCCCTCCGCAACCGGAACTACCGCCTCTTCTACTTCGGTCAGATCATCTCGCTCAGCGGCACCTGGATGCAGACCATCGCCCAGGCCTGGCTCGTCCTCCAGCTCACCAACTCGAAGATCGCCCTCGGCACCGTCACCATGCTCCAGTTCCTGCCGATCACCATCTTCGTGCTCTTCGCCGGCGTCATCGCCGACCGCGTCCCCAAGCGCAACTTCATCCTCGTCACCCAGACGCTCGCCATGGCCCAGGCGTTCGCCCTCGCCGCGCTCGTCTGGTCCGGCCACGTCCAGCTCTGGCACGTCTACGTCCTCGCACTCGTCCTCGGCCTCGCCAACGCCTTCGAGCAGCCCACCCGCCAGGCCTTCGTCGTCGAGATGGTCGGCAAGGAAGACCTCATGAACGCCGTCGCCCTCAACTCCGGCATGTTCAACGCCGCCCGCCTCGTCGGCCCCGCCATCGGCGGCGTCGTCATCGCCACCGTCGGCGTCAAGGTCGCCTTCCTCCTCAACGGCATCAGCTTCCTCCCGGTGATCGCCGGCCTGCTCATGATGAACATGGCCCAGCTCTACCAGCACGGCCGCAAGAACGACGGCAAGATCAACCCGATCGCGGAGCTGCGCGAGGGCCTCGCCTACTGCTTCCGCTCGCCGCCGGCGATGCTCATCGTCATCCTCGTCGCCATCATCGGGACGTTCGGCTACAACTTCACCGTCATGCTGCCGCTCGTCGACCGCTACGTCCTCCACCGCGGCTCCGTCGGTCTCGGCTTCATGACGGCCGCCGTCGGCCTGGGCGCGCTGATCTCCGCCCTCGCCATCGCCCGCCGCGACGAGGCCACGCGCTACACGCTCTTCGTCGGCGGCACTGCGTTCTCGCTGCTGCTCGGCGCCGTCGCCCTCAGCCAGTGGTACCTCGTGACGCTGCTCGCGCTGCTGCTGCTCGGCGTGGCCAACACCGCCTTCGCCGCCACCGCCAACACGTCACTTCAGATCGCCGCGCCCGATCACCTGCGCGGCCGCGTCATGGCGCTCTACATGCTGCTCTTCGCCGGCTCCACGCCCATCGGCGGCTACCTCACCGGCTTCATGGCCCAGCACCTCGGCGTCCAGGCCGCCGTCGGCATCGAGTCCGTCCTCTGCCTCTTCGGCATCGCCGCCGGCCTGCTCTACTACTTCACCCACCGCGACGAGGTCGACCGCATCGGCCCGCTCCCCGCGCTCGACGGCGCCCCCGGCGCCTGATCACGGGATCGCGCCGCTCTCCTTCAGCCCGATGATCGCGTCCCAGTCGTACCCCAGCTCCAGCAGCACCTCCTCCGTGTGCTGCCCCAGCTCCGGCGCGATCCCCCGCGGCCCCACCGGCGTCCCGTAGAAGTCCGCCGGCGAGTTCACCATCGGCTGCGCCCCGTCCGGCCCCGCCACCTCCCGGAACGCGCCCGAAGCCTGCGCCACCGGGTCCTGCAGCGCCTGCGAGATCGTGTTCACCGGCGCCCACCACACGTTGTGCCGGTCCAGGATCGGCCCCCACTCGTCCAGCGTCCGCTTGCCGAACTCCTTGTCCAGCTCGTCCACCAGCGACGCCGCGTTCTCTCGCCGCGCCACGATGTTGCTCCACCGCGCGTCGTTCTTGAGATCCTCACGCCCCAGCGCCGCCAGCAGGTCCGGCCAGTGCCGGTCGCCCTGTAGCAGCAGCAGCCAGAACCAGCGCCCGTCGCTGGAATGAAAGCTGTTGATGATCGGGTTCGGCGCGTGGTAGCGGTCGTACGGGTTCGTCCGCGCCCCGATGCGCATCTCCAGCATGTAGTCCCAGCCCATCATGTAGATCCCCGTCCGGATCAGCGACACACCCAGCCGCTGCCCCTCCCCCGTCCGCTCGCGATGGAACAGCGCCGCCGAGATCGCCCCTGCCGCGTTCATCCCCGTCATGTGGTCGCCCATCCCCCCGCGCTGCTGCGGGATCGGCTGCCCCTCCGCCGTCAGCGACGCCGCCACCCCCGCCCGCGACCAGAACGCCCCGATGTCGTACGACGCGCGGTCCCGGTCCGGGCTGTCCGGCCCGTAGCCGCTGAGCTGGCAGTAGATGATCCGCGGGTTGTACGCCCGCACCTGCTCGTACCCCAGCCCGAACTGCTCCAGCACGCGCGGCCGCATGTTGCTGACGAACACGTCCGCGCCCTCCATGATCTGATGCACGATCCGCCGCGCCGCCTCCTGCGCCAGGTCGAAGCACACGCTGCGCTTCCCACGGTTATCGATCTCGAACGGCGGATTGATCGGCACCGCCGCCCCCAGCGCGCTCGCGAACAGCCCCCGGAACGGGTCCCCCGTCGGCGGCTCGATCTTGATCACCTCCGCCCCCCAGTCGCAGAGGATGGCCGCGCACGACGGCCCCGCCACCCACACCCCCATCTCCACCACCCTGATCCCGTCCATCGGCCCGCTCATCCGCACCCTCCTCACTCAAGTTTGCGAGATTATCCCCCCGGATGAAGGTTGCTGGTAGCCCCCGCACCGCGCGCCCCGCCGCTGCGACGTGCGCAATACACCGGCCTCGCCGGCTTCAACTCGGAGTCAACTGTTGCCGGGCGCGGAGTCCGCCGTGCGACGTCGCTGTAAGGGGAGCCTACCAGCACGCCCGCGGCCACGATGGAAGGTCTAACTATGTTCCAATGATAAGTGCGATTGACTCCGAATACGCTAGCGAAGCATACTGAACGTCTACGCCGAACATGCGGACGATAAGCACGTGGTCCCCGCCGCGTCGCCGAGGGGAGCCATGTCGAGACGCCGGTGTGCCGCGCTTGGGGCGTTCTCGGTGTTGACGATTGTGCTGCTTGTGCCCGTGAGCGGTCTAACCACCCCTCAAGCGCGCGCGGCCGGCTCCGGCCCCACGCTTTCGATCAGTTCATCCGGGTCGAGCGTCTCGCTCATTGCGTCCGGTTCGGGGTTCGATCCGTATCGAAGCTACAACTTCGGCGTGTCGTTCGACTCCGCTCTCCTGACGTTCGTCTCGGCGAGCACGAACCTAACCGGATCGCTGGGCCCAGGCAGCTGTCGGTCTTTTGGCCTGCCGCACGGTGAAGCGACGAGCTGTACGCTCGTCGGCGGTCCCAACCCGGACACGACGTCGATGACCGGCGTCTTGGGCACGATGACGTTCGCACTCGCAACTTCATCATCTCTCTGTGCAGTCGTACATCTCGTAAGCTTCGGGCCGCCGGATGGCGGCGATCAGGGCAACGGCACGTTCACCTACTCATCGAACGCCGTTCCAGAGAACAACCCATACGGGACGGTGGATGTATCCATCTCGCTCAACGGCGGGGTCTGCGGCGGTCCGACAACCACTGTGACGCCCGTACCGCTGAGTCCGACGGCCGTCGTGCCTCCGACTCCGTTTCCGACGCCAATCTCCCCGGGCATCAGTACCGGACCTAGGCTCTCATTGTCTGTGTTCGGCCTCGCCGCGACCCTGAACGCGTCGGGGTTGTTCGACCCCTACTCCGGCGACAACTTTGCCCTCTCGTTCGACCCGGCAAAGCTGCAGGTCTCGAACGTGACCTCGAACCTGGCCGGCGGCCCGTTTTGTTCGTTCGCGTCTCCGCCGTCGGGCCACCTTCCCGGCCTCATTGTCGTGGGGTGTGAGGACACGACAAGCGCGTCGAGTGCGGTCGGCCCGATTGGTTCGATCGTGTTTGCTCCTGGCGTCGTGACCGGGTGCTCAGCCGTCCACCTCGGGCGGTTCGGGCCGCCCGACAACGGCGATCTGATAACCGGCACCTACACCATTGATCACAACAGCCAGACACAAACAAACACGTACGGCAACGTCGATGCGACGATCTGCAACATCGCGCCTGCGGCACTGCGGGTGTCGAAGGTCGCCGCGCAGGGGACGGTTACGGCCGGTGACACTGACTCGTACTCGATCATGGTGACAAACCCGAGCGCCACCACTCCCGCGCAGAATGTGACCGTCACGGATATCTTCCCCGCCGGTATCACCGGCGTGGCGGCCGGCGACGACCCCGCGTGCGTCGTCACGACGGTGTCGGCGACCTGCACCGCGGCGTCCATCGCGCCGGGCGGAAGCGTAACGTTCGACCCTATCAACGTGCTCACCGACCCACGCGCCGTTCTCACTTCGCCGATGAACGTTGCCACCGCGAGCTGCACCGGGGACCTGAACGCGCCGCCCTGTGTCTCCGGCGCGGGCGCCGCCCCGATCACGCTGCTGCCGCCGCCGGTGCTCTGGGCGAAGAGCCCGACCAACGCCAATGTCTGGCTGTGCGGCGAGAGCTTCACCGGCGGTGGCCAATCGTTCGGCCCGGACTGCCCGTCCGGCAGTATTCCGGCGGCACCAGGCACGCCGACGGACGACCCAGGCGACCCCGGCCCGTCCGTCCCGAACGACTCCACGGGTGTCTGGCAGGACGGCGTCATCCTGGATGAGGTGCTGAGCAACCCGAACGACCCTGCCGGCCTCGGCGGCTATCAGTTCGACCTTAGCTACGACCCAAACGTTTTTGACCCACCGGTGATCCAGGACGCGGGCCAGATGAATGTTAGCGGTCACGTGACCACATGTTCGATGACGATCGTCGTGCCGGGCGTAGTCCACATTGGCTGCGTCGCGGGCGCGCCGCTCGGCTCCGGCGCCTCGTGGCTCGGCACTAGGACGATGGCGACGGTTCGCTTCGACGTGGCGGCGCTCGTCGAGAAGACGATCCGCCCCAACAAAGAGAACGGCACCTACGTCAACCTCGTGGACACGAACACCGCGGTCACGAACACCTGTGGCCAGCCGCTGAACGACGGCACAGTCCAGCCGCTGCCGGGGCAACCGGAGTGCCAGGGCAGCCCGCTGCCGGGCGTCGGTCCGGGCGGGTCGCTGGCGGACACCGAAGCGCGATACACGGTCCGCCGCCTGGAGGGCGACATCGTACCGGACTGCGCGGTGGATGTGGCGGACATCCAGCTCGAAGCATCGAAGTTCGGGCTGAGCAGCGGCGCGCTGCTCTACGACAAGTTCTTCGACGTGAACCTGCCGCTTCAGTTCGGCGACGGCGAGATCGACATCAACGACGTGCAGTTCGTGATGGGGCGTCTCGGAAGCACATGCTTGAGCCCGCTTCCGCCGCAACCGCCTGTGCCGACGCCGTAACCCGCCGCTCAGCAACCAGCGCCGCTCCCCCGCGCTTGCACCCCCTCACACCCGGCGCTAGATTTCCCTCACCTGTACGTCAGGTGCCGGGTGCCGCGCCGCGTCCTGCCCGCGCTATCCCCGGAGGTGCCCCATGACACGCCCTGTGCTCCGCACCCGCCTCTGCGACATCCTCGATATCGAGTACCCCGTGATCCTCGCCGGCATGGGCGGCGTCGCCACCGCGGAGCTCGTCGCTGCCGTCTCCGAGGCCGGCGGCCTCGGCATCGTCGGGGCCGCGTCCATGCCCCCCGACGAGATCGAGCGCCAGGTCCGCCGCATCCGCGATCTCACCTCCAAGCCCTTCGGCGTCGACGTGCTGCTGCCCAGCGGCGTCGCTGCGCCCCAGGCCGCCCCGAAACCCGAAGCGGCGCCCGCCGGCGCGCCCCCCGCCGCGCCGAAGCGCCCCCTCGAGTACCTCCCGCAGCCATACCAGCAGTTCGTCCACAACGCCGAGAAGGAGTTCGGCTTGCCGGAGCGCGGAGCCGACCAGGACTGGTCGCAGGGCATGCGACGCCTCGGCGCCGGCGGCTTCTCGAAAAGCCAGGTCGACGCCATTCTCGAGCTCAAGGTGCCGGTCTTCGCCGCCGGCCTCGGCAACCCCGCCCCCTACGTCGAAGCGTTCCACGCCCAGGGCGCGAAGGTCATCGGCCTCGTCGGCAACGTCAAGAACGCCCGCCGCCTCAACGACGGCGGCACCGACGTGATCGTCGCCCAGGGCACCGAGGCCGGTGGCCACACCGGCCGCATCGGCACCATGGCCCTCCTGCCGCAGGTGGTCGATGCCGTCGCCCCGACTCCCGTGTGCGCGGCCGGCGGCATCGGCGACGGCCGCGGCATCGCCGGCGCGCTCGCCATGGGCGCCGACGGCGTCTGGGTCGGCACGGCCTTCCTCGTCTCGCGTGAGGCCACCTGGCCCGACGTCCTCAAGCAGCGCATCCTCGCCGCCACCGAAGAGGACACGCGCGTCACCCGCCTCTACAGCGGCAAGACCATGCGCAACATCAACAACCCCCTCATCGAGTACTGGGAGTCGCAGAAGCTCGACGCGCTGCCGATGGGCGCGCAGGGCATCGTCTCCGGCGAGATCATGGCCGGCGCCCGCCAGGCCGACCGCCTCGAACTGCTGATGAACCCCGCCGGCCAGATCTCCGGCATGCTGCACGAATCCCGCAACGCACGCGACATCTTCGAGGAGATGGTGCGCGAAGCGGCGGAGATCCTCGCCGATGGCCTCGCCCGCCGCGTGAAAGCGTCGCTGTAGCGTGACGGACACCGCCCTCGGCGACCTGCGCGTCATCGACCTCGCCGGCGAGATCGGCGTCTACGCCACGAAGCTGCTCGCCGATCTCGGCGCCGACGTGATCCGCGTCGAACCGCCGGACGGCGACCCCCTGCGCGACATCGGCCCCTTCTGGCACGACGAGCGCGCCGCCGGTCGCAGCCTCTCCTTCCTCAACAACAACACCAACAAGCGCAGCGTCACGCTCGATATCACGGAGCCGGACGGCCGCGCGCTCTTCCAG
>DASQHL010000151.1:0-8554 GCA_035632115.1 Dehalococcoidia bacterium | reverse complement strand
CACGCGTTCTGGCGGTCCTGAGCGCAGCACGCCAGTCGTCCATGCCGGAGTATATGCGCTTGACCAATTTGCGGTCACCACGTCAGGACCGAGCCAGCGAGCAGATGCTGATGGTCCCCTCGCCGGCTCCAACGAGACAACATGGTCCCAGGGGGTGGATTCGAACCACCGATACACGGTTTTACAGACCGTTGCCTTAGGCCACTTGGCTACCCTGGGGCGCAGTATCTATAGCACGAGTGCGGTGTCGCTCGCCACAGTGCCCTCCCGCCACGCGCACCGCTGTCCGATCGCGGGCCGCGCGGGGCGGCTGCGCGTGCGCTGACAGCGGGAATGCGCGGACTGACAGACCCAATCCCGTCCGATAAGCTGGCTCCTGCATGAACCTCAAGAACATTCGAAACCGGCTCATGATCTCGATGCTTCTCGGGATCCTGGTCTTCGCCGGCCTGCTCGCGTACGGCGACTTCCAGCACGTTGGCCGCGACCTCAAGGGCTTTCGCTGGGAGCTCCTCCCGCTCATCTTCGTCCTCACGCTCGGCAACTACCTCCTGCGCTTCGCCAAGTGGGAGTACTACCTGAAGCGGATCGGCGTGACCGGCCTCCGCCGTGTCGATAGCTTCCTCATCTACTTCTCCGGCCTCGGCATGACCGTCACCCCCGGCAAGATCGGCGAATGGCTGAAGAGCTACCTCCTCAAGGAAGTGCACGGCACCCCCGTCACCAAGTCGGCGCCCATCCTCATCGCCGAGCGCCTCACCGATAGCCTCGGCCTGCTCATCATCGGCGCCACGGGCGTCGTCGTCTTCGGCAGCCGCGCCTGGCCGCTGGTCGTGCTCATCATCGTCGGCGCGCTGACCGCCGTCGCGGTGTCGCGGCACCGCCCCGCAGCGCATGCGCTCCTGCGCCTGGCCGGGCGCCTCCCCCTCGTGCGGCGCTTCGTCCCCCACTTCGAGGAGTTCTACGAGAGCACCTACGTCCTGATGCAGCCCACGGGAGTTATGTTGATGACGCTGGTCAGCGTCGCCTCCTGGTTCTTCGAGGTGCTCGCGTTCTACTTCACCCTCGTGGGTCTGGGCGTCAGTGGAGGCGCGGATACGCTGTTCAAGGCGGCGTTCATCCTTCCGATCTCCACGCTCGCCGCCGCGCTCCTCCTCACGCCCGGCGGCCTCGGTGTCGCGGAGACCGGCATCACGTCGCTTTCGGAACAACTGTTGCATATGGGCAAGGGCGCAGCGACCGCCGGCACGCTGATCGTGCGCGTCGCGACGCTCTGGTTCGGCGTCGTGCTCGGGCTGGCGATGTTCGCCCTGCTCACCCGCCGCCTCGGCCGCGAAGGCCACCATCTTGATGTCGGCGCCGACGCGGCGCTCGCCGGCCCCGACCCGACCGTTTGACCGCACCGCATTGACGCACCGCTTTGGCCGCCCGCTCCGCTGTCTGGTACGATGCCACGCCGTCGGGGTGTAGCTCAGCCAGGCTAGAGTGCTCGGTTCGGGACCGAGAGGTCGGCAGTTCAAATCTGCCCACCCCGACCATCCTCCCCTTCGCTACCCGTCCGTCTTGCCGATCCCTGCGCGGGGCTCCTCGCGTTCGTCAGCGAATGCCGCCGGCGCCGTCTATCGCCTCCCCGCCGGACGCCTGTACGCTATCCGCATGGACATCGATGCCCTCAAGGCGCGGGCGGCGCAAGCCGTCGACGCCTGTGCGCCCGAACTGCTGGACCTGAGCCTCCGCATCCACGCCCACCCGGAAGTCGCGTTCCACGAGACGCAGGCCTGCGCGTGGCTTGCGGCGTGGCTCCGCGGGCGCCGTTTCGATGTCACCACGGGAATCGCCGGATTGGAGACGGCGTTCCGCGCCGTGGCGGGGGCCGGCCAGCCGGCGGTCGCCATCATAGCCGAGTACGATGCGCTGCCCGGCATCGGCCACGGCTGCGGCCACAACATCATCGCCACGGCCGCGATCGGCGCCGGCGCGGCAGTGCGCTCCGTCATCGATGAGGTCGGTGGCGCAATCCAGGTGATCGGCACGCCCGCGGAGGAGGTCCATGGCGGGAAGGCCATCATGATCCGCGAGGGCGCCTTCGTCGGACTCGACGCGGCCATGATGACGCATCCCGGCACCCACGACTCCGTCCTCACGAAGGCGCTCGCCTGCGCCGAGGTCGCCGTGCGTTACGTGGGGCGCGAGGCGCATGCCGCCGCGCAACCCGAACGCGGCATCAACGCGCTCGAAGCGCTGATCATCGCCTTCAACGCGGTCAATTCGCTCCGCCAGCACATCCGCCGCACCGCCCGTATCCACGGCATCATCACGCACGGCGGCGACGCGCCGAACATCGTCCCGGCGCTCGCCACCGCCAGCTTCATGGTGCGCGCCGAGGACGACGACTACCTCGAGGAATTGAAGGCCCGGGTCGAAGACTGCTTCGAGGCCGGCGCGCTGGCCACCGGCGCCCGCCTCGAGCTGCGCTGGAATCCGAACCAGTACGCCGCCATGCGCACCAACGCCGTCCTCGCCGAGGCGCACCGCCGCAACCTCGCCACCGTCGGTCGCCACGTGCCCGCCGACGATGTGCCGCGCCCCCTCGGCAGCACCGACATGGGCAACGTCAGCGCCATCATGCCGGCCATCCACCCCTCCATCGCCATCGCCCCGCCCGACGTCAACGGCCACTCGCGCGCGTTCGCCACGTGCGCCGCCTCGGACGCCGGGCAGCGCGCTGTCATCGATGGCGCGAAGGCGCTCGCCATGACCGCGATCGACGTACTGGCGGACGACGAGCTGCGCGCTGCCATGCGCGCCGAGTTCGCCGCCGGCATGCCGCCCGTGAAGCCATGACGCACGAGGCCTACGCCGACGGCGAGCTGGCCGCCCTCTACGACCTGGTCTACGCCGGCTACGATGACGACCTTCCCCTGTACGAAGGATTCGCGCGTCGCCTCGATCTTCCGTCGCTCGAGCTCGGCGTTGGCAGCGGCCGCGTCGCCCTCCACCTCGCCCGCCAGGGATGCCAAGTCGTCGGGCTCGACGCGTCCTCGCACATGCTCCAACGGCTGCGGGATGGCGCGGCGGCGGAGCCCGCAACTGCGCGACGCCTCCGCCTCGTCGAAGGCGACATGCGCACCTTCGACTTTCCGGGCGAGCGCTTCGGCCTGATCTACTGCGCGCTGGATACCTTCGAGCACATGCTCACGACCGCCGATCAGGAAGCGGCCCTCGCCCGCGTCGCGCGCCACCTGGCCGCCGGCGGCCTCTTCGTCGCGGAGATGCGCACCGTCACGGCGGTCGATTGGAGCGTAGAGCCCTCGCCCCTGGTCGCTGAGTGGACGCGCGCTGACCCCAGCACCGGCGAGTTGGTCACCAAGATGCGAAATGGCTTGGCGTCCCCCGCCGCCCAGACGACGACCGATGCGCTGATCTTCGACCGCATCGCTGCCGACGGCACCGTGCGTCGCCGCGCGTTCGAGGTGACCCTCCGTGTCAGCGGCCGCTTCGAGATGGAACTGGTGCTCGCGAGCGCCGGCCTCCGCCTCTCGGCGATCTACGGCGATACGTCGCTCTCGCCCTTCGATGATGACAGCGATAGGATGATCATCGTTGCCGGGCCATCGTAAGGGCGCAGCCCGGTGCGCCCGCAGGTGGGGAGCGAGAGCGTGCTGATCGCGCTGGACGCCATGGGCGGCGATCACGCACCGGCCGAGATCGTGGCCGGTGCGCTGCTTGCCAGCCGCGATCTCGGCATCGATGTCGCGCTCGTCGGGCCGCAGGACGTCGTCGCGGCCGAGCTGAAGCATCACGGCGCTATCCCACCCGGGATCGACATCATCCACGCCAGCGAAGCGATCGCCATGGACGAGCACCCCGCCCAGGCCGTCCGCACCAAGCGCGACGCCTCGATCAACGTCGCCATGGGCATGGTGAAGCGGGGCGTCGCCGGCGCCTTCGTGTCGGCCGGCAACACCGGCGCCGTCATGGCGTCCGCGCTCATGACCCTCGGGCGCATCCAGGGGATCGAGCGCCCCGCCCTCGGCACGATCGCCCCGTTCACCGAGACAGGTATCCTCGTGCTGGACGTCGGCGCCAATGCGGACGTGAAGCCAAGCTACCTCGTCCAGTTCGCCCAGATGGGCTCCGTCTACGCCGAGCGCGTGATGGGCATCAGCAATCCGCGCGTGGCCCTGCTCAACATCGGCGGCGAGGAGACGAAGGGCAGCGAGCTGATGCAGGAGGTGTACACGCGTCTCGCGAAGGCCGGCATCAACTTCGTCGGCAACATCGAGGGCGGCGAGGTACATCGCGGCCGCGCCGACGTCATCGTGACCGATGGCTTCACCGGCAACGTCGCCGTGAAGGTCACGGAGGGCGTCGCCGACTTCATCTTCCGTGAATTGCGCGGCGCCCTGACCGCAAAGCCGCACTACAAGCTCGCCGCAATGGTGCTCCGCCCCGCGCTGGTGAAGATGCGCGATCGCATGGACCCCGCGACATACGGCGGCGTCCCGCTCATCGGCGTCAACGGCTTCGTTATGATCGCCCACGGTGCGTCCGACGCCCGCGCCATCCGCAACGCCCTCCGCGCCGCGAGCGACGGCGCCTCCTCCGGCATGCTCGACGTGATCCGCACCACCCTGCAGCGCAAGAACTGACCCGCCCGCCTCGTACTCGAAACCGCCGGACGCGCCCGGCGTAGTGGCGGTCGGCCGGTCGCCCGATGCTTGGCCTTGCGGTCGCACCGTGACGCTAGATCGCCCCGGCGTCCCGCATCGCGGCGATCTCGTCCCATCCGTACCCCAGCGACAACAGGATCTCCTCCGTGTGCTGCCCCAGCTCCGGCGCACCGGCCGCCACCCGCGCCGGAGTCTCGCTGAACTTCCACGGAAACCCGACGACCTGCGTCGGCCCGTTCGAAGGGTGATCGACCGTCAGCAGGTACTCGTTCGCCAACGCCTGCGGGTCCGCCGTCACATCCTCGTACGTCGCCACCGGTGCGCAGATCATGTCGTGCGCCTCCAGCTCCGCGATCCACTCGGCCGTCGTCCGTGCCAGGAACTTGTCGTCGAGCAGCTCGTACAGCTCCTCCAGGTGATCCTTGCGCGCCCCCGCGTTGGCGAAGCGCGCGTCGTGCTGCAGCTCCCGCATCCCCACCGCCGCGCAGAACGCCGGCCAGCGGTCGTCGCCCACCCCGCCGACGACGGCCCAGCCGTCCTGCGTGCGGAACGTGCGCCAGATCGTCGGCAGGTACGCGTGCCCGCGCCCGCTGCGCCGCTCCCGCCGGCTCAGGATGTAATACTGCAGCTCCCACGCCTGCGCCGCCACCGCCGACCCGAACAGCGACGTCTCGACCTTCTGTCCCGCCCCCGTCCGCTCCCGCGCGTACAGCGCGGCGATCACCGCCAGCGCCAGGTTCATCGCCCCCGCGTAGTCCGCGATCGCGACCCCCGCCGGCAGCGGTCCGCCGTCCTGCTCGCCCGTCATCGCCATCAGCCCGGACTGCGCCTGCGCCGCGATGTCGAACGCCGGGTGGTTCGCCTTCGGCCCGGCCGCGCCCCAGCCGGACGCGTGCGCGTAGATGATGCGCTCGTTCAGCGCGCGCACCTCCTCGTAGCCCAGCTCCAACCGCTCCATCGCGCCCGGCCGGAAATTGTGCACGAACACGTCGGCCGCCGGCACCAGCCGCCGCACGATCGCCCGGCCCTCGTCCGTCTTCAGGTTGACGGTGATGCTGCGCTTGCCGCGGCTATGCGCCAGGTGGTACGCGCTCAGCCGCTGCTCCCCGTGCATCGCCAGCACGCGGCCCAGGTCCCCGAACATCGGCGGCTCGACCTTGATCACGTCGGCGCCCATGTCCGCCATCACCACCGTCGCCTGCGGCCCCTGCTGGAACACCGTGAAGTCGAGCACGCGCACGCCGTCGAGCGCCCCCGCCATGACACACCACCTCCCTGGCTCTAGCGTAGCGCCGCCCGCCCCGGCAGGCCACAGCGCCGCGCGCCCGGCAGCCTGCCGGACTCCCGCCTGCAGCCTGCTCTCGCATCCCAACTCCCGCATCCCGCTTCTCGCCTCCCGCATCCAGCCGGTACCCTGCAGCCATGCCCGAGATACCAGACCTCGAAGCAATTCGCGCCTTCCTCAACGACCGCATCGTCGGCGTCGAGATCACCCGGGCCGAGGCGCTCATCCCTTACGTCGTGCGCTCCGGCGCCGCCGACCTGGAGGCCACCCTCACGGGCAACCGCTTCGGCCCGGTGCTGCGCCGCGGCAAGTTCCTCCTCTTCGGCCTCGCCGACGAGCGCGTGCTGGTCATCAACCCGATGCTCACCGGCCGCTTCCAGTACGCCGCGCCCGCCGCCCGAAAGAAGGCGAAGACGTGCCTCGTCCTCACGCTCGATAACGGCTGGCAGCTCCGTTACTCCGACCGCAAGCTCATGGGCAAGATCTACGTCGTCCCGGCCGATGACATCCTCAAGGTCCCCATGTTCGCCGAGATGGGGCCGGACGCCCTCGATGTCAGCGAGGACGAGTTCCGCCAGCGCATCCGCAAGCACACCGGCGCCGTCAAGAACATCCTCACCAACCACAAGTTCATCGCTGGCATCGGCAACGCCTACTCCGACGAGATCCTCTTCGAAGCGCGCATCGAACCGTTTCGGAAGCGCACCACCCTCTCGGACAACGAGATCGGCGCGCTCTACCGCGGCATCCACAAGGTGATGGACCGCTCCATTCCCATCCTGAAAGAGAAGTTCCGCGACGAGCTGGACTACCAGGAGTGGCGCGAACACCTGAAGGTGCACCGCAAGGCCGGCGACGGCACCAATAAGGACGAGGGCCGCTGCCCCCGCTGCGGCTCCTACCTCACCGAAATCTCCCCCAACCAGCGCACGACAACTTGGTGCCGGACCTGCCAGAAGTGACGAGCATCGCCATCAACAACGTCCGCACAGCCGCTGGCGTGCCCGCGCGCGTCGCTATCGAGGGCGGGCGCGCATCGATCGTCAGCGGTCCCGCGCCGTCCGCGGACGCCGGACCCGGCACGCCCGCCATCATCGATGGCGGTGGCCGCATCGTCGCGCCCGGCTACGTCGACATCCACGTCCACGGCGGCGGTGGCTTCGACCTGATGACGGACGACCCCGAGCAGGTGCGGGGCTACGCGCGTTGGGCGGTGACGCGCGGCGTCACGTCGTTCCTGGTGAGCACGTTCGGCCGCGACCACGCGCAGATCCTGCGCCGGCTCCAGGCGCTGGCGCCGCTGATCGGCAAGCCGGGCCCGGGCGAGGCCCGCGCGCTCGGCTTCCACCTCGAAGGCCCGTACATCAACCCCGCCCGCAAGGGCGCGTTCGATCCCCGCTGGCTGCGCCCGCCCAGCGTCCGCGAGTACGAGCAGCTATTCGAGGCGTCGGGCGGCGCGATCCGCCAGATCACCCTCGCGCCCGAACTCCCCGGCGCCGACGCGCTGATCCGCGCCGTCGTCGATTCCGGCGCCGTCGCCGCCATGGGCCACACCGACGCCACCTACGGGCAGGCCCGCCGCGCTATCGTCCTCGGCGTCTCGCACATCACGCACTGCTTCAACGCCATGCGCCCGTTCGGCCACCGCGACCCCGGCGTCCTGGGCGTGGTCATGACGTCCGATGACCTGACCGCGGAGCTGATCGGCGACGGCGCGCACGTGGACTACGCGGCCGCACGCCTGCTCGTGCGCGCGAAGGGAGCTGAGAGGATCGTCCTCATCACCGACGGCATGCCACTGTGCGGCACGCCCGATGGCGAAGGCGAGTGGGAGGGCGTGCCGATCCGCGTCGATCGCGGCAAAGCGGTGCGCGTCGCCGACGGCACCATCATCGGTGGCGTCACGCCGCTCGACGACATGGTGCGCAACGCCGTCCGATACATCGGCGTTGAGCCGCAGCATGCGGTGGCGATGGCGTCCGCCAACCCCGCGAGCGCGCTCGGCCGCAGTGCGCTCCCGGACCTCAGCGGCGATTTCCTCCTGCTCGACGGCGACCTGCGCGTCACCGAGACCTGGCTCTCCGGCGAGCGCGTCTTCTGATGCCGTACGAACCACCGCCAGCCGATCTGCCCGCGTTCCCGCGCGCGACGCGGTCGCGCCGCAAGACGCGTTTTGGCGGCGGCCTGCGCGCCCGCTGGAAGGACGAGGGACGGCGCGATCTACGAGTGGGACTACAAGAAGGGCACCGTCGAGCGGTATGATAGGACAGGGCGGCGCCACCTTGGAGACTTCGATCCCGTCACCGGAACGCAAGTCGGCCGCCCCAGCAAGCGTCGAAAGGTCGAGCCGTGAGCATGCGCCGTTGGGCTACCCAGTTCAGGAAGATCGGTGACGACCGGCTCGTCCGCGGTTACGAGCTGCGTGGCGTTCGGCTGGCGCAGCTTCAACGGTTGTTCGGCCCCAACAGCGACGATCCGCAGATGGTGCTGTGCTACCCCGTGACGGAGAAGCAGCGCCCATTCGTTGAGCGGCTAATCGGCGAGCCGTTGAATCTTCAAAGGTACGACTATTTCGTGGAGGCGTACGCTGAGGCAG
>DASQHL010000150.1:0-2526 GCA_035632115.1 Dehalococcoidia bacterium | reverse complement strand
GGAACAGGAGGTAGAGAAGCACGACGTAACGTGGGAGTGGGTGAAGGGCCACGCCGACCACGCTGACAACATCCGCGCTGACGAGCTGGCAACCTGGGCGGCGCGCGAGCAGCTTGGAGCGAGGCTGTGAGGCGGCGGAGGATTGTGGGACGGGCTTCGGCACTCGCGGCGGACGACGCAGCCTGGAGGGCGATGGTGAACCAGCGGACGCGGGCGGAGCGGGAGCGGGCTGGAGCGAGGCAGTGAGGCGGCGGACGTTTCTGGTGGGGATCGCGGCGGCGGCGGCCGGGGCGGCGGCTCCGCGCGAGCAAGCGGCCGACGTGGTCATTATCGGCGGCGGCGTGGGTGGCGTGGCGGCGGCGCTGGCCGCGGCGCGCAACGGGCGCAGCGTCATCCTTACTGAAGAGACGGACTGGATCGGCGGGCAGCTCACGGCGCAGGCTGTGCCGCCCGACGAGCATCGCTACATCGAAGCGTTCGGGGCGACGCGGGCCTATCGGGAATACCGGGAGCGCGTGCGCGACTACTATCGCCGCAACTATCCGCTGACCGCCGAAGCGCGGGCGCGCTGGGACCTGAATCCCGGCCAAGGCGGCGTGTCGCGGCTTTGCCATGAGCCGCGCGTGTCGCTGGCCGTGCTGCGCGAGATGCTGGCGCCCTACGTGAGCGCGGGGCGCGTGCGGATATTGCTGCGACACAGGGCGGTTGCGGCTGACGCGGAGCGGGACCGCGTGCGGGTGGTGGAAGCGGAGGAGCTGGGGAGCGGCCTGAAGCGGACGCTGGCAGGAGCCTATTTTCTCGACGCCACCGAGCTGGGCGATCTCCTGCCTCTTACCAAGACTGAGTACGTCACCGGCTTTGAATCGCAGAAGCAGACCGGCGAGATGCACGCGCCTTCCGACGCCCGGCCGGCTGACATGCAGGCCTTCACGTGCTGCTTCGCGATGGATTACATCGCCGGGGAAGATCACACAATCGACAAGCCGGAGGAGTACGGTTTCTGGCGCGACTATGTGCCGGCGCTCCAGCCGCCGTGGCCGGGGAAGCTGCTGAGCTGGACGGCGACGCATCCGATCACGCACGAGCCGCGCACGCACGCGTTTGATCCGGAGTGCGACGAGCACGGGAGCGACGGCGGGCTGTGGACCTACCGGCGGATCGCGGCGCGGCGCAACTTCGCGCCGGGGACGTATCGCGGCGACATGTCGGCGGTCAACTGGCCGCAGAATGATTACTGGCTGGGAAACCTGATCGGGGTGAGCGAAGCGGAGGCGGCCAAGCACGTAAGGCGGGCGAAGCAACTGAGCCTGTCGCTGCTTTACTGGATGCAGACGGAGGCGCCGCGGCCGGACGGCAAAGCAGGGTGGCGCGGGCTGCGGCTGCGGCGCGACATTGTGGGCACGGACGACGGGCTGGCGAAGTATCCCTACATTCGCGAGTCGCGGCGCGTCGCAGCGGAGTTCACCGTGCTCGAGCAGCACGTGGGGACCGACGCGCGCACGAAGCTGACCGGCAAGCCGCCTGACCAGATCACGGCGGAGCACTTCGCCGACTCAGTCGGCGTGGGCAGCTATCGCATCGACCTGCACCCCAGCTCGGGGGGCGACAATTACATCGACATCAGCTCGCTGCCGTTCGAGATTCCGCTGGGGGCGCTCGTCCCGCGCCGGGTGGAGAACCTGCTCGCGGCGTGCAAGAACCTGGGCGTGACACATATTACCAATGGGTGTTTCCGGCTGCACCCGGTGGAGTGGAATATCGGCGAGTCGGCGGGGCTGGCGGCGGCGTTTTGCCTGGGGAAGAAAGTCACGCCGCGGGCGGTGCGGAACAGCAAGGCGCTGCTGGATGAATTTCAGAAAGAGATTCAGGGGCAGGGGGTGGAGATTGCGTGGCCGAAAATCTGAATCGGCGCCCGATTCATTGTCGGGCCGGTCACCGGCTGGCGTAACCGTTCGGATCCAGCTTCGTCGATCGATCGACAGCTCTGTCCCGCCCCCCACCTTTCCACCCAAGTCAGGAGTGCGTTGGCCAACGCGATAACCGGGGAAGCAAGCGGCGCGAGGCGCGCGTAGCGGCAAGTAACTGAAAAACCAGTGAAGAAAAAAATCAGACCGCTGTGACTTGCCGGAGCTGATCGAGGAACAGGCGGCAGACGCGAGGGCGGTCGAACTCGGCGACGCGGGCGGCGGCGCTGGCGGCGAGAGTGGCGCGGAGGGAGGCGTCGTCGCGCAATTGGGCGAGGGCGGCGGCGAGCGCGGCGGGGTTGCGCGGCTCGACCAGCAGGCCGTCGACGCCGTCGCGGACCACTTCCGGCACGGCGGCGGCGCGCGCGGCGACGATGGGTTTGCCGGCGGCCATGGCCTCGAGATACACGATGCCGAAGCCCTCCTGCACGCTGGGCAGGCAGAAGACGTGGCAGCGGTTGTACTCCTGGGCGAGCTGGTCTTGCGTGGCGTCGCCAAGCCAGGTGACATGCGGGCCGAGGCGATGCAGGCGGTGCGCTTCGGGGCCGTTGCCGACGATGCG
>DASQHL010000149.1:0-4525 GCA_035632115.1 Dehalococcoidia bacterium | reverse complement strand
GACGCCTTCGTCGCCGGCCACCGCCAGGGCACGTCGCTCATGGGCGTCCTGGCCGGCCCTCCCGCCGTCAAGCTCTACGACGCCGTCTTGTCTCAGGAAGCGGGCGCACCCGCAACGGCGTAGCGCGGCAAGAATACTCCGCGGGACGGCAGCGCGTCTGCGGCGGTGTCACACCCAGCCCGCGACCTGCTCCGTCCGCACCATGCGTACCAGCTCGTCGCAGCGAAAGCCATCGACGTGCCCGTCCCGGTCGCGCGTGAGCACCACGTAGTCCGGCTCGCCGTCATCGCTCCCTACCACGAACAGGAAGGGATCGCCGGGATCTGCCGGCAGAAGCCGCACGCCCTGCTTCCACACACCACGTCGCGCTTGCAGCCAGAGCCCGCCGTCCCGGGCGACGATCTGCGCCCGCCCGATGCGGAGGCTCGGCCGGAAGTTCGTCAGTCTTCCCGGCAGGCACTCGTACACGCCAGCCGCCGTCGCCGCGACGCCGGAGTCGAGCACCCCCGCCGGCGCTGTCGGAGCCGGCGCTCCCACGACCGCCCGCAGGATGCGCGAGAACACCGGTGCCGGCCGGTCGAGCATCACGTTCATGTGCTGGATCACCGCGAACCCGTGGTCTCTGAACACGCTCAGGTTCGAGTTCCAGCCACCGAAATACGCGCCGCCATGGCCGATCGACAGCGTTCCAAAACGCGGCGTCCTGGCGAACGCGAGTCCCCAGCTCTCCAGCCGGGCGTCCGGGCAATGTTGCGGCGCGACCATCTCCTCGAACGTCTCCCGCCGCACGATGCCTCCGCCACCGCCGAGGAGCGCCGCTGCGTACCGCGCCATGTCCGGGACCGTCGACTGTACACCGCCCGCAGCCACCATTGCCCGGTTGAATTCGGGGCGGTACGAGCCGCGGATGTTGTGGCCGTCGACCGTCGCCTCGTCTCGTACGGCGATCCCGGCCCGCTCCAGCAGCTCTCGCGCATCGGCGGTCGGCGCTCGATGGTATCCCGTCGTCAGCGTCGGGTGCGGCTCGTCAAGCGCCTCAGTGTCGCCCATCCCCAGCGGCGCGAAGACGCGCCCCTGCAGCACGTCGTGGAGCGGCGCGCCCTCCGCCCTGACCACGATCTCGCCCAGCAGCGCGAAGCCGAGGTTGCAGTACGCCCACTTGCTGCCCGGCTGCGCCTCCACCGTAATCCCGTCAGGGAACATCGTGCCAAAGTCGCCGGGCTGCCGCACCGCCTCCCGGTCCGGGTTGACCGTCTCGGCCAGCGCGCCCGGCGTCGCTGCTTCGCCGATCCCCGAAGTGTGCATGAGCAGGTGGCGCACCCGGATCGATGCGCCTGGACCGTACCACCGGACGTCCGGCAGCAGCCGCGCCACATGATCGTCCAGCGAGATCCTGCCCTCGTCGACCAGCGCCATCACGCACAGCCCTACCATCGTCTTCGTGATAGAAGCGATGCGCTGCCGCCGTGTCGGTTCCATCGCCTCGCCGCGCTCGATATCCGCCAGGCCGAAACCTTCGCAGAACACCAGCTCGCGCCCTTCGACGACGCCAATCGCGATGCCCGGCAGGTGGTGCGACTCCACCACCTCGCGCGCTGCGTCGCGGACGCGTCGGACCGCGCTCGCGTCCATCACCGACACGTCGGCGTTACCCCGGACAATAGCTGCCTCCTTGAACCGTTGCGGGATCGTGTCCCGCGCGCGGTCAACACACGCTACCTCGTCGCTCGATCGCCTGTCGTGAGCGGCATTAGCACCGCTCCCGGTGGATCCGATACACGTCGAAGCCCGCGCCTCGGAACTGCACCGTCGTACACGGCTGCGCATCCGCAGACCCCGCCATCTCCTCCAGCAGATGGTGTTCGTTCGTGCCCAGATCGTGGTCGTACGTGTTGTACACGATCACATAGTCCACCTGTCTGCCACGCAGGAACGCTAGGTACGCGGTCAACGTCGGCCAGCTTCGCCGGTCGATGCTCTCCGGAAACGGCTCCGAGTCGAGCCGCGCCCCCGCCCGGAGCAAGTCGTACATCCCCACCTTGCCGTCCGCAACGCGTAGGATGCGGTACGTCGCTCCCGGCACGAAGCTGGCCGTGTCGATGAAGCTGGTGAGCGAATGGTCCGGCGTGCGCCTCAACGCCCCCCAGGCGAACTGGTCTCGACGCACCGGCACCAGCACGACGTTCAGCGCGATCAGCGCCGCGAACAGCGCCACCGGCACGCGCGCGAACGCCGTCCGCTGCAGCGCCAGCCCGATGAACGGTGCCCCTACCACGATCGCGCGCAGACTCACCGTCCCGAAGAAATTGCCCATGAGCGTCCGCGCCGAGGCATCCTCCACCGTTGGTGAGACCAGCGCGATCCACGCCGCCGGTGCCGCGATAAGGAGCGACACCGCGTACCACGCGAGCAGATCGCCCCGCCGTGGCTCCCACCAGAGCCGCGCTACCACCAGCACCCCCGCGATCGGCAGCAGCACGGGCGCATGCGTGGCCTGCGCCGCGCCCAGCGCCAGCGCTGCGAGCAGCCGCCGCTCTCCCCGCCACAGGGCGATCGCCGCGAAGAGCATCGCCGTCGCCCACAGGAACGGCAGCTGCCCCAGGAGCGGCCCCTCGATGAGCATCGGGTTCAGCAGCAGCAGCGCCGTCCACCAACCTCCCCGCAGCTCCGGGAACGCCCACCATGCCCCGCCGATCACCCCAAGTGCCCCGGCCACCAGCCAGAGCGTCACCACCCGGTCGCCCAGCAGAGGCCGCAGCAGCGCCGCGCTCATCCACGGGATGAAGCCGTACGGGAATGCGAACGCCTGGCCGTGCCCGATCAGCGGCATGTGAAATGGCACACCGTGCCCGCCCCAGAACCGCTGCGCGATGTACCACACGTGGATGTAATTGCTCAGCGAGTCGTTCGTTACGAAGACTCGATGCGCCAGGATCGCCGCCAGCAACGCCACCCATGCCGCCCCTACGAGCAGCAGCGCCGCGTTGCCGCCTTGGCGCATCCACACCCATCGATCGTCAGGCGGTGCGTCGTCCGCCGTTCGGCTAGTCTGTACGGGCATGTCGATCCCACACGGCACTGAGGATAACAGGGCCGCCGCCGCAGGGCCGCCGCAGACCCGAGTCGGCGTCGCGCTGCAGACGCTGGCGTGGTGCGGCGCCGGAGCTGTCGCCGCTGCCCCCCTCGCGATCATCGGCGCCCCCGTCAACGCCCATCTTGCGCAGGCCGGCGTCGCGCTCGTCATCGCCGCCATCGTGGTCGCGATTGTCGCGCGTCTCGCCGGCGGTCGCGCCCTCCACCTGCTCGCTGTGCCACTCGGCGGAGTTGCGGCGTGGCTCCTCGCGCAGGCGTCCTACCCCGCGGCTGCCTGGATCGTCGCGCCCCTGCTCGGCGCCGCCGTCGCCTTCAGCCTGCCCGATGCGCGCAGTGCACTTGCCTGGCGCGCGGCGCTCCCGCCCGCACTTGTGGCTGGCGTGCTCGTGTTGCTCCGTCTGGCGGTGGGGCGCGACGTGACGATGGCCGTCGCCGCGGCCAGCATTGCCGTGGCCGTCGCCGCCGGCGTCGCATCGGCCCGCCCCATCCGCCTGCTCCGCGGCGCCTCGCTGGCCTTCGCGGCCGTGCTCACCGCGCTCGTGGTCACTTCCACCATCGGCGCTACGACTCCCGGCGTCACCTGGTTCGGCTCGCTCATTCACCACGGCCCGCGCAACAGCAACCAGGTCGCCGTCACCTTCGACGACGGTCCCGACCCGCCCTACACGCTCCAGGTCAAGGACATCCTCGACCGCTACGGCGTCAAGGCGACGTTCTTCACCGTTGGCAAGGCGCTCGATGCCCGCCCCGACGTTTCGCGCGCCCTGCTCGACGATGGCATGCTCCTCGGCAACCACTCGTACTACCACGATGCCTGGCGCTGGCTCGACCCTCGCTACCCGGAACTCCAGCGCACCCAGGACGCCTTCAAGCGCAACCTTGGCGTCTGCCCGGCTCTCTACCGCCCGCCCCACGGCACGCACACGCCGTTCATGGCCAGAGTCGTGAGCGACCACCACATGAAGATGGTGACCTGGGACGTCTCCGCCGCCGACTGGGCCACCCACGATAGCGCACTCGTCGCGCGCCGCGTCCTCGAAAAGGTGAAGCCGGGCTCGATCATCGATCTTCACGACGGCCTCGACGGCAACATCGGCGCCGACCGCAGCGTTGTCGTCGCCGCCCTGCCCATCATTCTCGATGGGTTGCGTGCCCGCGGCCTCCAACCGGTCACGCTCGACCGCCTGCTCGGCACGCCAGGCTACCTCCCGTCCTGCTGACGAGTCTGGAGGAGGCGCAAGATTGCGGGGCCAGACAGGGCGGTTCGCTATCATGCACCGGAGGGACTGTTTCGTTGGGTTCGCCCGCTACCACAGCCGCCACGGGCCGCGTAATCCACGCCGTCGTCGTCGATGACGATGAGCGCCTGCTCGGCGTGATCAAGCGCGGACTGCGCCTGCACGGCTTCGATGTCACGACCTTCGCTGACCCC
>DASQHL010000148.1:0-15875 GCA_035632115.1 Dehalococcoidia bacterium | reverse complement strand
GACATCGAAGCGGGAGCCGTGCCCCTGGCACGTGACGACCGTGCCGTCGAGCGTGCCCTTGTGCAGCCGGTAGCGCAGGTGCGTGCAGCGGTCGGCGATCGCGTACGCCGCGCCGTCCACGTTCGCGACGAGGATCTCCTTCCCCTTCGCCTTCACGCCCTTCATCGTCCCCGGCGGGATGTCTGACAGGCGCCCCACGCGCACGAACTCGCCCACGAAGCTCCTCCTCTGGCGGACCCGGCCGCGATTGTACCGAAGGCCCCCGATAGACGCTACCGGCGCGCCTCTCCGGCTCGCTCGCCCGCTGCGGAATCCGCAACGCCCGCTGCCCCGCACCGCGGCCTCGCCGCGCGCTATGCTCACCGTGCGGGAAGGAGGGCGCCATGGCGGACGACCGCGACGACTTCGACGGCATCGATATCAGCGGCCCGTGGGGCGGCGTGCGCATCGGCGCCGGGCGCGGGCGCTTCGCCGGCGACGACCCGGACCCGGAGTACCGGCGCATCCGCCGCCGCGTCCGCCGCCGCCTGGAGTTCTACCGCCACGCCGCCACGTTCCTCTTCGTCGTCGGCGGCCTGGCGCTGATCGATTGGCTGACCGGCGGCGGCTGGTGGGTGCAGTGGGTCGCCGGCATCTGGGGCGCGTTCCTCGCGCTGCAGTTCTTCTCGACCTTCATCACGCCCAGCCTCTGGGGCCGCGAAGTGGAGGAGCGCATGGTGCGGCGCGAGCTGGAGCGCCGCCGCGGCCGCGTCCACGTCACGCCGCCCGGCGACGAGCCGCCGGCGGGGTAGGGCCGCGCGCGTGATCGATTCGGGGGGCGGAGGGCGGACGTTAGCGGCCGAGCGGCATGTACTGTACGGGTGGGCTCGTCGGTTCGCCAGGACGCAGGCCCGCGCCACGGCCGCCCGTCAGGTAGAGCATGTTCAGGCTGGCGAGTCCGGTGTACAGGCCGACGACCTTCGGCGTCCCGGCGGCGTCCGGCGTGAAGACGAGCATCAGGAAATCGCGCACCCCGCCGGTGTGGATGGCGCTGAAGACGAGTGAGAAGCCTAATCGGCAATCGATGGTCGTCCGCGCGTCCGGGCAGCCGATTGTGAATGCCCGGACCGCTCCACTGCCCAGTCGATCTGATCGCGCCGGGTCGATGGAAGCCAGCCAGTTGCTGATGCCGCCCGCCAGCCCCGCCCTGTCGGTCATGCCTCCCTCAGATTGGAAGGCACCGACCTCGAACCCGAACCGCACCTCGCCCGCAACGGCGCCGGTGCACAGCGGGAAGTCAGCGCCAAGGCCGGGGTTGACGCCGGTCGTGCAGGTCACGGCGCGCCCAGGCGCGTCGCCGATGATGCCGGCCACGTCGCCGCGCGAAAGGCGCGCCTCGGTCTGACGCGCGAAGTCGCAGACGGACGCGGCGAACGGGCAGGCCGTGCCGGGCATGGTGCCGGCGGTCGTGGGTGACGCTGCGGGCGCAGCCGTGGCGGTCGCGTTCCCTGAGGGCGACGGCACGCCGGCCGGCGACGCGCCGCCGCAGCCGGTGACGATTCCCATCACGACGCAGAGGCCGGCGACGAGCGGCGCTCTCACGAGCGCATCGTAGCATGCGTCCGGGCGCGCATGCTCCCGCCTTGCCGGCCCCCGCCCCGCCCCCCTACACTCGCGGCGTGAGGGACAGCATCAGCCGCACCCGCGCATCCGGCCTCCGCCACGACCTCTCCGCGCTCCGGCGCTACCTCTGGCTCCCAGTCGCCACACTCGCCGTCGCCGTCGCGGCCGCGCTCGTCATCGGCGCCCTGCGCCCGTCGTCCGGCGACGCCCGCTTCCGCCAGAACGTGGTCGTCGACGCGCTGCCGCCGCTCTTCGGCCCGCCCGTCACGCCCTCGCCGTTCGATTACGCGCGCCTTGCGACGAGCGACGCCGTCGTCGCCACGGTGGCGCAGCAGGCCGGCGTGGCGCCCGGCGCGCTCAGGCCGCGGCTGACGGCCACCGCCGCCTTCAACGCGCCGTGGATCGATTTCCGCGTGACCGGGCCGAACGCGCTCGCCGTCGCCCGCGCCTGGCAGCAGGCGTTCGCCGACGCCGCCGCGTCGCAGACGCCCGTCATCGAGCGCCTCCTCGTCGCCGACTACGCCCGCCAGCTCGACCAGGCCCGCGCGCTCCTGCAGCAGCGCGCCGCCGATGCGCAGGCCAGCCCCAACGACCCCGTCCTCAAGGCCCAGCTCACCGCCGCCCAGGACAACTACCAGACCGCCTCGCGGCTTTCGCAGTCCTACGACGTCGTCGCCAGCACCATGAAGGCGACCGCCCTCACCGTGACCGCCCCGCACGAGCAGAGCGCCGGCGTCGGCTCCACCGCCGGCCGCCTCGGTGCCGCCGTCGCGATCGGCTTGCTGCTCGGCGTCGCCGGCGCGCTGTCGCTCGAAGCGCTCTCGCGCCGCCGTCGCGCCGCGCCGCCCGCCGCCGGCGAGCCCGCCCCGCTCCGCCCCCGCCCGGAACGCACCACGACAACGCCTCGCTGAACAACCGACCACCGACAGCGACAACCGACCATGAAGCTACTGATGCTCACCGCCCTCGACGTCTGGTCGCTCGACCAGGGCAAGGGCGCCCCGACCCTCGAACGCACGCTCCGCGCCTACGCGGCTGCCGGGCACGCGGTCGACGTCGTGCTGCCCGATATCGGCGCCAACCACTTCTACCGCCGGGACGAAGCGCGCCGCCCGGCGCCTGAGTCGCGCCCCGAGATTCCCGGCGTCCGCTTCCACGCCTTCCACATGCCGACGCTGCGCGACCTGCCGCTGCCTTCCCTGCCGGCGACGGTCGCCGCGGTCGAGCAGAAGGCGCGGTTCGCGCTGGCGTTCCCGTGGCTGGCGGCGCGCCGCGCCGGGGCGCTGCTGTCGGCGCCGGGGGCCTCGTACGACGTGCTGTACGCGTACGAGGTGCACGGCGTGCTCGCCGCGCGCCTCCTCCGCCGGCGCGGCGTCCGGCTGCCGCTCGTCGCGCGCTTCCAGGGCACCGTCATGCACCCCGCGCTCACCGACACGCTGCTCTACTACCGCCGCTACGAGGAGGCGCTCGCGCTGAAGACGCGCGCCGACCTCTACGTCATGACCGATGACGGCACGCAGGGCGACCAGGTGCTCGCCCGCCTCAATCCGTCGTCCGCTGGCCGCGTGAAGTTCTGGCGCAACGGCCTCGACCTCGACCGCCTGCGCCCGCCGTCCGGCGACGAGCGCGCCGAAGCGCGCCGCGACCTCTCGCTGCCCGGCGACGCGTTCGTGATGATCACGGCGTCGCGCCTCGCCACCTGGAAACGCGTCGACCGCGCCGTGCGGGCCATGCCGAAGGTGCGCGCCTGGGCGCCGCACGCCCTGCTCGTCGTCGTCGGCGATGGCGAGGAGCGCGCGCGGCTGGAGGCGCTGGCGCGCGAGCTGCGCGTCGCCGATGCCATGCGCTTCGTCGGGGCGGTGTCGCAGCCGGACGTGCGCCGCTACATGCACGCCGCCGACTGCTTCCTCGCCGTCGCCGACCTCTCCAACGTCGGCAACCCGCTGCTCGAGGCGATGGCCTGCGGCATGTGCATCGTCGCCGTCGACGCCGGCGACACCCGCCGCCTGATCGCCGACGAGCGCACCGGCCGCCTCGTCGACAGCTCCCAGCGCAGCGGCTTCGTCAAGCCGCTGGAGGAGCGCCTCGCCGACCTCCTCGTGGCCCTCGCCGCCGACCCCGCGCAGCGCGCCCGCCTCGCCGCCGCCGCCCGCGCCCACGCCAGCGAGCACTTCTGGACCTGGGACCAGCGCCTCGCCGCGGAGATCGATGCGGTCACCGCGATCTCCCAGGTTCCGGCATCCCCTAAGCTCTAACTTCCGCCTCCCGCGTCCCGCCTCCCGCTTCCCGCTTCCCGCTTCCGCTTCCCTCGTCCCGCGCCTCCCCCGGTGACATCGCCCGCTCGGCGTTCGCCCCCGCGCCGGCGTACCCTCGCCCCATGGTCTCGCACTGCGCCTGCCGCCAATCAGCCCCGCGGACGGACCCACGCTCCCCCGGCGGAGAACAGGGCAAAACTGCCGAACGAGAGCACCCTTTCGAATCTGGACGCGACATAACGGTGCATCGAAAGCGCACGTTTTTGCGCGCGTTCCGCGCCCTCCCGCGCGTGAACGTCGCGATTTGCCCCGCTTTGGTGTCCCTCTGGCACGCCGAGACACTTCGGGACGCCGACAGTGAGACGCCGACACACCCGTGCCCGCCCGGCCGTTACAATCCCGTCGATGCAGGACGCCGCGCCCCCCGCTCAGCAGCAACCGGGCTCGTTCCTCGGCCACGTCAACGTCGTGCTGCTCACCTACGTCGCCGATGGCGGGCTGGCGTTCGCGTCCGGCGTGCTGGTCGCCCGCGCGCTCGGCCCGGGCGGGCGCGGCGCCTACGCGCTCTTCGTCGTATCCACCGCCTTCGGGCAGATGCTGCTCGGACTGGGCTTCGGCAACGCCACGGTCTACTTCCTGAACAAGCGGCGGTTGTCGCTGCGGCAGGTCGTCAGCGCCGTCCACGTCGTGGCGCTGCTGTCGCCGGCGATCACGGTGCTGGCGCTCGTCGCGGTCGTGCCGTGGGCGGGCGCCGACCTCCTCGGCGCGGGGCTGCCGGCCTGGCTGCTGATCGCGGCCGTGCCGGCGCTCATCTGGTCGTCGGCGCTGATCGTCACGCTCCAGGCGCAGAGCCGCTTTGTCGAGATGGGGATCGCCACGGTGACCCAGCCAGCGGTGATGCTCGCGCTCGTTGCCAGCGCGTACGCCGCCGGCAGCCCCACGCCTGCGCTCGTGGTCTGGTTCTGGGTGGCGTCGAACGTGGCGTCTGCCGTCTTCGCGCTCTGGCGCATCGGTTTCGCGAATGTGGATCTCGCGCAGGTGATGCGGCCGCGCCTCGATGTCCTGCGCACCCTCGCTCGTTTCGGTGTGCAGGGCGAGGCCGGCAACGTCCTCCAGCTCATGAACTACCGGCTGGACCAGTACGTCGTCAAGGCGTTCGTCAGCGTCGCCGGCGTCGGCGTCTACGCTGTCGGCGTCTCCATGACGGAGGCGGTGTGGCTCCTCGCCAACTCCGTCGCGCTCGTGCTGCTGCCGCGCCTCACCGGCGCCGCCGACGAGGAGACGCGCTGGATCACGCCGCTCGCCACGCGCAACACGCTGCTCGTCGCGGCGGCGGGCTCGGCCGCGCTCGCCGTCGCCGCGCCGCTCGTCGTCCCCTTCTTCTTCGGCCACGCCTACGACGGCTCCGTGCGGGCGCTCTGGTGGCTGCTGCCGGGCACGGTGGCCCTCACCGGGTCGAAGGTGCTCACGAGCTACATCTTCAGTCAGGGGAAGCCGCTGGTGAACACGATGATCACCGTCGTCTCGCTCGTCGTGACGTTCGCCGCGCTCTTCGCGCTGGTCCCCGTGTACGGGGTGCAGGGCGCCGCCGCCGCCTCGTCGCTGGCCTACGGTGCGCACTTCTGCGCCGCGCTCGTCGCCTACCGCCTCATCTCCGGCCAGCCGCCGCTGGAGGCGCTCATTCCGCGCCCGTCCGACGCGCGCCTCTACGCCGATGCGGCGCGCGGCCTGCTCGCGCGCGTCACCGGCCGTACTCCGCTCGAAGCGGGCGGCGCGCCGCGGACGGGAGGCTGAGCGTGGACGTCGAGCCGGTCGCCCCGGACCAGCGTCTGCGCATCGCCATCCTCGGCGACTTCGACAGCGTGCACACCCGCGCCTGGCTCGACTGGTTCATCCGGCGCGGCCACGATCTCCACGCCGTGAGCTTCTATCCCCCGCGCCAACCGCTCGACGGCGTGACGCCGCACATCCTGCGCCCGCACGCGCCCCGCGCCGCCTCGCCGGCGTCCGCCGCGACATCCCGCCCGCGCCTGCCACGCGGCCTGCTCCGCCTCGCGCACGCGGCCCGCTACCGCGCCGCCGGGCTGCCGCGCGTCCTGCGCGAGATGCACCCGGACGTGCTCCACGCCCACTTCCTCGTCGAGCACGGCTTCTACGGCAGCTTCGCCGGCGTCCGGCCGTACGTTGTCACCGCCTGGGGCTCCGATGTCCTCGTCGAGCCGGAGCGCGACCCGGTGTCGAACCTCATCGCGCGCTGGACCGTCCGCCGCGCCGACCTCCTGACGTCGAACAACGGCTACATGGCCGGCCGCCTGGTGGCGCTGGGCGCACCCGCGCCGAAGGTGCACGTCGTCACGCTCGGCGCCGACAGCTCCTTCCTGGCGCGTGGCGGCGACTCCGTGAACGTCCGCGGACGCGTCGGCGGCACGCCCTGCGTGCTCAGCACCCGCGCCCACGAGCCGCTCTACAACATCGGCGAGATCGTGACGGCCTATGCGTCCGTCGTCCGCGCCCGCCCGGACGTCCGGCTGGCGATCGCGCACGGCGGCGCCCAGACGGCCGCGCTCCAGCGACAGGCGCGGGATGCTGCCGGGCGCGTGGAGTTCCTGGGCGTTCTTGACCGCGCCGCGTTCCGCGATGCCCTCGCCGACGCCGAGGTCTTCGTCTCGGTGCCTTCGTCGGACGGCACGTCCGTCGCGCTGCTCCAGGCGATGGCGGCCGGCTGCTTCCCGATCGTCTCCGACCTCGCCACCCAGCGCGAGCTGGTGGAGCACGGCGTCAACGGCTTCCGCGTGCCGCTGCACCGCCCCGACATCCTCGCCGATGCGATCGCGCGCGCGCTCGCGGATCACGGCTTGCGCCGAGCGGCCGCCGCGCGCAACCGCGCGATCGTGGAGGAGCGTGGCCTCAACGAGCGCGAGATGGCGCGGATGGAGGCGCTCTACCGCGGGCTGCTCCCGGTATCCTGACGCCATGACCAGCGAACACATGCGCCGGGCGCTGGCGCTCGCCGAAGCCGTCGTGGGGTCCACCAGCCCGAACCCGCACGTCGGCTGCGTGATCGTCCGCGACGGCCGCGTCGTCGGCGAGGGCGCCACGCAGCCGCCGCCCGGCCTCCACGCCGAAGCGGTGGCCCTGCAGGCGGCCGGAGACCGGGCCCGCGGCGGCGCCGCCTACGTGACGCTGGAGCCGCACTCGTTCCAGGGCCGGACGCCTCCCTGCACCGACGCGCTGATTGCGGCTGGCGTCGCCACCGTCCGCATCGCGCTGCTCGATCCGAACCCCCGCGTTGCGGGCGCCGGCGTCGCGCAGCTCCGTGCCGCCGGGATCGATGTCGAGGCCGGGGACGGGGAGGCGGAGGCGCGGCGGCAGCTCGAGGCCTACCTGAAGCACACCGCGACCGGCCTCCCCTTCGTCATCGCCAAGTTCGCCACCACGCTCGATGGCAAGATCGCCGCCGGGTCCGGCGACTCGCGCTGGGTGGCGGGCGAGGCGGCGCGCGCCTGGGCGCACGACGTCCGCACGCGCGTCGACGCCATCATGTGCGGCGTCAACAACGTCCTGCTCGATGACCCGCAGCTCACCGCGCGGCCCGGAGGTGTGGCCGCAGCGAAGCAACCGTTGCGCATCGTCGCCGATTCGCGCGGCCGTACGCCGCTCGATGCCAGGGTGCTCTCGTCCGGCGCTCGCACGATGGTCGCCACCACCGCGCAGTCCGACCCGGCGTGGCGCGCGGCGGTCGAAGCGCTGGGCGCGGAGGCGTGCGTGCTGCCGGAGACGGCCGACGGCCGCGTCGACCTGGCGGCGCTGATGCGGCTCCTGGGGGAGCGCGACGTGCAGTTGCTGCTCTGCGAGGGCGGCGGCGTCCTGCACGGCGGGCTGTTCGCCGCGGGACTCGTCGACAAGGTGCACGCGATCGTGGCGCCGAAGATCGTCGGCGGCACGGCGTACCCGGCGGTGGCCGGCCGGGGCGCAGCGCGCATGGCGGAGGCGATCTCCCTCCGCGACATCACGGTGGAGCGGCTGGGGGACGACGTGGCGATCGTCGGCTACGTCTAACGGCGGGCGGAGTGCGGCTGTCAACCGGCGTCGCACCGGCCGGCGCGGCGGCGGTTACAATGCAAGTGAGCGGTCTGCGTTGGGTCAGCGCGAGATCCGCGGTGGGTTGTGAAAACAGCCGCAGCGCCTTGCCCGCACTGATCTTTCCGCAGCTACCGGCGGCCGCGATTGACGAGGCAGATACTTAGCGTTACGCTGACACGAAGTCCGGAGGCGGCATGTTCACTGGCATTGTCGAAGAGGTCGGCACGGTGCGCGCCCACGCCGGCGGCGAACTCGCCGTCAAGGCGAAGCTCGTGCTCTGGGGCACCAACCTTGGCGACAGCATCTCCGTCAACGGCGTGGACCTCACCGCCAAGCACTTCGACGAGGAGGGCGTCTCGTTCAACGTGATGCCGGAGACCTACCGCGTCAGCAACCTGGGCGACCTCAAGCCGGGCGACGCCGTCAATCTCGAGCGATCGCTGCAGCTCGCGGGCCGCGTCAGCGGCCACCTCGTGCGCGGCGTGGTGGAGTCGACCGGCACGGTCGAGTCGTTCACGCCCGAGGGCGACGCCGTGATCCTGCGCATCGCCGCGCCGCCCGAGATCTTGCGCTACGTCGTGATGAAGGGGCCCGTGGCGATCGATGGCATCAGCCTGACGGTCATGGCCAAGGATGACCATTCGCTGTCGGTCTCGCTGGTGCAGTACACGCAGGAGCACACCAACCTGCATACCCGCCGGCCGGGCGACCGCGTGAACCTGGAGACCGACATCATCGCTCGCTACGTCGAGGCCATGCTGGAGGACCGCCGCACGGCGGGCGCCGTCTGATGGTGCGACGCGAGCGCGACCCCGCCGTGCAGCCGGAGCTGCCCCGCATCACCGAGAAGGAGTCGCAGCGGGCGAAGGGCCTCGCCGCCGTCGAAGAGGCGATCGAGGAGTACCGCAACGGCCGCTTCGTGATCATCATCGACGACGAGGACCGGGAGAATGAGGGCGACCTCACCATCCCGGCGCAGTTCGCCACGCCGGAAGCGATCAACTTCATGGCGCGCTACGGCCGCGGCCTGGTCTGCGTGCCGATGACGGGCGAGCGGCTGGAGCAGCTCCATATCCCGATGATGGTGAACCACAACGACTCGCACTTCGGGACGCCGTTCTCGGTGTCCGTCGAGGCGCGCTCCGGCGTGACCACCGGCATCTCGGCGGCGGACCGCGCGCGCACGACCCAGGTGCTGATCGATCCGAAGGCGCGCCCGAACGACCTGGTGATGCCGGGCCACATCTTCCCGCTGCGCGCGCGGGACGGCGGCGTGCTGGTGCGCGCCGGCCAGACCGAGGCGACGGTGGACCTCTGCAAGATGGCCGGCCTCTACCCGGCCGGCGTGCTCTGCGAGATCATGAACCTGGACGGGACCATGTCGCGGCTGCCGCAATTGAAGCGCTTCGCGCGCCGCCACGGGCTGAAGATCATCAGCGTCACCCAGCTCATCCAGTACCGGATGCACAAGGAGAAGCTCGTCCGGCGCGTTGCCGAGACGAAGCTCCCGACGGCCTGGGGTGAGTGGAAGTGCATCGCCTACAAGGCGATCACCGATCCGGACGAGCACGTCGCCCTGGTCTTCGGCGACGTCGCGGGCGAGGACCCGGTGCTGGTCCGCGTGCACAGCCAGTGCGTGACGGGGGACGTCTTCGGCTCGCAGCGGTGCGACTGCGGGGAGCAGCTCCACCTCGCCATGCGGATGATCGCGGAAGCGGGCAAGGGTGTGGTCGTGTACATGCGGCAGGAGGGCCGTGGCATCGGCCTGCACAACAAGATCAAGGCGTACAACCTGCAGGACGGCGGCATGGACACGGTGGAGGCGAACGAGGCGCTGGGCTTCCCGGCGGACCGCCGCGACTACGGCATCGGCATGCAGATCCTGGTCGATTTAGGGCTGCGCAACCTGCGCCTGCTGACGAACAACCCCACGAAGCGCGCCGGGCTCGAGGGGTTCGGCCTCCAGATCGTCGAGCGGGTGCCGATCATGGCAACGCCGAACAAACATAATGTGCGGTATCTTGAGACGAAGCGCACCAAGATGGGGCACCTGCTCGGTTAGCTTCGACCAACGCGCCCGATAGCGTTTCCCAAGATGGGACATCCGTACCACGCGGAAGCGCGCCGGATCCGCGATCATGCAGGCAGGGGCTCTCCTGCGCGCACGGAGGGACTGTGCCGAAGGGCGGTCTCAGCTTTGAAGGTGGCCTGGACGCGTCAGGCCTGCGCGTCGCGGTCGTCATCGCGCGGTTTAATGCGCACGTAACCGGGGCGCTGTACGATGGTTGTCGAGAGGAGCTGTTGGGGCGCGGGCTCGCTGCGGCCGCGCTGACCACGGTCGAAGTGCCGGGGTGCTTCGAACTGCCCGTCGTCGCGAAGCAGCTCGCAGCGAGCGGCAGCTACGATGCGGTGGTGTGCATCGGCGCGGTGATCCGCGGCGATACGCCGCACTTCGAGTACGTGGCGTCGGGCACGGCCAACGGCATCCAGCGCGCCGCGCTTGATACCGGCGTCCCCGTCATCTTCGGCGTGCTGACGACCGACACCGAGGCGCAGGCTCTGGAGCGGATCGGCGGCAGCGAGGGACACAAGGGCCGCGAGGCGGCGCTCACAGCCATCGAGATGGCGCACACCATGGCACACATCCGGCGCGGCCACGCGGGCAGCGACCAGCGCCGGTAGATCCGAATGGAGGGCGACCTCCCGCCCGGCGCGGCCGGGTCCCGCACAGGAGGGACACAGATGGCGATCAAGGCAGACGATGTCCGGCATCCGGACCAGATGGTCGACGATTTCGACTGGGACGCCGTCGCGGACGGTGAGCACGTCGATGCGGAGACGCATCGCACGCTCAACCTCGCGCACCGGGCGGTGGCCAAGTTCCCGGAGCTGAAGGGCCGCTACAAGGCGTACGCCGGCGCGGCCGTCGTCGTCTCCAGCATGGCGACGCTGATGGCCGGCGTCGCGATCAACCGCAAGATGAAGCGCGGCATGAGCGGAGACCGCGCCCTCGCCTCGCTGACGGTGGCCGATATCGAGGCCGCGGTGCACGTGGCGGCGCGCGACCAGCGGTACAAGCGGCTGCTCCGGAAGATCAGCCGCCGCCGCGGCAAGTCCGAAGACGACGCATCCTCGTCCTAGCTCCCCGTGCGGAGAAGGGGAGGGTCGTTCTACTGGGAGTGGCGCTCGCCACAGGCGCAGGGATTCAGCGTGCTGGGGTTGGCCGTCCGCTTCGTCGTCAACGTGGCGGCGCTCTGGCTCGCCCAGCTGATCGTCCGCGGCTTCAGCATCGATAGCGTCTCCGCGCTGGTGTTGGGCGCCGCCATCTTCGGCGCCGTCAACGCCGTCATCCGGCCGCTCGTCGCCGCCGTCTCGTGTGCCCTGACGTGCGCCACGCTGGGCCTGTTCACGCTGATCATCAACACCGGCATGCTTGCGCTGACCGCCTGGATCGCCGGCAAGGCGGGGCTGGCCTTCCACGTGGACGGCTTCATCGCGGCGTTCCTGGCCGCGCTTGTCATTTCCGCCGTGAGCACCGTCCTCAGCCGCTGGGCGGAGGCGACCGTGACGCCTCCGGAGTGATCCGCCCCCTGGCGGGCGGCGCACGGCAGTGTGCAATCCGTCGTCCTTGACCGGACGGAGGTACGGGCAGATAATGCCGATCGCCTCTACGGAGCGCCCGCTGGCGGTGGCGAGGCTCCGTGCAGGCCGTGCGGCACGTGGATGCGAACACCTGTGGGCGACCGACAGCGCCCGGCACGGCATCACATCTCCTTCCTGCACGCGGCACGCTCTGATTCCACAAGGAGGCCGCCATGGCAGACGCAGCAACCGCCGAAAAGCAGCAGCGACCGATCGTCCCGTTCCTCAAGATCCCCGCGGATCCCTCGCAGAAGCCGTACCTGGCCGGGAGCCGCTGCAAGCAGTGCGGCGCCACCTACCTGGGCACGCGAATGGCGTGCAGCCGCTGTTTCAGCAGCGACCCGATGGAGGAGGTGAAGCTCAGCGACCGCGGCGAGCTGCACGTCTTCTCGATCGTGCACCAGTCCGCTCCCGGGGTGCCGACGCCGTACGTCGCGGCGATCGTCGACCTGCCGGAGGGCGTCAGCGTCCGCTGCAACATCGCCGGCGTGGAGGCGGACCCGAAGAACCTGAAGTTCGGCATGCCGGTGCAGATGGTGACGGAGAAGATCCGCACCGACCGCGAAGGCAACGACGTGATCGCGTTCAGCTTCAAGCCGGTGTAGCGCCGGATATCGGAGACGCCGCCCCGGCGCCGCCGGGGAGTGGAAAGCAGCCGCTCCGGACGGGCGGCGAACGAGGAGAGAAGGGCCATGAGAGACGTAGCCATCATCGGTGTGGCGATGATCAAGTTCGGGCGCTACCCGGAGAAGACCGTGCCGGAGCTGGCGGGGCAGGCGGCGCTGCTGGCGCTCAAGGACGCCGGCGTAGACATGAAGGACATCGAGCTGGTGACGAGCGGCAACCTCTACCAGTCGAACGCCATGGTCGGGCAGCGGATCATGCAGACGATCGGCCAGACGGGCGTGCCGGTGATCAACGTGGCGAACGCTTGCGCGACCGGTTCGACGGCGTTCCGCGAGGCGTACTTCGCCGTCGCGTCCGGCGCCTACGACACGGCGATGGCCATCGGCTCGGAGCAGATGGGCAAGATGGGGCTGCTCGGCGGTGGCGGCGGCGGCGGCGACCCGGCGTACAGCACGGAGGGCGTGCTGGGCTCCGGGCTGATGCCGGCGGTGTTCGGCATGGCCGGCGTGGAGCACATGCGCAAGTACGGCACGACGCAGGAGCAGTTCGCGAAGGTGTCGGTCAAGAACCACAAGCACTCCATGCACAACCCCTACTCGCAGTACCAGACTGAGGTGGGGCTGGAGGACGTGCTGAACGCGCGCGTGGTGTCGTGGCCGAACACGCTGTACATGTGCTGCCCGACGGGCGACGGCGCGGCCGCCGCGATCCTCTGCTCGATGGAGAAGGCGCGCCAGTACACGACGAAGCCGATCCGCGTCGCGGCGTCCGTGCTGACGTCCGACCCGTGGACGCAGCGCGACCTGATCATGCCGGACATCAACACGTTGACGCGCAACGCCTCGAAGGAGGCGTACGAGAAGGCCGGCATCGGCCCGCAGGACCTGGATCTCATCGAGCTGCACGACTGCTTCGCGACGGCGGAGCTGCTGCACTACGAGAACCTGGGGATCTGCGAGGAGGGCGAGGCCGGTCGCATGATCGACGAGGGTGCGACGGCGGTCGGCGGCAAAATCCCGGTGAACGCGAGCGGCGGCCTGCTCTCGAAGGGGCATCCGCTAGGCGCGACGGGCGTTGCCAACGTGTGCGAGGTGGTGTGGCATCTGCGGGGCGAGGCGGGCAACCGGCAGGTCGAAGGCGCGAAGGTGGGGTTGGCCCACGTCATCGGCCTGGGCTCCGCCTGCACGATCCAGATCCTGGAGAAGGTGTAGCCGAACACATCCGCGGTGCAACCGGTGAGGGCCGCTCACCGAGCGGCCCTCACGTTTCGCCACCGCTGGACGGCGCGGCGGCGGTGTGGCCTCGCTCGTTGAGCGGCTCCGTTACATGCGCTCGGGGGTGGTCATGCCCATCAGGGTGAGCGCGCGCGCGAGGGCGACCTTGGCGGCGCGGCAGAGCTTCAGGCGCGCCAGCGAGAGGGGCACGTTCTCGGCGTCCAGCACGAGGCACTCGGTGTAGAACGCGTGGAAGGCGGTCGCCAGCTCCTGCGCGTAGTGCGGCAGGTGGTGCGGCTCCAGCTTGCGCGCCATCAGCGCGACCAGCTCCGGCAGCTCCAGCATCTTGCGGATCAGCGCCAGCTCCGCCGGATGCACGAGCAGCGCAACGTCGCCGTCGCCGTCGGGGTGGGCCGGCAGCCGCCCGCCCGCGTTGGCGATGATGCCGGCGATGCGCGCGTGGGCGTACTGCACGTAGTACACCGGATTCTCGGCGGACTGGCGCTTCGCCAGCTCCAGGTCGAACTCCATCTGGCTGTCCGCCGAGCGCGCAAGGAAGAAGAACCGGGCGGCGTCCGCGCCGACCTCCTCCACGACGTCGCGGATCAGGACGATGTTGCCGGCGCGCTTCGAGAGGCGCACCAGTTCATCGCCGCGGCGGAAGCTGACGAGCTGGTAGATGAGGATGTCGAGCCGCCCGGGGTCGACCCCCAGCGCTTCGACGGCCGCCTTCATGCGGGACACGTGGCCCTGGTGGTCGGCGCCCCAGACGTCGATCACGCGGTCGAAGCCGCGACCGACGAACTTGTCGTAGTGGTAGGCGATGTCCGAGGCGAAGTACGTGGGGCGGCCGGTGCTGCGAACGACAACGTTGTCCTTGTCCTCGCCCAGCTCAGTGGATGCGAACCAGAGCGCGCCTTCCTTCTCGACGAGGTACTCCTTCTCGCGCAGCACCTGCATGGCGCGCTCGTAGACGTTCTCGCGTTCGTACACCCAGCGCTCGCGGAACCAGACGTCGTACGTGACGCCGAGCCGGCGCAGATCCGCCTGGATCCACTCGACGACGATGTCCACGCCGCGCAGCACCATCTCCACCGGTGGCGCATCGACGCCGGCGGCGACGAAGCGGTCGCCGAACTCGTCGCGCAGTTGCCTGGCGATATCCAGCATGTACTCGCCGGGGTAGCCATCGGCCGGGATCTCGGTGTCGTTGCCGAAGAGCTGCAGGTACCGGGCGACGAGCGTGCGGCCGAACACCTCCGTCTGCGTGCCGGCGTCGTTCACCAGGTACTCCCGCTCGACGGCGTAGCCAGCGGCGGCGAGCACAGAGGCGAGGACGCTGCCGATCGCGGCGCCGCGGCCATTCCCGGCCGTCAGCGGCCCGGTAGGGTTCGCGCTGACGAACTCCACCTGGACGCGGGCGCCGCCGCCCAGCGCAACATCGCCAAACGTCGCGCCGGCGGCGACGATCGCATCGACCTGACGGGCGAGCCACGGCTCGGAGAGGCGGAAGTTGATGAAGCCGGGCGGCGCCGCCTCGGCGGCACTGAGCGGGCCTTCGAGCGGGATGCGGCTGGCCAGCGTGCGGGCGAGGTCGAGCGGGTTAGCGCGGGCCGCGCGCGCGAGCCGCAGCGGCAGGTTCGTGGCGTAGTCGCCGTGCTCGGGGCGGGCGGGACGCTCGATGACGATCTCGGGCAGCACGGTCCTCGGCAGCGCGCCGTCCGCCATCGCGGACTGCGCCGCCTGCTCCACCGTGCGCGCCAGGTCGTCGCGAATCATGCCCGATCAAAATGGAAATGCGCGCTGCCGGACCATTGGCGGGCACGATGCCCACGGCTTCGCGCGCATGCTCGATGACGCGGGCAGCGTAGCGCATCGGCGGCGGCGGCGCTACGGTACAGGCGGCGACGGTGGAGGGCTGACGTAAGCAGTGATCATCTCCGCGCACTCGGCCGCGTACTGATCGGCGGCCTCCCCATCGGACAGCACGAACGCCTGGTACACGGCGATGGAGACGAGGCCGCTGGCCAGGCGTGCCATGATCGCCGCATCGCCCGGACGCAAGGCGCCCGCGAGCACGCCGCGCTCGAACTCCGCGACGAGGGGGCGCAGGCGCTCGTCGGCGGCGCGGCGGAGGCGCAGCGTCACGTCGCTGCCGGGGTCGGTGTTGAGCACGACGAGACGGAGGAGGTCGCGGTTGCGGGCGCACACGGCGAAGACGTTGTCCACGCGGCGGCGCACGGTCTCCCGCAGCGAGCCCTCCGGCGCAACGTCGGCGATGGCGCCGCTGATCAGGTCGTTCAGCGTCTCGTTGAGCGCGGCGAAGACGGCCTCCTTCGAGGGGAAGTAGAGATAGATCGTGCCAAGGGCGATGCGTGCCTCCTCGGCGATATCGGCGATGGTGGTGCCACGAAAGCCACGCACGGCGAAGACGCGTCGCGCGGCGCCGCGG
>DASQHL010000147.1:0-32232 GCA_035632115.1 Dehalococcoidia bacterium | reverse complement strand
ACGGGCGCGGCGGCGCACCTGTACGACGCGGCGCGGCAGGCGGCGCTGCAGCGGCAGCTCTTCGGGGCGGGCTTTCAGCCGAACGCGTACCCGCTACCGGCGTTCGTGGCCGTTGCCATTGCGCCGTTGACGAAGCTGCCGTTCGCTGCGAGCTTCTGGTGCTGGCTGGGAGCGAACCTCTGCCTGGGGGCAGTGCTCACGCGCGCGGCGTGGCGGCATCTCGATCGCGTGCCGCTCGCGCAACGCGTGGCGCTGGTGCTGTGCGCGGCGCTGTCGACACCGGTCGTCGATACGCTGCTGCTGGGGCAGTTCGACCTGCTGGTGCTGGGGGCGATCGCGGGGTGCTACGCGCTGTTGCAGCGCGGGCGGCCGGGGCCGGCCGGGGCGGTGCTGGCGCTGGCGCTGGTCAAGCCGCATCTCGCGGCGGCGGCCGTGCTGCTGCTGGTGGTCAAGGGGCAGTGGCGTGCGCTGGCGGCGTTCGGCGGCGTGGGGGCGGTGCTGCTGCTCTCGCCTGTGGCGGTCTTCGGGCCGCGCATGCTGGTGGACGAGATGGCGCTGCTCTCGTCGTATCCCGGATCGTCGACAGACCACGCGGTGATGGCAGCGATGATGATCAACGTGCGGGGGGCGATCGTGAGCGTGACGGGCGCGTCGAGCCCGTGGCTGTGGGCACCGCTGCTGGCGATCATCGCAGCTGGCGGGCTGGCGGCCGCCATCCGTGCGTGGCGCGAGCGAGCGGCACTCGACGGGCGATCGTGGGCGATCGCGCTGGCGCTGCCATTGCTCTACTCGCCACACCTGCACCTGCAGACGATGGTGCTGCTGGTGGGTGCGGCGGTGCTGTACGCGCGGGCGGCGGCGGACGCCGAGCGGCCGGTGCGCATCGAGCCGGTGCTGGGGGCGTACGTGGCGGTGACGGCGCTCTGGCTGCTGAGCATCGCGGGGGCGGCGTTGATGTTCGCGCCGATCCTGCTTGCATTTGCGCTGATGCTGGGGCGGTGGCCGGAGCAGCCGGCGGCGGCGCGAGGCATCCAGGCAGGCGCGCTCGCGGCGTAGGTGTGCTGCCGTCCGCTACACTCGAAGAGCGATGCTGAGGAAGCTGCTCTACGGTGCCGCCGCCCTCTCCGCACCCGGCGTGGCGCTGACGATCGGCGCGGAGCGGGTGATCCGGCCGCGGCTCTTCTACCATGGCCCGTGGCACGCCGAGCCGCCGGATGCGGTGGGCCGACCTTACGAGGAAGCGCACATCTTCACCCCGGACGGGCTGGAGCTGCAAGGGTGGTACTTCCCCGCGGATGCAGCCGGCGCGCCGACGCTGCTGTTCTGCCACGGGACGAGCTACAGCGCGAGCGACATGTGGCTGACGGACGAGCGATCGTCCGCGTTCCACGACTTCCTCGCAGGCGTGGGGTGCAACTTCCTGCTGTTTGATTATCGCGGGTACGGGCGGAACGGCGGCGCGGCGACAGAGCAGCGTACGTACGTCGACGCGGCGGCGGCGCTAGCGTGGCTGCACCAGCGGGGAGACATCGACCCGGCGACGGTGTTCTTCTACGGCTTCTCGCTGGGGACGGGGGTGGCGGCGGAGCTGGCGCTGCGCGAGCCGTGCGCGGGGCTGATCCTGCGCGCGCCGTTCACATCGATCCGGGGGATGATCGCGGACTGGTATCCGCAGCTGCGGCCGCTGCTGGCGGCAGCGCCGTGGCTGCCGCTGACGAACTACGACACGCTTTCGAAGATGGCGCGGCTGGAGCGGCCCTTGCTGGTGATGCACGGCGAGGCGGACGAGACGGTGCCGGAGTCCATGGGGCAGCGGGTGTTCGAGGCGGCGCCCGGGCCGAAGATGTACGTGAGCTTCCCGGACGGCGGGCACTCCGACATCAACACGGACCTGGTGGTGCCGGCAATCAGGCAGTTCGTGGACGCGGTGGTGTCGGGTCGCCTGGGCGACGGCGCGGGCGCGGCGGCGGCGAGATAATCGAGCGGCGCTGTCAGGAGTGAGCGGGCGGCGGTAACCTGAGCATCGTGAGCGCGGAGACGGACGTGCAACGGCAAGTGGCGGAAGCGGTTGAGGAGGCGGCGGGGCCACGCCGCGGGCTACTGGACCGCGACCACGACCCGGAGTACCGGGCGCTGCGCAAGCTGGCCGAGCGGAACCGGAAGCAGCCGCCGGTGACGCCGCTCGATGCACTGCAGCACGTCGTGGATGTGGCGCGGGAGATGACGCACGGGAGGTTCGGCGCGCTGGCCGTCACCGGCGCGGTGGATTATGTCGAGGGGTTCGTGGTGAGCGGGCTGGACGAGGCAGCGTTGAAGGCGCTGAAGGGGCCGCCGCAGGGGCACGGGCCGCTCGGCTCGATGCGGCAAGACGGCCTGGCGGTGCACCTGAAGGATGTTTCGCTGGACGCGAAGGCGTTCGGCTTCCCGCCGAAGCACCCGCCGATGCGCGAGCTGCTAGGCGTGCCGATCTTCTGCCGGGGCGAGGTGCGCGGCGCGCTGTACGTGACGGACCGGCGCGGGCGGGAGCCGTTCGGCGCGGACGACGAGCAGGTGCTGCGGGTGCTGAGTCACCACGCGGGGCTGATCATCGCCCGGTCCTGGTATTGATGCGACTGGCGACGTACGAGGCGGCGGACGGGGGAGGGGCGCGGCTGGGGCTCGTGCTGGGCCCGCGGATCGTCGACGTGGCCGCGGCGGCGCGGTCGATGGGGCAGGGCGAAGTGCCGGACAACCTGCTGGCGTTCATCACGCATGGAGCGCGGGCACAGACGACGGCGCGGGGAATCGCAGAACGATTCGGCGGCGACACGGCAGCGGGCGACGAGGTAGCGTCGGTGCGGCTGCTGGCGCCGATCCCGCGGCCGCGGCGCAACGTCGTGTGCGTGGGGCTGAACTACACGGAGCACGTCGCGGAATCGAAGTCCGTCGCCGGCAGCGAGGCGCCTGCGTACCCGGTGTTCTTCAGCAAGCCGCCCTCGACGGTGATCGGCACTGGCGCGGAGATCCCGTGGCACGGCAGCGTGAGCACGGCGATCGACTGGGAGGTCGAGCTGGCGGTGATCATCGGCCGCGAGGGGCGCGACATCGCGGAGGATGAGGCGATGGGGTACGTGTTCGGCTACACCGTGGCGAACGATGTGACGGCGCGCGACCTGCAGGGGCGACACGGGCAGTGGTACAAGGGGAAGGGACTGGACGGGTTCTGCCCGCTGGGACCATGGGTCGTGACCGCGGACGAGATCGGGGACCCGCACGAGCTGGACATCACGCTGCGGGTGAACGGAGTGGAGAAGCAGCGATCGAACACGCGCCACCTGATCTTCCACATCCCGCGGCTGATCGCCGAGTGGTCGGCGGGGATGACGCTGTATCCGGGGGACATCCTGCTCACCGGGACGCCCTCGGGCGTGGGGATCGGGCGCAAGCCGCCGGAGTTCCTCAAACCGGGGGACGAGGTGGAGGCGGAGATCCCGGCGATCGGCGTGCTGCGGAACGTTGTGGGGCGGTAGAGCTTCGAGGACGGTGACTCCCTGAGCGATTCCGCACAGTTCTTTAACGATTGGCTCACAGATTCACAATGACCGCGCCGTATGCTGGCAGTGACCTCCAAACCAGCCGATACGCAGCAGAGGCCGCGACAAGCTCCCCCGTCGCGGTCTTCTGCTATCTCCGACCAAGCACCGGGCGCGGGAGGTCGCTGAAGCTCCGTGCCCGTTAGACTGAGTTAGAGGCGGCGTAGGGGCCCGCGGCGGGCGCGCCGATACTAACGGCGGATGATCGTCGGGACAGTACAGGAGATCAAGAACGAGGAGTTCCGCGTCGGGCTGACGCCGGAGGGAGCGCACGCGCTCGCCGAGGCGGGGCACACGGTGCTGGTGCAGCGGGGCGCGGGGCGCGGCATCCTGGCGAGCGACGACGCGTACTGCAAGGCGGGCGCGACGGTCGTAGCGCGCGCGGACGAGGTGTGGGAGCGGGCGGACCTCATCGTCAAGGTGAAGGAGCCGCTGTTCCCGGAGTTCCCGCACATCCGGCCGCACCAGACGCTGTTCACGTACCTGCACTTGGCGGCGGCGCCGGATCTGACGCGCGTGCTGCTGGACGCACGGGCGACGGCGATCGCGTACGAAACGGTGCAGGCGCCTGACGGGTCGCTGCCGCTGCTGATCCCGATGAGCCAGATCGCGGGGCGGATGGCGACGGAGGTCGCGGCGCACTATCTCCGCAAGCCGGGGCCGGGTCGCGGCAAGCTGGTGTCCGGGCTGCCGGGCGCGCCTCCGGCGCACATCGTGGTGCTGGGGGCGGGCATCGTCGCGGAGCACGCGATCGAGACGGCGGTAGCACTGGGCGCGCGGGTGACGGTGTTTGACACGCGGCTGGAGAAGCTGCGGTACATCCAGCAGCGGTGGCCGGGGCGGACGACGGCGCTGATGTCGAGCCCGCTGGCGATCACGCGCGCGCTCAAGGGGACGGACGCGCTGATCTGTGCGGTGCTGGTGCCGGGCGCGGCGGCGCCGAAGCTGGTGACGCGCAAGATGGTGCACGGGATGGGGCAGGGCGCGGTCATCGTCGACGTCTCGATCGACCAAGGCGGGACGTGCGAGACGTCGCGCGTGACGACGCACGATCATCCGGTGTACGTGGAGGAGGGCGTGGTGCACTACTGCGTGGGGAACATGCCGGGGGCGGTGCCGCAGACCTCGACGGCGGCGCTGACGGGGGCGACGCTGCCGTACGTGCTCAAGCTGGCGAACCTGGGAACGAGGCAGGCGCTGCTGGACGACGCGGCGCTGGCGAAGGGTGTGCTGGTGAGCGAGGGGCAGGTAACGTACGAGGCGCTGGCGGCGTCGCTAGGGCTGCCGTACGTGGAGCTGGCGCGGGCGTTGCCGGGGTGAGCAGTGCGTCCGTGTGAGAGCAGAGAGCAGAGAGCAGCAGACAACAGACGATAGACAACAGACGACCGACGACGCCGCCCACTGAGACCTGCTCGATCGATTGGAAGACCTGCCGACCAGGGGCGAGCCAACGGGCCGGCTCTCTGCGGTTGGCTTAGCCGGCGACGGCGGCGAGGATCTTGGCGGTGTGCTGGATGTGGTCTTCGTCGTGGACCTTCTGGAAGGCGGCCCACTCGATGCAGTTGAGGTCGCCGAAGAAGGGGTGCGGGGCACGCAGCACCATGTCCGGCTCCGGGGGCAGCGCGGCGATCACGTCCTGCAGGCGCTGGTTGGCAGCGCGCAGCTCGTCGAGCATCTGCGCGTAGGGGCGGCCGTCGTCGTCCTTCTTCATGCCGACGGCACGGCGCGCGTCGAGTGAGATGGGCGTACCGACGGCGAGCCGCTCGACGGTGGTGGCGACGCCGTTCTCGGCATCGATGACGTGGCGGAGCAGCTCACGGACGCACCACTCGCCCGGGGCGGGGACGCGCGTCGTGGTTGGCTCAGCGACGGCCTCCATGGCGGCGAGGAGGCGGCCCTGGCTGTCGGCGACGATGCCCGCGACGGCGGCCGGGCCCTTGCCGGCCTGGTGCCGGATGTACGACGTGACGCGAGCGATGACGTCTTCGCTGACCATTGGGCCGAGCATACACTACCGAAACGCAAGTGACTAGTGGGAATCGCGGCGCGGCGTCCGATGTTGGCGACGCTCAGGCGCTCGGGGGGCGTCCGGCCGGTGGCACCTACCCGTGGCGCTGGGCGCCGTAGATGAGCGTGCGGAGGTCGGGCCGGACGGGCGTACCATCGAGGCGGAGGTGGCGGGGGTTGAAGTCGTCGTGGTGGACAGTGATGTAGAGGTCGGCCGGGGCGGCATCGAGCGGGAGGGGCAGGCCGCAGGTGCCGCCGGCGTCGGTGCGGGCGCGGGCGAGCGGCGCGGCGCCGTGGCCGCTGAGCACGACCTCGGCACCGGCGACGGGCGGCCGCTCGCCGGCGGCGTCGGCGTCGTTCGCCAGCACCTCCACCATGGCGGTACGGCCGTCCTCGTGGCGAGTGACGGTCACGGCCATGTCGATGAGGTAGACGAGGGGGTCTGGTGTGACGGCCTTGATGCCGGCGTCGGTGACGGCGCGCACCTGCGTCGCCTTGAGCGACGCGTCTGTGGGCGCCATGCCGTGGTCGGTCGTGATGACGAACAGGGTGTCTTCGAGCAGTCCGCGCGACTCCAGCGTCTCCAAGATGCGGCCGATGCGCACGTCGGTCTCGTCGAGGGCGGCGCGCTGGCCGTCGGAGTGGGGGCCGTAGTCGTGGCCGGCGCCGTCGGTGATGGCGAACTCATGGAACATGAAGCGCGGGGGCGGGTGGCTGTCGTCGGTGTAGAGAAGGATGGACTGCGCGAGGCCGCGGTTCTCGACGAGGGACTCGAGGTGGACGCCTTTCTGGCCGTCGGCCTCCCAGCGCGGGTTCGTGTCGCCGGCGTAGCGCGCGGTCAGCGCCTTCAGCCGGTCGCGGTCGCCGATGACGCGGCGCTCGAGCGTGGCGTGGTCGGCGCCGCGCGTGCAGGGCTCGTGGATCGAGGCGGTGAATGCGCCGGACTGACCCTGCCAGGGGCCGAAGACACGGTGGAACGCCTCGTACAGCGTCTCGACGCCATCGCCGAGGAACTTCGCGGTATCGAACTGCTGGCCCTGCGGTGTCACGACCTCGCGCGACTCGCGCACGTAGTAGGTGGGGTTGACGATGTCGTGGTGACCGCCCCAGGCGCCGGTGCCGATGGCGTTGTGACTGGGCCAGGTGATGCTGGGGAAGTTGGTGAAGGAGCCGTGGTCGAGCATGGCGCCGTGGCGGATCAGGCGACGCAGGTGGGGGATGGCGTCGGCGTCCTCGGCGAGGCGGTGCTTGAGCTCGCTGTTGCTCTGGCCGTCGAGGAGGAGGATGTAGACGCGCGCCGGGCGGCGGGCGTCCCCGGGGTCGAGCAGCTCAGCGAGGACGCGGCCATCCTGGCGTTTGAGGTAGACGTCGGGCGGGACACTGCGCTCCGATGACGTGCGGCCGGTGGCGTCCATGCCGTCGATCAGCGGGAGTCCGCAGAGGTGGGCGATGGTCGGCGCGATGTCGACCTGGCGGGCGGGCGCATCGATCAGTTCGCCGCGGCGGACGCCGGGACCGCTGAAGATGAGCGGGGAGCGCGCCTGGATGGCGTCGAGGGCGCCGTGCTGGCCGGGCTGGCGGCCGAAGGCGTACGCCTTCGGATTGACGACGAGGTCGGGCGCGTTGGGGCTATCGAAGAGCTGGGCGATGCGCTCGTAGGCGAAGGGGTAGGCGTTGTGCTCCGGCTCCACGTAGGCGGTGTTCGCGTCGATGCCGGGGAAGCCGGAGGCGCGCGACGCAGCCAGCTCGTCCGCGATCGTCGTCAGCGCGCGGCGGTCCTGGTTCTCGACAGGGTTTGCGCCGATCTGCTCGATGACGTTGTACTCGTAGCCGTGGCCGTCCGGGGCGAGGAAGCGCTGGAAGCGGATCATGCCGCGGGCCGCCCAGATCTCGTAGGCATCCTCGCGCCAGGTGATCACCATGTCGGTCTGGGGGCCGGCGGTGGGATCGGTGAGGATGGCGTGGATGGCGCGGTCGCCTGACTCGTACTGGTGCTCGTCAAGGCCCTGGCCGCGCAGGCGCTCGGGCTCCACGGGCTCGCCGGTGTGTGGTGGCCGCTCAGCCGTCGTCATGGTTGGACCTCCGCTGGTGGGGGCATGATCGGCCACTGCCGGCGGAGGCGCAACGGCGTAAGATGGGGAGCGCGGGCAGCGATGGCAGGAGTGCGATGGTGGCGACGAAGGCGGACGTTACGGTTGAGGCGAGGGTGGTGCCAGCGGGCGCGTTCGAAATGGGGGACGCGGATGGGCGCGGCGACGAGCAGCCGGTACACGAGGTGTACATCTCCGCCTTCCGCGCCGCGCTCTGCCCGGTGACGAACGAGGAGTACGCGCGCTTCCTGACCGAGACGGGGCACGAGCCGCCGCGCTTCTTCGACGACGCGCGGTTCAACGCTGCGCGCCAGCCGGTGGTCGGGGTGAGCTGGCACGACGCGGTGGCGTACTGCGGGTGGCTGGCGGCACGGACAGGCGAGCGCTGGCGGCTGCCGACGGAGGCGGAGCGGGAGAAGGCAGCGCGGGGCGGCGTTGCCGGGGCGCGCTACCCGTGGGGCGACGACGCCGGGCCGAACGGCGGGGCCTTCGGGCAGGACGCGCTGCGGCCGGTGGGGCTGTCTGCGCCGAACGGGTACGGGCTATTCGATATGGGCTACAACGTGCACGAGTGGTGCTCGGACTGGTACGGAGAGGACTACTACGCGCGCTCGCCGAAGCGCGACCCGAAGGGGCCGGCGTCGGGCAGGCGGCGGGCGTCGCGCGGGGGTGCGTGGAGGCATCAGATCAAGGTCAGCCGCTGCGCGGCGCGGAGCAGCCTCGACCCGTCGTTTCGCTACAACGACTACGGCTTCCGCGTCTACCGCGACGCCTAACGCCGGCTCAGTCGAACATGAGGACCGTGCGCGCGACCTCGCCGGCCTTCATGGCGCGGAATGCCTCATTGACGTCTTCGAGGCGGCCCTTGCGGCTGATCATCTCGTCGAGCTTGAGGCGGCCCTGGAGATAGAACTCGATGTAGCGGGGCATGTCGACGCGGAAGCGGTTGGAGCCCATGATGCTGCCCTGGATCTTCTTCTCGCTCAGGAACTGGTAGCCGTCCAGCTCGACTTTCTGGCCGACGGGGATCATGCCGATGACGGTGGCGGTGCCGCCAGGGGCGAGCGAGTTGAACGCCTGCTCCGCGGTGATCTTGAGGCCGATCGCCTCGAACGAGTACTCGACGCCGCCGCCGGTGATGTCCTTAATGGCGGCGACGGGGTCGTGCGACGACGCATCGACGATGTGGGTGGCGCCGAGCTCACGCGCGGTGGCGAGCTTGTCCTCGACCGTATCGACGGCGATGATCATGCGGGCGCCGGCGATGCGCGCGCCCTGGACGGCAGCGAGGCCGACGCCGCCGCAGCCGAAGACGGCGACCGAGGAGCCGGCGGGAATGCGGGCGGTGTTCAGCACGGCGCCGACGCCGGTCACGACGCCACAGCCGATGAGCGCGGCGCGGTCAAGCGGCATATCCTCGCGGATCTTCACGATGGCGTTCTCGTGCAGCAGCATGCGCTCGGCGTAGGCCGCGAGGTTCAGCCCCTGGTAGATGGGCGTGCCGCCCTGCGAGAGGCGCGGCGATTCCGAAGGCGCGCGGCGGGTGTCCTGGCCGGTGCAGAGGCTGGGGTGGCCGGTCATGCACTGTTCGCAGTGGCCGCAGAAGACGGAGAGGCAGCCGATGACGTGGTCGCCGGGCTTGACGTACGTGACCTGGCTACCGACCTCCTCGACGATGCCGGCGGGCTCGTGACCAAGGATGGCAGGGGCCGGGTACGGGTACAGGCCATCGACGAAGTGGAGGTCGCTGTGGCAGACGCCGCAGGCGACGGTGCGGACGAGCACCTCGCGCGGTCCGGGCCTGTCGATGTCGACGTCCTCGATGGTCAGGGGCTGCTTGGGCGCGCGAAATACTGCTGCCTTCACGATGTCGCTCCTCTGGTGCGTGCCGCAGTCCGCGCGGCGCAGAACCTCTGCCGGAGATCGGCATCATCGATCACGGGGGGCTGACACGCAATGACACGAGCCGACGCACGAGATACGCGATCGCGGCTGGTGGCGTGGTTGGGGCAGACGCGGGCTACGCGTGCGCGGCGACGCCGCTGATCATCTCGTCGAGCAGGACGATGAATTCGCAGGTGACCTCGGTGCGGACGACGTCGCTCACGTAGCCGCCCGTGTTGTCCCAGCCGCCGGATTCGGTCTGCTGAGCGATGAGCGCGTCGCCGACGCGGGTGGCCAACTCCAGGTAGCGGCGCTCGCCGGTGACGCCGTAGATGAGCGCGGCGCCCCAGCCGACCTTGCCGACCTGGGCCGTCTCGTACATCTCGTCGAGCACGTTGAACCCGATCTCGAGGTAGCTCTTGCCAAGGTCGGCCCAGGCGGCGTCGCCGGTGGCCATGGTCAGGCGGGCGAGGAAGGCGGCGGCGATGCCCATGTTGAAGTACATCTGGCGACGCTTATCGATGCGGATGGAGTGGAGGCGCTGGCGATCCTCCGGGAAGTCCGTGCGGAGGCCCTGACCGGGCTTGTAGACGAAGAAGAGCTCGCGTTCGGGGTGCGGCTGAGCGTCCCAGACGGCGCGGAGGAAGCGGCCGACTTCCTTCGCCCGGGGCAGGTGACCGGTGGAGAGACAGGCGTTGCCGGCCTGGGCGCTGCACAGGAGATCCTGGGGGGAGTCGGGCTTGTCGCGCTGGATGCGGAAGCCGCCGAACTCGTTGCTCTGGAGGGTGAGGAGGAACTCCATGCCGCGACGCGTGATATCGAAGCGTCCGAGCTTCTGGGCCCCGCAGATGATCCAGGCGTTGGGGTAGGGGTAGCTGTAATTGTGGTCGGCGCCGCGGAGCGAGCCTGAAAAATCGCCGGCTTCATCCTGGACATTCGCGGCGATCCACGTGGCGAGGCGGTTGCCCTCCTCCGTGCGACCGGCGGCGGCGAGCGCCCACAGGGCCTTGTAGTACGGCGCCAGGCCCTCGGTCTCGGGATGGCCGATGGCGCCATCGGCGCGCTGCAAGCCGAGCAGGTGCGCGACGCCGCGCGCGCGGGCCTCGCTCCACCGCCCGATGACAGATGTCTCGACGACCATGGCATACCTCCGGCGCTGCAGCCCAAGCGGGGCTGCGACCATCGTAGATCGCGCGCCGGGCGGTGTCACTCCGCCGGAGCCGGGGTGGGGGCGGGCTACCGCGAGGGCGCGCTGTGGATGACAATGCGCCAATATGAGGCTGGCGCTGAACGGGGCGACGATCATGCGGTCGTCGCTGGACGACGACATCGAGATCGCGGCCGAGACGGGCTTCACGGCGCTGGAGATCTGGGCCGGGAAGCTCGACGCGTACCTTGGCCAGCGCTCAATCGAGGAGCTGGCGCACAAGCTGCGGGCGCTGGCCGTGCGTCCGTGGTGCATCAACTCGATCGAGGACATCACGTTTCGCGACGCGGCGGGGCGCCGGGCGATCATCACGCGCCTCGATGAGCTGGCGGCGGCGGCGCGGGCGATTGGCGCGCCGGCGATCGTCGTGGTGCCGGGGCAGCGGCCGGACGGGTTCAACCGCCACGAGTCGGTGCGGGATGCGGTGGACATGCTGCGGGCGATGTCGGACGCGGCAGGCGAGACGGGCCTGGCGTTCGAGTTCCTCGGCAAGCCGGGGTGCTCGGTGCCGACGCTGGACATGGCGAGTGAGATCGTCACGGCGGTCGACCGGGCGAACGTGGGGATGGTGATCGATACGTTCCACTTCCACGCCGGGGGGAGCAGGCTGGACGACGTCGCGGCGATCCCGGTCGAGAAGCTGTTCGTGGTGCACCTGAACGGCTGCGAAGACGCGCCGCGCGAGCAGCTGACGGACGCGCACCGGCTGTATCCGGGGGAGGGCGCGATCGCGATCGGGGCGATCCTGCGCGGGTTGCGGGCGCGCGGGTTCGATGGCACGGCATCGGTCGAGATCTTCCGGCCGGAGTACTGGCAGCAGGAGCCGCGGCTGGTCGCGGCGCGCGCCCGGGCGTCGGCCGCGGCGGTGCTGGCCGAAGCGGGGTACGAGGTGACGAGGTGAGCGGGCCGCTGCGGGTCGGGTTCATCGGCGCGGGGTTCATCGCGGGCGTACACGCCGGGATCCTGGCGCGGGATGCGCGGGTGCGCGTGGCGACGGTGCACGACCCTGACGCGCGCACGGCGGCGGCGTTCGCGCTCCGCACGGGCGCGGTGGCGGCACCAACGGCCGACGAACTGATCGACAGCAGCGACGCGGTGTACGTGTGCACCCCGAATGCGCTGCATGCGGAAGCGGCGGTGCGGGCGCTGGCGGCGGGGCGGCACGTGTTCTCAGAGAAGCCGATGGCGACGTCGCTGGCGGACGCGGAACGGGTGGCGGAGGCGGCAGAGCGGGCGCGGGGCGTGTACCAAGTGGGGTTCAATCGCCGCTTCGCCGGCGTGTACCGGGAGCTGACGGCGCAGATCGCGTCGGGCGCGCTGACGCCGACGTCGGCGCTGTTCAAGATGAACCGCGGCGAGCTGCAGCGGCCGGCGTGGACGGGCGACGCGACGATTTCGGGCGGGTTCCTGTACGAGACGCCGGTGCACATGCTGGACCTCGTGCGCGTCCTGCTGGGCGATCCGGTGGAGGTCCTGTGCCGCGCACGCAGCACGGTGTACGCGCAGCCGGACGACTTTTCGATGCTGTTCACGTTCGCTTCAGGCGCCTCGGCGGTGCTGGCGACGTGTGCGCACGCGACGTGGTTGTTCCCGTTCGAGCGGGTGGAGGTGTACGGCGCGCACGCGATGGCAGCGACGGAGGAGATGGAGCGGGTCACGTTCTCGATGGCGCCGGGCGGGCCGGCGAGGACGATCGACTTCGCGCAGCAGCCGGTGGAGGAGCGCTGGGGGTACGCCGAGGAGGACGCGCAGTTCATCGCGGCGACGTTGGGTGAAGGCGAGCCGGCGGTAGGCGCGGCGGAGGCATTGCGCACGGCGCGACTGGTCGAGAAGTGCTACGCGGCGGCAGGCGCGCCGGGGCGGCGCTGACTGCGACGAACGCAGCAACTGTGCGGCAAGATTCCGATTCTCGTAGATCCGGGGGGCCTCTTTACAGAATCCGCACAGATTTTGGCGCGACCGGTTGACAGGATCGGTCATGGGATCGTAACATGTACCGGAAATCACAAATGACGTGCCGCTGGTGGCGGCGCGTCGCGGTCCGCCGAGAGGCGGGCCAAAGCCGAACGCCGTATGCCGGACTCCGGCGGCGGTGGCGGGGGAACCAGGTTCCGCACCAGCGGGCGGGGTGAATCGTGCGGCGACCCGGGCGGTACCGGCGCGCCGACACGTAGGACAGCCTTCAGTCCGAACCCGACAGCTAACCCCGTAGGCATCGGAAGGCCCGTGATTGGTCGCGTGCGGCTTTCTGATGGATCTCCCGCCGGCGGCGGGGGAGTGGCCCGCTCGGGCCTGGGAGGACTGCCTACATGAACACCGCTCTTCCCCGCACCTGTCCCCGCTGCCGAGGATCGATGATCGTAGAGCGCGACTGGTACGGGGCGTACAGCACGTGCCTGTGTTGCGGTTACGTGCACGAGGCGGTGTCGACGCCACCGATCGACCTGCTGGACGAAGAAGAGGGGCATCCGCGTCAGAGGCGGCGCCAGCCGTCACACGGGAAGCTGCGCCTGTAGGCGGGACCTTCGGGCGAGCGTCAGGCGCGACGTTCAGGCAGGCGCCGGGACGACGTCCTGTTCCTCCAACTCCACCATCTCATCGTCGGTGTTCATCATGGTCCAGCCCACCCAAAAGGCAAGGGCGCTGACGGTGCCCGTCGCCACGAGCACGGGTAGCGCGATGACCATGTAGCTGCGGCGCATGGTGCCGATGAGCATGACCAGCGCCTGGATGCTGGCCCCGATGACGATGAACATACCCAGTTGACGCGAGCGTCCCATGCTGCTCCTCCTTGCGGCGACTCAGGCGCCGCTTGCCGCCGCCTTCCGCAGATCGGGCGGCAACAGGTTCGGAATGCTGTCCTCAATGGGGTAGCGTTCGTTGCAGGCGGCGCAGAAGAGCGTGCCGCGCTGGATCTCGTCGTCCTTCTCCTCATCGATGGTGAGCGTGAGTTCGCCCTTGCACATGGGGCAGGCGAGGATCTCCATCAGGTCTTTACGCATGGGGCACCTCGGGTTGCAGCGGATCATGCCGGTCGGGTGACAGGGTACCGCCTGGGGGGCGCTGATTACAGGGGGGCGAGGCGGCGGTCGGAGGCGAGGTTTGGTGCTGCGCGTTGACTTCGCTTCGGGCGCTTCCTATACTATCGAGCGCTGTCAGAACATGGCCAGCATCCGCTGATCGCGCGGCCCGGCCTCCGAGTGAGCACTCCGGAGAGCGCGGGCGCTTTACATTGAGGGCCGGTGTGGAGGACGTCTTGCACGAGTACGAACTTGTCGTCGTGATGAGCCCGGAGATCGCGGAGGAGAGCGTGCCGGCCGCGATCGAGCGGGTGACGGCGGCTGTGACGAGCCGTGGGGGAGAGGTGGCGGAGGTGACGCCGTGGGGACGGCGAAAGCTGGCGTACCCGGTGAAGAAGCACACCGAAGGGAACTACGTGGTGACGCAGATCCGGCTTGACCCGGCGCGGGCGCACGAACTGGAGAGCGGCTTCGCGATCTCCGACGACATCCTGCGCCATCTGCTGATCCGCAAGGACGAAGATTAGACCGCGGCGAAGTACGGACGGACCGGCGAGGGCCCGCAAACACTCGAGAGGGATGTGAGAGATGGCGGGTTTGAACAAAGTCATGCTGATCGGCAACGTCGGCAAGGACCCGGAGATGCGGTACACGGCGAACGGCAAGGCGGTGACGACGTTCTCGCTGGCGTGCAACCGCACGCACAACACGCCGGAGGGCGAGCGGCGGGAAGAGACCGACTGGTTCGACGTGGTGACGTGGGACAAGCTGGCGGAGCTGTGCAGCCAGTTTCTCGCGAAGGGCCGCCAAGCGTACGTGGAAGGGCGCCTGCAGACCCGTTCGTGGGAGGGGCAGGACGGCCAGAAGCGATACAAGACAGAGGTCGTGGCGCAGACGGTGCTCTTCCTGGGCAGCGCGCCGGGGGGCGGAGCGGCGCGCCTGGAGCGGTTCGACGACAGCGGGGCGGCAGCGCCGGCGGCGGTGGACCCGGACGACCTGCCGTTTGAGTAGGGCGATGGAGAAAGGGCGACAGATTTGACAACCGAGGTATCGGACAGCGAGATGAGCCCTCCGGCGACGCAGGCACCGGACGAAGGTGCGTCGCCCCGACCGGAAGCATTCGGCCGGCCCGAGGAGCGATCCGGTGGCGGCCCGCAGCGCCGGAGTGGCGGCGGTGGCGGTGGCGGTGGCGGGCGGGGCCGGTTCGGCGGACGGCGCAAAGTGTGCGCGTTCTGCGTCGACAAGATTGACGTCATCGATTACAAGGACCCCGTCAAGCTACGGCGCTATATCTCGGAGCGCGGTAAGATCGAGCCCCGTCGCAAGACGGGGACGTGCGCCCGGCACCAGCGGCGACTGACGCTCGCGATCAAGCGGGCGCGGCACCTTGCGCTGCTGCCCTACACGGCGGACCACATCCGCACGACCAGCACGTTCTCCGCCCACTAGCCGGGCGGCGGACGCCGCTCCGGCAGCGCCCGGCGACGGGCAACGCGCCGGCCTCCCGTACGTTTGATACGGGAGGCGGCGAGGGTGGTGAATCGATGGCGAGCGAGAGCAAATCCCGGCGCGACCAGGGCAGCAAGCCCCCTTCGCCCACGAAATCAGCGAAGCAGCGGACGGCTTCGTCCGGGCGTGGCGGATTCCGCGGAGATCCGGAGCATTCTGCGCGCCTGATGCTGTACGGCGGCGTGGGGCTGCTGCTGGTCATCGTCGCCGGAGTCATCGCGTTCGGGTACTGGAACGCGGTGATCAGGCCGCGCTATCGCACGGTGCTGGAAGCGAACGGGATCAAGATCTCCTACGACGCGATGCGCCGCCGGATGGGGTACGAGTACCAGCAGAGCACGCAGTACCAGCAGACGCCGACGGCCCTGCCGGAGGGGACGTACTCCACGCTGCTGAACGAGATCACGCTTGTCACGCGGGCGGAGAAGGATCTCGGCGTGACGCTGACGGATGCGGAGTACCAGCAGCAGCTCCGCGCGCGGATCGGCGTGGCGGCGAACGCGGACAACCGGGCGTTCGCCGATGCCCTGAAGAAGCAGCTCGACAGCAGCGGGCTGACAGAGACGGAGTACCGGCGGATGGTACGCGCGGCCGCGCTGCAATCCAAGATCATCCAGAAGTTCACGGCCGAGCTGCCGGCGAAGGTGATGCAGGCGAAGTTCGACGTGATCCTCACGGCGACGCAGGACGACGCGAACAAGGCGTTGGCGCGGGTGAAGGCGGGCGAGGACTGGGGGGGCGTGGCGAAGCAGGTGTCGAAGGAGAGTACGGCCACGACCACGGGCGGGTTGCACGACTACACGCCGGTGGACCTGATCGACCCGACGTACCAGAGCTTCGTTTCGACGGCGAAGCCGGGCGATATCAGCCAAGTGCTGGCGAGCAGCGGCAGCACTCCGCAGTACTTCATCATCCGGCTGCTGGACCGCTCCGAACAACCAGTGAAGGACACGGACAAGTCCAGCCTAGCGGACAAGAAGTTCAGCGACTGGCTGAGCAGCACGGAGCAGACGATGACCGTGTTCCGGGACTGGAACACGCAGGCGCAATCCGACGCGCTGGTCTGGGTGGGCAACAACATCGCTCCGAAGGTGCAGGCGCAGAAGGTCGCGCAGCAGGCGACGCAGGTGGCAGCGACGAACGCCGCGGCGACGGCGCGGGCGCTCCTGCCGACGCCGGGCACGGCGACGGCGGCGACAGCGGTGGCGACGCCGGGCACAGCCGCGGCGAAGCCATCGCCGGCCGCCACGGCGACCGCGGCAGCAACGTCGGGTGGCAGCTCGCCGTCCGTGCCGAATCAGCCCGTGGCACCCGGCAATGGGCAGTGACCGCCGGGCAATCGGCATTGGCCTGATGGGGCTGGGTGGCGTGGGGAGCGGCGTCGCCCGCATCCTGCATGAGAAGGCAGACGTGTACGCGCGGCAGATCGGGCTGCCGCTGGTGCTGCGCCGGGTGCTGGTGCGTGACAAGGCGAAGGCGCGGGGCTTCCGTGTCGATCCGGAGCTGCTGACCACCGATGCGCGGGACCTGCTGGGCGACCCGTCGATCGAGCTGATCATCGAGGTGATGGGCGGGGAGCAGCCGGCATACGAGTACCTGAGCGACGCGCTCACGGCAGACAAGTTCGTGGTCACGGCCAACAAGGAAGTGATGGCGAAGCACGGGGCGGAGCTGCTGTCGCTGGCGCGGCAGCACAACGTCGATCTGCTGTACGAGGCGAGCGTGGGGGGCGGCATCCCGATCATCGCGCCGCTGAAGCGCGACCTGCTGGCGAACGACATCGTGAGCGTGACAGCGATCATCAACGGGACGACAAACTACATCCTGACGGAGATGAGCCACGGCGGCGGCAGCTTCGAAGATGCGCTGGCGGCGGCACAGGAGCTGGGGTACGCGGAGCCGGACCCGACGAACGACATCGAGGGGATCGACGCGGCGTACAAGCTGGCGATCCTGGCGACGCTAGCGTTCCACGTTGACGTGCGGCCGAACGACGTGTACCGCGAGGGGATCACGTCGCTGACGCCGCGCGACTTCGCGTACGCGGCCGAACTGGGATACGCGATCAAGCTGCTGGCGATCGGGCGCCGGACCGGCAACGGCGTACAGGCGCGGGTGCATCCGGCGCTGGTGCCGCGGAGCGAGCTGCTGGCCAACGTCGACGGCGTGCTGAATGCGGTGGAGATCGAGGGCGACCTGATGGACCGGGTGTTGTTCGAGGGGCCGGGCGCAGGTTCGCTGCCGACAACATCGGCGGTAGTGGCGGACGCGCTGGACGCGGCGGTGAGCATCAGCAGCAACGTGTACTGGCCGCATTCGGTGCGGCGCGAGTCGGGTCTGCGGGTGCAGCCGGTGAGCGAGGCGCACGGGCGTTACTACCTGCGCATCGGCGTGGCCGACCAACCAGGGGTGCTAGCGCGGATTGCGACGGCGCTGAGCGACCGGGCGATCAGCATCGCGTCGGTGATCCAAAAAGAGGTGGGTGTCGAGGGGACGGCGGAGATCGTGATCATGACGCACGACGCGAGCGAAGCGGCGGTGCAGACGGCGCTTGACGAGATACGGCGCCTGGACGGCGTGCATGGAGTGGAGCAGATGTTGCGGGTGAAGCCATGACGATGCAGGACCCACAGAGCGAAGCGCGCACGAGTCACGACGCACTGACGTGGGTGCAGGACCAGGCGGTGCAGCTCCGGACGATCGCGGGACGGCTACAGCAGCAGAACGACCAGCTCCAAGCAGCGCTGCTGGACGTGAACGAGAAGCTGCGGGACGCCGACGCGCGCCTGCGGGACATGACCGCGCGGACGGTCGGCATCCCAACGATGCAGGAGCAGCTGCGGCAGGTGGCGGGGCTGCTGGAGCGCATCCAGGACGCCGAGGTGCTGATCGACACGAAGTTCGAGCTGATCGAGCGCTCGACGCACGAGGAGCGGCAGCGCGAGCAGTCCGAGCGGAACGACACGTATCGCCGGGTGCAAGAACTGGAGCGGCGCGCCGAGGGGCTCTCTGAGCGACAGACGACGGTCGACGAGTCGAACCGGCGCTTCCAGGAGGAGGTGTCGCGGTCTCACTTGCAGTTCCAGAGCTTCAACCAGCGCCTGGAAGCGGTCGAGAGCCGCGGGGGTCGCAACCTGGATGCGCTGACGCGCGTGGAGCAGGCACAGGCGGAGGTGGAATCGGCGATCCGGGCTTTGCGGCGCGAGGACGACGTGCTGGCGGAGCGAGCGCGCGTGGCGCACGAAGTGGCGGCGCGGCTGGAGACGGAGCTGCAGACGCAGCTGGAGGAGTTCCGGCAGATCCCGCTGCTGGCGGAACGGGTGGAGTTGCTGCGGGCCGAGCGCCAGCGGCTCGAAGACCGCACGTCGCGCGCGGAGGAGTCGTTGGAGGACGCGCGGGTGCGGCTGGAGCGGCAGGAGGAGCTGGCGGCGCAGCTGGACACGCGACTGCGCGCCCACGACGCGCGCATCGACCACGTGCACACGTCGACGCTGGAGTACCGGCGGACGATGAACGAGCACCTATTGAAACTGACGCAGACGATCGAGCGGATGAAGCGCCGGGAGATCGAGGAGTTGGAGCGCCAGGCGAAGGAGCTGCGGGTGCAGTCCAGCCAGCTGAAGAGCGAAGACGAATGACGGCGGATGTGGCGCGGCGGCTGTACGGCGACCTGCCGGACCGAGGCGTGCTGCGCCGCTTCGGGAGCCACCTGCCGCTGACGGACCGGACGCCGCTGATCTCGTTGGGTGAGGGCGATACGCCGCTCGTGCGATCGACGACGATCGAGCGCGAACTGGGTTGCGCTGCGCTCTACTTCAAGCTCGAGAGCTGCAATCCCACCGGGTCGTTCAAGGACCGCGGCATGGTGGTGGCGGTCGCGAAGGCGATCGAGGAGGGCGCGCAGGCGATCCTGTGCGCGTCCACCGGCAACACGAGCGCATCGGCGGCGGCGTACGCGGGGCGCTACGGGCTGAAGGTGTACGTAATCGTGCCGGAAGGGAAGATCGCGCGGGGCAAGCTGGCGCAGGGGGCGGTGCACGGCGCGGAGATCATCGCCGTGGACGGCAACTTCGACGACGCGCTGCGGATGGCGCGCGAGATCACTGCGAAGCATCCGATCGCGCTCGTCAACTCCGTGAACCCGTATCGCATCGAGGGGCAGAAGACGGCGGCGTTCGAGATCGCGGACGCGCTGGGCGACGCGCCGGACGTGCTGGCGCTGCCGGTCGGGAATGCGGGGAACATCACGGCGTACTGGAAGGGGTTCGTGGAGTACCACCACATGGAGCGGACGAGCCGGCGGCCGCGAATGGCCGGCTTCCAGGCGGCAGGTGCGGCGCCGCTCGTCTCGGGCGCGCCGGTGGCACAGCCGCAGACGGTGGCGACGGCGATCCGGATCGGCAACCCCGCGTCGTGGAAGACGGCGATCGCGGCGAGGGACGAGTCCGGGGGCAGCATCGAAGCGGTGACCGATGACGAGATCCTGGCGGCGTACGGGCGGCTGGCGCGCGAGGAGGGGATCTTCTGCGAGCCGGCGTCGGCGGCGTGCGTGGCGGGCGTGCTGAAGCAGGCGGCGGCGGGGCGCGTGTTCGAGGGGAAGACGGTTGTCTGTGTGATCACGGGCAACGGCCTGAAGGACCCGGAGACGGCGCTGAAGACGGAGCCGCCGCTCCACCGCGTGGCGGCGGACGTCGCGGCGATCGAGCGCGAGATGGGGTGGGGGTAGGCCGAGACAAGCGGGAAGCGGGACGCGGGAGCCGAGACCGCACGACGGGCCGGTGATCAGGGCTTGCCGTGGCCGCCGCCGGACGGTGAGGGCAGCGGTGGCGGCGTCGGTGCCGCCGGCGTCACATTCCTCCCGCCGCCGCCGGGGGAAGGGTTGGCGACAACCGCTGTAGCTGTCGGCGGCCTCTGCGGGGTTCCGTTCGCATTGGCTCCAGGCGTGTTCGAAGCACCGGGCAGAACGGGCGTGACGGTGTCGTCAACGGGGGGCGTGGGCGACGCCGCGATTGTGGGCGACGCGACGGCCGTGGGCGAGGGCGTGGGTTGCTCCGGTGGCGTTGGTGCGGGCGAGGGCGATGGCGAAACTGCCAGGACGGGGCGGACGGCCACCGCTCCGGCATCGCCTCGCGCGGCGGCGACGATCGCGGGCGAGAGCGGCGGTAGAGATACGGCCCGTGGATCGGGCGAATAATCGGCGCGGAGATTCGACGCGAGATCTGCCGGGACGGGCGACGTGCGGGTGAGGTCGAGCGCGAGGCCGGCGGCGGCGTACACAAGGAAAGCGGCGGCCGCGGCGACGCTGAGCGCGGCGCACAACGGGGCCAGCCGCCGTGGCATCACGCCGCCTCCCGCTCCGCTTCGGAGGGGATGTAGCGAGCGGCGGGAGCTGCCAGCGCGGGCTCGTCGCGGCGGCGCGACTCCCAGCGTGGGATCACCCGTTCGAGCGCGGCAGCGACGCGGGGGTCGAGTTGTCCCCGGGCCGTTTCGTCCCTGAGGATCGCGATGGCCTGCGCGACGCTGAGCGCACGCCGATACGGCCTGTCGGTCGTGAGCGCGTCGTAGATGTCCGCGACCGAAGCGATACGAGGGATGATTCCGAGGCGTTCGGCGTGGAGGTGGCCAGGATAGCCGCCGCCATCGAGTTTCTCGTGGTGGCCGGCGACAAACTCGACGACCTCCGGCGGGAGATCCACCGGCGCAAGAATGCCGCGGCCGATGGCGGGGTGCAGCTCGATGGCCTCGCGCTCCGCGGGCGTCAGTGCCCCGGGTTTCAGCAAGATGTCGTCGCGGACGCCGATCTTGCCGATATCGTGCAGGTAGCCGCCGATTTCGAGGTGCTGTACAAGCGCCTCGTCCAGCCCCAGCTCCCGGCCAATCTCGACGGCGAGCTGTCCTACGCGGAGCGAGTGACCCATCGTGTAGGGATCGCGCGCGTCGATGGCGGAGGTCAGCGCGCGGATGGTGGCCAGATGCTGGCGCTGAAGGCGAGCGGTCATCGCATCGAACGCGCCGGCGAACTCCGCGATCTGGTCATGGCCGAAGACGGAGGACCGCGCGCCGAGGTCGCCCCGCGCTACGGCACGCGCGGTGTCCGCCAGCTTGAGGAGAGGCCTCGTGATCGACCGTCCGATGAGCCATCCGAGGAGCAGCACGGCGAGCGTGGCAACGATGAAGAGGGCGCCGATCTGGCCGCGCGTGACAAGGCTCGCGCTGAAGATGAAGGACGACGGCAGGCCGACGGAGTACACGCCCACAGTCTGACCGCGGACCTGCAGGTTGCCGAAGAGCAGATCGTATCGACGCCCGAAGAGCTCCGTCCGAAGGCGCACCGGCGTCGAGACGCCGGCCGGGCCGAGCATGCCTTCGGCGGGGCGGACCTGCGCCTGGTCCGGCGTGCCCTGGATCGCGAAGGTGGAGGCGAGAGGAGCGCCGTGGAAGTCGTACAGGGTCACGTCGGCGAGTGCCTGGGTCTTCGCGTCCACGAGCACGGACGCGATGGGGCTGCCGACCAGCACGACACCGGCGAGACGGTCGCCGTTGTAGATCGGTCCGGCGGTGTAGAGTGCCCAGCCAGCCGACGTATTGACGAGCGACGCGAACTTGTCACCGCGCGGATCGGTCTTGCTGGCGAGGACGTCGCGCACAATGGGCCAGGATGCGGGGAGGTCGCCGTCGCTGATCGGCGCGTAACGGAGGTCGCTGCCAGGTACGAGCTGCGTGCCGTAGACGCGACGGCCAGACGCGTCGAGCACCTGGACCAGCTCCGCGCGTTGATTCGCAGCGAGCGGGCGCACGATTGCCTCGAGCCCGGTGGCATCACCGGCCTGGAGGCGCTGGCCGACGCCCTGCGTAAACGCCACGCCGCGCACGGTCTCGAGGTGTTTCTGCTCGACGCGGACGATGGCGTCGGACGCAACGCGGCCCGCTTCGACGAGCTGGTTGTTGAAGCGATCCTGGAGCGAACCGGTAACGATATCAGTGACGAGGTAGGAACCAGCGGCGGCGAGCAGCACGGTCAACGCGGCATAGGGAGCGATAACCCGCAAGCGGATGTCGCGCGCCGGGGCCAACAGGGCTCCGCCCAACCATCGCATGATGCTCATGATCGCCCGCACTCCTCTGGAATGTTCGGCCGTGGCGGATGCGAGGCTGAGGGATGGAGCGCGGCGTTTACGAGGGATCTGGAGCGGGCAGGCGGGGAGTTGGCGGCGCGGGACGAGGGACCCAGATTCCCGCCACATTCCCGCGTCCGCTACCATCTGCGCAACTGGCGGAGCGGAGCGGCGAGGCGGCGAGCCGCCGGGGCGCGCCATCAAGCCACGACCGGGAGATCGCACTATGCGCATGTCACGGGTGTTCGGGAAGACGCTGCGGAACGCGCCTTCTGAGGCGGAGTCTGCGAACCACCAGCTGATGCTGCGGGCGGCGCTTGTGCAGCAGCTGGCGGCGGGGCTCTACAGCTACCTGCCGACCGGGCTGAAGGTGATGCGCAAAGTGGAGCAGATCATCCGGGAAGAGATGGACCGGGCGGGCGGGCAGGAGGTGGTGATGCCGGTGGTGCAGCCGGCGGAGCTGTGGGAGGCGTCCGGGCGGATGCGCACGATGGGCGACGTGCTGTTCCACCTGCGCGACCGGCGCGACCGGGAGTTCGTGCTGGGGCCGACGCACGAAGAGGTGACGGTCGAGCTGTTCAAGAAGCAGGTGCAGAGCTATCGGGACATGCCGCTGATGGTCTATCAGATCCAGACGAAGGCACGGGACGAGGCGCGGCCGCGCGGGGGGCTGTTGCGCGTGCGAGAGTTCACGATGAAGGACGCGTACAGCTTCGATACGGACTGGGACACGCTGGACACGAGCTACCAGGCGGCGCGGGCGGCGTACACGCGGATCTTCGAGCGCTGTGGCGTGCCGGCGATCGCGGTGCTGGCCGATTCTGGCGCGATCGGCGGCAAGGAGAGCGAGGAGTTCATCTTTCTCACGGAGGTGGGAGAGGACACGGTACTGCTCTGCGACCAGTGCGGCTACGCGGCGAACGAGGAGAAGGCGGATCACAAGAAGCATGACCTGCCGGCCGAGGATCCCCTGCCGCTGGAAGAGGTGGCGACGCCCGGACAGAAGACGATCGACGAACTGGTGGCGTTCCTGGGCGTGCCGCACGACAGGACGCTGAAGGCGGTGTTTTACGAGGCGGACGGCGCGCCGGTGTTCGTGGCGATCCGGGGGGACCTGGAGGTCAACGAGGCGAAGCTGCGGAACGCGCTGAAGGCGGTAGAGCTGGCGCTGCTGGACGACGAGGGGGTGCGGCGGCACGGACTGGTCGCGGGGTCGGCGTCGCCGGTGGGGCTGCGGGGGATCACCATCGTCGCAGACGACACAGTGCTCACATCGCACAACCTGGTCGCAGGGGCGAACAAGCCGGACGTGCACTACCGGAACGTCAACCACGGGCGCGACTGGACCGCCGACATCGTCACGGACATCTCGCTGGCGCGGGCGGGCAACGCGTGTCCGCGCTGCGGCTCGGCGTTGGAGACGCGACGCGGCGTCGAACTGGGCCACGTGTTCAAGCTGGGGACGGTGTACACGGAGAAGCTGGGCGCGACGTACTCCGACGAGCAGGGCGCGGTGAAGCCGGCGGTGATGGGGTGCTACGGCATCGGCGTGGGGCGGGTGTTCGCCAGCGCGATCGAGGCGAACCACGACGAGCGGGGGATCATCTGGCCGCCGGAGCTGGCGCCGTACGACGTCCATCTCGTCGGGCTGGGCTTCGACAAGCCGGGGGTGCGGGAGAGCGCGGAGCAGGTGTACCAGCAGCTCATCGACGCTGGCCTGGAGGTGCTCTTCGACGACCGGGAAGAGGGCTCGGCGGGCGTGAAGTTCAACGACGCCGACCTGCTGGGCATGCCGGTGCGCGTGACCGTGAGCCCGCGCAGCATCGAGAACGGCGGCGCGGAGGTGAAGCGGCGGACGGAGAAGGACGCGCGCGTGGTGGCGCTGGCGGACGCGGCGGGCGCGGTGCGGGCGCGGCTGGCGGGGTAGCGGCGGGCGGCGCGTCTCACGGTGCGGGGGACGGCGATGGAGTGCAGGGGCGACGGGGTCCGGCCCTCGACGTCCGCGGTCACAGCGGAATAGCCTGTCCTGCCCGAAAATTGCACCAGCACATATGCGCGGCTATGATCGGGCGGAATCCGCGGACGGGGCCGCGGTCAACAGGAGGCGTGCGTGCTCCCCAGCCACGAGGCACCGGGTAATTACATCTATTTCGCGGCGCTGATCGGCGCGCTGGCGTTCTTCGCGTACTCGGTCTCGGTGCGCGTGGCGGTGCTGGCGCGCGGCAAGGGGGACAACCGGTTCGACCACCTGTTCGAGCGCATCACATCGCTGGTGCCGTACCTGCTGGGGAACGCGCGGGTGGCGCGGAAGCAGTACTGGTACAGCGGCCTGCTGCACTCGTTGATCTGGTGGGGCTTCCTTGTCCTGCAGGTGCGCACGCTCAACTTCCTGCTGAAGGGCTTCAGCACCAGCATCTCGTTCGAGCACCTGGGCGGCGCGTTCTACGACGTGCTGATCCGTGCGCCGATGGACGGATTCAACATCCTGGTGCTCATCGGCTGCGCGATGGCGGCGTGGCAGCGGCGCTTCTGGAAGCCATCGCGGATGACGTTCAACATGGACGCCTGGCTGATCCTGTTCTTCATCGCGTTCCTGATGGTGACGGACGTCTTCACGAACAGCTTCGAGATCGCGACGGACCCGCAGGGCGGCGAGCGGTGGTCGTTCCTGGCGTACGGGTTCGCGAAGCTGTGGGACGGCATCGGGATGTCGCGCGGGACGCAGCAGGGGATGCTCGACTTCTTCTGGTACGCGCACCTGTTCGACTTCCTGGCGTTCCTGAACTACCTGCCGTACAGCAAGCACTCGCACGTTCTGTCGGTGACGTTCAACATCGCGTTCCGGCGGGTGGCGCCGACGGGGCAACTGCAGCCGATCCGGGACTTCGAGAACACGGAGCGGTTCGGCGCGGGGCGCATCGAAGACCTGACGTGGAAGCAGATGCTGGACCCGTACACGTGCACGGAGTGCGGGCGCTGCGAGATCAACTGCCCGGCGTACCTCACGGGGAAAGAGCTCTCGCCGAAGAAGATCATGCACGACATGCGGCGGGCGCTCGAGCACGAGGTCCACAAGGTGGCGTCGCCGCTGTTCGTGTGGGACGCGCTGCGGGCGCCGGGGGCCAACGGCAACGGCGACGGCGGCGGGCACGCCGAGGCGCAGGACCTGACGCTCATCGACGCGGTGGGGTTCAACCCGGTGTGGGACTGCGTGACGTGCGGGGCCTGCCAGTACCAGTGCCCGGTGTTCATCGAGCACGTGCCGGCGCTGCAGGACATGCGGCGGTTCCTGACGATGAACGAAGCGAACATGCCGGAGACGGCAGCGGCGACGCTGATGCAGATCGAGCAGCGGGGGCACCCGTGGCGCGGCACGCCGTTCACGCGCACGTCGTGGATGGAGGGGCTGGACATCCCCACGTTCGACGGCACGCAGAAGTACCTCTACTGGGTGGGGTGCTCGGGCGCGCTCGTCGACCGGAACATCCCGATCACGCGCGCGGTCGCGAGGCTGCTGACGGAGGCGGGCGTCAGCTACGGCTGCCTGGGCGACGAGGAGCAGTGCACGGGCGACCCGGCGCGCCGGCTGGGGAACGAGTACCTGTACCAGGAGCAGGCGAAGTCACTGATCGAGGTGTTCCACGCGAAGGGCGTGAAGCGCGTGATCACGAACTGCCCGCACTGCTTCAACACGATGGTGAACGAGTACCCGCAGTTCGAGGGGCAGTTCGAAGTGGTGCACCACACGACGTTCCTCTCGAAGCTGCTGCAGGACGGAGCGCTGAGGCCGAAGCACCAGCTGCCGGCGGCGATCACGTACCACGACTCGTGCTACCTGGGGAGGCACAACGGGAATTACGACAGCCCGCGCGACATCGTCGACGCGATCCCGGGGGGCGCGCGGGTGGAGATGCCCCGGAGCCGCGAGTGGAGCTTCTGCTGCGGCGCGGGCGGCGCACACATGTGGGTGGAAGAATCGAAGGGGAAGCGGATCAACGTGGCGCGGACCGAGGAGGCGCAGGCGACGGGCGCGCAGATCGTGGCGACGGCGTGCCCGTTCTGCATCCAGATGTTCGAAGACGGCATCCCGACGGTGCAGCCGAACGAGGACAAGCGGATGAAGACGTTCGACGTGGCGGAGCTGCTGGAGCTGACGGTGATCGGCCGCCCGGTGGGCGGATCGCCGGCGGCGGACGCGGTGGCGGCGGCTGGCGCCGCGGCGACGATCGAGGCGCCGGCCGAGTAGGCAGCGGGCAGCGCGCGACACACACGATTGAGCCCCGGAGGCGGCCTCCGGGGCTCTCGCGCTTCAGCCGGTCTAGCGGCGCGTTGCCGTCACGACGACTTAGCTTCGATGGCAGGCGTGGCCTGCACCTTGATGGTCTTCGGCTTCACGGCCTCGGCCTTGGGCAGGGCCAGGCGGAGCACGCCGTGCTCGAAGGAGGCGGCGGCCTTGCCGCTGTCGACCTCGCTGGGGAGCTGGAGCTGGCGCATGAAGGTGCCCGAGCGGCGCTCGTGGCGGTAGTAGTTCTGCGACTTGTCTTCGTGCTCTTCCTTCGTCTCGCCCTTGATGGTGATGACCTGGCCGGTGACTGAGATCTCGATGTCTTCCGGGCGGACGCCGGGGAGGGACGCCTTCACGACGACCTCGTCGTTCGTCTCATAGAGGTCGACGGGGAAGAAGGCATCGCCGCCGTTGAGGCTGAAGGCGCGCCACGGCCGCGCATCATCGAAGATGCGATCCATGGTCTGGCGGAGCGTCGCCATCTCGCTGAAGGGATCCCAACGGGTAATGTCTGCCATCTTATGTCTCCTTTCTGCTTGCAACTCGCTCTGCTCTCCAGGACGGGGATGAACCTCCATCGGCCGATGCCAGCGTATCACCGGCGCAGCACTAGTGTCAAGAGATTTGAGCGTCTCACTATCAAGAGATTTGCCAAGTATCCAGGTGGACGTGTACACTTGGGGGCGATGGCACAAGACTTTTACGGCCTGCTGGGAGTGAAACGGGGCGCCTCCGAGAAGGAGGTCCGCTCGGCGTACCGCAAGCTGGCGCGGAAGCTGCATCCGGACGTGAACCCGGGGGACAAGGCGGCGGAAGCGCGGTTCAAGGAGATCAACAACGCCTACGAGGTGCTCTCCGACCCGGAGAAGCGCGGCAAGTACGACAAGTACGGCGAACGCTGGGAGTACGCCGACCAGATCGAAGAGATGGAGCGGCAGCGGGGGGCGCGGTCGGCGACGGGCAACGGCGGTGGCGGCTTCCAGTCGTTCGACGTGCACGACCTGGGCGACCTGGGGAGCGTCTTCACGAGCTTCTTCGGGGGGCGGGGGGCGGGAGCGCGGACGATGGTCCGGCGGGGCTCCGATGTGCAGCAGCCGGTCCAGGTCTCGCTTGAAGAGGCGTACCACGGCACGACGCGCACGCTGGAGCTGCTGACGCCGGAGGCGTGCGCGACCTGCGGCGGATCGGGGCAGATCGCCGGCGCGACGTGCCACGCCTGCCAGGGCTACGGCCAGGTGCAGCGGCCGCGGCGGATCGAGGTGAAGATCCCGGCGGGGGTGACCACGGGTTCGAAGGTGCGCGTATCGAAGGAGGGGGAGTCGGGCATCGGCGGGGGCGAGCGCGGCGACCTGCTGCTGGTGATCAGCGTGCAGGCGCACCCGCGCTTCGAGCGCAGGGGCGACGACCTGTTCGAGGACGTTGATGTGCCGCTGACGGTGGCGGTGCTGGGCGGCGAGGTGGAGGTACCGACGCTGACCGCGCGGGTGATGTTGAAGCTGCCGCCGATGACGCAGAACGGGCGGCTGTTCAAGCTGGCCGGGCTTGGCATGCCGCGACTGCACAAGGCAGGGAAGGGCGACCTGCACGCGCGCGTCCGCGTGCGGCTGCCAGAGCAGCTCGATGATGCGCAGCGGGCGATCTTCGAGGAGCTGCGGGCGGCGGGGGTGTGAGCGCATGACAGCGCGACAGGACCACGAGCCGGCACACGACGAAGAGGAGCCGATCTACGTGATCTCGGTGGCGGCGCGGATCGTGGGGATGCACGCGCAGACGCTGCGGCAGTACGAGCGCGTCGGGCTGGTGGAGCCGAAGCGGTCGCGGGGGAACATCCGGCTGTACTCGCAGGCGGACGTGGCGCGGCTGCGGCAGGTGCAGCGGTTGATCAGCGACCTGGGGGTGAACCTGGCGGGGGTGGAGGTGATCCTCCGGATGACAGAGCGGATGCGGGCGATGGAGCAGGAGATGGAGCAGATGCGCGATGAGCTGCGGCGATTCACGGGGCGGCGGCTGGCGGGGCCGCGGGAGTGAGCAGGACGTGGGAGGCGGGAAGCGAGACGCGAGGACACGGCGATGCGCATTGGCATTCGACGACCTTTCTGCGCGGCGATGCCCGGGAGTAGCACATCATGATGAGACAAGACAGGTTCACGCAGCAGGCGCAGGAGGTGCTGGCGGCATCGCAGGAGATGGTGCGGACGCAGCGGCACTCGCAGTGGGACGTGGAGCATGTGCTGCTGGCCCTGCTCCAGCACCGCGACGGACTGGCGGGGAAGATCCTCGACGGCATGGGCATCGACGTGCGGGCGCTGACGGAGCGGGTGGCGGACACGCTGGCTCGGGCGCCGAAGCTGGCGTACGACGTGGTGCAGGTGTACACGACGCCGCGCATCGTCAAGATGCTGGAGACGGCGAACGCGGAGGCCGAGCGGCTGAAGGATGAGTACGTCGGGGTGGAGCACATCCTGATCGCGATCGCGGACGAGCGGGACGGGGAGTCGGCGCGCATCCTGCGGGAGTTCGGCATCGACAAGGAGCGCATCTACCGGGCGCTGCAGGACGTGCGGGGCAGCGCGCGCGTCGATTCGCCGACGGCGGAGAGCAAGTACGGTGCGCTGGAGAAGTACAGCCACGACCTGACGCAGTACGCGCGTGACGGCAAGCTGGACCCGGTGATCGGCCGGGACCAGGAGATCAAGCGTGTGATGCAGATCCTGAACCGGCGGACGAAGAACAACCCGGTGATCATCGGCGAGGCGGGCGTCGGCAAGACGGCGGTGGTCGAGGGGCTGGCGCAGCGGATCGTGGCGGCGGACGTGCCGGAGAACATCCTCGAGAAGCGGCTGCTGGCGCTGGACATGGGCGCGATGGTGGCGGGTTCGAAGTTCCGGGGCGAGTTCGAGGAGCGGCTGAAGGCGGTGATGGACGAGATCCGCAGCGCCGAGGGCGAGGTGATCATCTTCATCGACGAGATGCACCAGGTGGTGGGGGCGGGCGCGGCGGAGGGGGCGATCGACGCGAGCACGATGATGAAGCCGGCGCTGGCGCGCGGCGAGCTGCGGGTGATCGGCGCGACGACGCTGGACGAGTACCGCAAGTACATCGAGAAGGACCCGGCGCTGGAGCGGCGCTTCTCGCCGGTGTTCCTGGATGAGCCGACGCCGGACGAGACGATCGAAATCCTGCGGGGGCTGCGGCCGAAGTACGAGGCGCACCACAAGGTGCGGATCACGGACGAGGCGCTGGTGGCGGCGGCGCGGCTGAGCGACCGGTACCTGACGGAGCGCTTCCTGCCGGACAAGGCGATCGACCTGATCGACGAGGCGGCGAGCAAGCACGTCATCGAGGAGCAATCGATGTCGCCAGACCTGCGGGACCTGAAGAAGCGGCTGGACGAGCTGGGGATGGAGACGGAGGCAGCCTCGGGGCGGCAGGACTACGAGGCGGCGGCGCGCATCCGGCAGGAGGTGCTGCAGGTCCAGAAGGAGTACGAGCAGCGGAGAGCGGAGTGGGAGCAGACGCACACGGCGGACATGACGGTGACGGAGCACGACATCGCCGAGTTGATCGCATCGATCACAGGGATCCCGGTGAGCAGGATGCTGGAGGGCGAAGCGGAGAAGCTGCTGCACATGGAGGAGGCGCTGCACCAGCGCGTCATCGGGCAGGACAAGGCGGTGGAGGCGGTGTCGGAGGCGCTGCGGCGCGCGCGATCCGGGCTGAAGGACCCGAAGCGGCCGATCGGCAGCTTCATCTTCCTGGGGCCGACGGGCGTGGGGAAGACGGAGCTGGCGCGGGCGCTGGCGGGCTACCTCTTCGACGACGAGGAGTCGATGATCCGGCTCGACATGTCGGAGTACCAGGAGCGGCACACGGTGTCGCGGATTGTCGGGGCGCCGCCGGGGTACGTGGGATACGACGAGGGCGGCGCGCTGACGGAGGCGGTCCGGCGGCGGCCGTACCGCGTGATCCTGTTCGACGAGATCGAGAAGGCGCACCCGGACCTGTTCAACCTGCTGTTGCAGATCCTGGACGACGGGCGGCTGACGGACGGGCAGGGCCGCACGGTGGACTTCCGGAACACGGTGATCATCATGACCTCGAACCTCGGCACGAGCTCCGAGACGAAGGGCCGGTTCGGGTTTGTCACGAGCCGGGCGGCGGACGACGGCCAGCGGGAGCTGCGGCAGGAGCAGGTGGAGAAGTCGCTTCGGGAGGCGTTCCGGCCGGAGTTCCTCAACCGCATCGACGAGATCATCATCTTCGAGCCGCTTACGGAGCGCGAGCTGGAGCAGATCGTCGACCTGATGCTCGGCGATGTGCGGAAGCGGCTGGCGGACCGCGACGTGGCGTTCCACGTGAGCGCCGCCGCCAAGGCAGAGCTGGTGAAGGAGGGTTTCGACCGGGTGTACGGCGCGCGGCCGCTGCGCCGGACGATCCAACGACGCATCGAGAACCCGCTGGCGCGCGAGGTGCTGGCCGGCACGTTCGCGGAGGGCGACGTGGTGCAGGTGGACTTCGCGGACGGGGAGTTCCGGTTCGCGAAAGCGGTGGCGGCACCACGGCCGGAGCCCGAGCCTGTGCGGGTGTAGAGGCGCCGACGACCGCGGCGTGGCGACGATTGACGGGGGGCGGACGTGATGTCCGCCCCCCGCTTGTATCTGTATCGCGAGGCGGGGTGGCCGGTTTCCCGTAGCTTCACGGGGGAAAACCTGCTTCAATGCGGCGCCATCAGCGGCCAGCGTCCAGTCCACGGCGACGGGCGACCAGGCCACCAGATCGGGGGTACCAGTGTCCATCGGGTTGAAGCGCGTCGACCACGTGAGCATGGCCGTCTGGAAGATCGACGACCAGCTGCCGTTCTTCACCGGACTGTTCGGCTGGAAGGAGGCGGGCCGCTTCCGCAACGAGGAGGCGGGGTTCGCGGGCGTGGTGCTCGACGTGCCGGGCGCGGACGGGCAGCGGCAGATGCAGTGGGAGATCCTGGAGCCGATCGGCGAGGACAGCTTCATCGCGAAGTTCCTGCGCGAGCGCGGGCCGGGGCTGCACCACGTGACGCTTGAGGTCGATGACGCGGACGCCGCGGCGGGGGCGATGCGGGCGCACGGCATCGAGCCGTTCGGGGGGCCGAGGGTTTCGTGGGACTGGAAGGAGATGTTCGTGCACCCGAAGTCGTCGGGTGGGGTGCTCTTCCAGCTCTACGAGCAGCTAGACGCGCCGGGTAACCTCGGCGGGCCGCCAGCGGCGGGTTAGATGTCAGAGGTTGAAAGTTGGAGGTACGGGCGATCAGCGCTGTGGGCGCGGGGTGGTGGCGCGGCGCTGGGTCGCGACCGCTGATGTCGAATGGTCATCTCCGGAGGCGCGCCGTGAAGCCACCGCGGCCGACCGGGAGCGCGATGCGCGTGCTGCCTCAGCGTACGCCTCCACGAAATAGTCGTACCTTTGAAGATTCAACGGCTCGCCGATTAGCCGCTCAACGAATGGGCGCTGCTTCTCCGTCACGGGGTAGCACAGCACCATCTGCGGATCGTCGCTGTTGGGGCCGA
>DASQHL010000146.1:0-19980 GCA_035632115.1 Dehalococcoidia bacterium | reverse complement strand
GAGGATCTCCTCGCGCCGCGCGGCACGGGCTCGCTCGATACGCGCGCTGCGGTCCAGGATGTCTGTGGCGGTGGGCATGGCGTCCTCCCGGTGCGACCGCGCCCATTCTCGGCCCGCGCCGCCGGGGTGTCAACGCGCGGCCGGAAACAGACGCGCCGTCCGGGTGGCGAGGCGGCGCCTGCTAGACTCTCCGGCGGGGCCCGTAGCTCAGCGGTAGAGCACCCGGCTCATAACCGGAGGCGCGCAGGTTCGACCCCTGCCGGGCCCACCAAGTCCTGACTTCCCGACGATCCGGTCTGTCCGCGCGCCGCCGCCCGCTTCCACCCAGCCGGCGCTGGGTGCCGCCCCCCCGAATGGGTGCTCCCGCCTCTTGCCGCCAGCAGCCTCCTCCGGCGCCTGCCGATACATGAGTGGCGAATCACTCTGGCGCGGAGACGCGCTTCGTCCGGCCGGACGCCGGTCCACGCTGATGCGAAGGAGACGCAGGCGATGCTCATTCTCACCCGCAAGGTCGACCAGGGGATCGTGATCTCGGGGAACATTCTCGTCCGCGTGCTGGGCGTGGAACGTGACCGCGTGAAGATCGGCATCAGCGCTCCAGGCGAGGTCACCGTGCTCCGGCAGGAGCTGTGGCACGAGGGCGAGGAGAACCAGCCGTTCGAGAAGAAGGACCGGAGCGGCACCGGCCCGTCGGCTGCTTCCGCCTGACTGCCGGCCATCCTGAGTCCAGATAGGAAGACCGCCCCGGGGCGGTCTTCTTGCGTGTCCGAAAACTCCTGCTCGCTTACGCCGGCCGCGACGGCCGGAGCAGCGTGAGCGCCGGCGCCTCGGCATCGATGTGCTGGCCGCCGCCGTGGATCACGCGCAGCGCCGGCCGGACGGAGCCACCCGGACCGGCGATGGCAACGCGCTCGCCGCCCCGCGCCAGCGATTCCCGAGCACGCTCCCAGATGTGAGCGGCGATGGCAAGGTCGCCGGCGTTGGTGAGGGACACTCCGTCCGTCCGGACCGCTTCAGCGAAGGCGGAGGCGGCGCGCGCCCGGCGGCTGGTGTCGTCGCCTGCGGGGTGCTCGCTGACGGTCTCCGCCCACTGGCCCCCGCCCTGCGGAACGCGGTGGCGCGTCGCGGCATGGATCTGGAGCGGCGCGCGCGCATCGAGCGCGTCCAGCACGACGGTGCGGCCGTCGCAGGCGACGACGACTTCCTGGCGCAGCCACGGCTCCATCATGCTGACATCGACCCGGACGATCGGCCCGCCTTCGAGCGAGACGGTGGCCATGACGACGTCGGCCGCGCCGGCTTCGTCGTCCACGCGCGGCGAGACCGCGCTCACCTGGGCCGGCGTGCCGCCAACCAGCGAGAGCACGGTCGCGAGGTCGTTGATCGCCAGTTCGTCCAGCGTGGCGGCGCCGTGGACGCCCGTGCGCAGCGAGCGCACGTAGCGTGGCCGCCACAACCCCTGCGTGCCGCCGGTCATCCGGCGGACGAATGCGAACCGCTCGTCGCCGAGCGCGCCGGTATCGAACACGATGGTGCGGCCGCGGGCAACGGCGAGCGCGGCGAGCGCGCTGAGCTGGCCGGAGGCCAGCGCCACCGGCGGGCCGACCAGCACATGCCGCCGCGCCATGAGCGTGCGTCGCAACACGCCCGACAGATCCGGGGCCGCGGATGCGAACGCGATCGCGCGGACCTCGGGGCGCGAGAGCGCGGAGAGCAGTGCGTCCTCGCCCGCGGCAAGGCGCTCTGTCTCGACGCCTTCGACGCCGCGCAGGGCACGTACCCAGGCATCCGCCTCGGCTCCGTCGCCGACGACGTTGATCACGGTCCTGCTGGTGAGCGTGCGCTTCGCCGTCATGCCGCGTCCGCCAGCTCTTGCGTCAGCACGACGCGCAGGCGCCGGATGGCCCGGTGGCGGAGCTGTGACGCCCGCGATTCCGAGATCCCCAGCGCGAGGCCGATGCTCTTGAGCGACTGTGATTTCATGTAGTAGAGGCGCACGATGGTGCGCTCGCGGTCCGGCAACAGGTCGACCGCTTTGGCCAGCTTCGCCCGCACCATCGTCTCCTCGGCGACGGCGTCGGGGTCGATGTTTGGGTCATCGTCGGCCATCTCCCAGAGCTTCTCGCTGTTGCCGTTGGCCGCCGTGTCGGCGAGGCTATCGAGCGAGACGACGCGCACGTTGCTGGTGCGCATCGAGCTGAGGAAGTCCTGCGTGGGGATCCCCATGTGCTGGGCGATCTCATCGCGGGTGGGGGCGCGGTCGAGCTTGACGTGCAGTTCGGCGGTGGCCTTCTCCAGGTCGCTGCCGAACTTCTGGAGGGAGCGGGGCAGCGGGTGCGTCGCCCGGATGGCATCGAGGATGGAGCCGCGGATGCGTGGGAGGGCGTAGGTGGAGAACTTGGCGCCCTTGTTGGGGTCGAAGGCGTAGAAGGCCTCGATGAGGCCCTGTACGCCGTAGGAGACCATGTCCTCGTACTGGAGGATGCCGCCGTTGGTGCTTCCGACGGCGACACGGTTGACGGCGTGCCGCACCAGCGGCATGTAATCCTTGATGACCTTCGTCAGGTTGGCGTCCGAGAACGGATCGTCTTCTTGCGGGGGCGCCTGCGCGGGTGCGTGCTCGACGGCATCGCCGTCCCTGGGCTCGTCGGAGAGCGAAGCTTCCGGCATCTATCCTCCCGCAGCGTGCGCAAATGCGCCCAGACGTCCCGCGTGGGGGCAGTATCAAGTCTTGATGGGCGCCCTCCCATGCGGCCTGCCCCGCGTCGGACATGCGGCAGCCCCGCATAACGGCCGCCGTTCGTCCCTAAGGAGGCCTCCGCTAGCGCGCGAGGCAGAGGCGAGCCCAGGATCGACGGGCGTGGGGCGATGGCAGGGGGCGGACGCCTTCTGTATACTCGGCCCAACGTATGCACTTCCCGCAGCCGTCGCCGCATGCCAGCGCCGAAGCCGGGCGGCCGTTCGGGGCCGTGGATCTTCTGGCGCTCGTGCTGGAGGCGATGCGCCCGACGCTGGGGTTCCATCTGGCGGTGGCGGTGGTCTGTGAGGACAACCGCCACCTCGTCCCGATCTACACCACCGGCACCCTCTCGCCCTCGGTCACGGAAGGGGTCGCCGTACAGGCGCTGGCGGCGTTCGTCGCGCTCGCGGGACCGGCGCACGCGGCATGGCCCTCGGACGAGCCGGCGGTGATCACGCTCGCCGGTTCGGGCGCCGAGCCGATCGACGAGCCGGAAAGTTACGAGGACGCGCCGCTCGTCGTGGGCGGGGCGGTCACCGGGATGCTGCGCCTGGCGACGCCGCGGCCGCTGAGCCAGGAGCAGCGCGCGCTCTACTTCGCGATGGCCAGCGATGTCTCGCGGGCGGTGGAGCGTTTGGACGCGCAGCGAGGCCAGACGCGCCTCGTGCAGGAGCGGCTGCTGCAGTCGGAGAAGATGTCCAGCGTGGGGCAGCTTGTGTCCGGCGTGGCGCACGAGCTGAACAACCCGCTCACCGGCATCATGGGGTTCGCGCAGCTGCTGCTCCTGCGCGAGCTGGACGACACGGCGCGCCGCCAGGTGGAGACGGTCTACGCGGAGGCGGAGCGGGCATCAAAGATTGTCTCCAATCTGCTGACGTTCGCGCGGCGCCGGAGGGCGCAGAAGGAGCCGGCAAACCTCAACACGTTGATCGAGCGGGTGCTGGAGCTGCGCAACTACGATCTTCGCGTGCGCAACATCGACACGGAGCTGGAGCTGGCTCCGGACCTGCCGGAGACGATGGTCGATACGAACCAGATCCAGCAGGTGATGCTGAACATCATCATCAACGCGGAGCAGGCGATGCGCGGAGAGCGGGGCGATGGGAAGCTGCGCATCCGCACGACAGCGGACGCGGGCAGTGTGATGGCGTCGTTCCGCGATTCCGGCCCGGGCATGAACAAGGAGACGACGCGCCGGATCTTCGATCCGTTCTTCACGACGAAGGAGGCTGGCGAAGGCACGGGACTCGGCCTGACGATCAGCTACGGCATTATCGAGGAGCACGGCGGCCGCATCTGGGCGGAGAGTGAGCCGGGCCGCGGCACCACGTTCTTCGTGGAGCTGCCCATTGTAAGCGGAGCCACGCCGGCGGCGCGTCCTGCCGCCGAGCCGCCGCCTGCGGAGGCGATCGAGCGGCGCCGGATCCTCGTGGTGGATGACGAGGAGAGCATCCAGCGCCTGCTCACTGGCGTGCTGGAGATGGACGGCCACGACGTGCGCGTCGCGAGCAACGGCCGCGAGGCGCTGGACCTCGTGCGGCGGCAGCCGTTCGACCTGATCATCACGGACATCAAGATGCCCGTCATGGGGGGGGCCGACCTTCACCGCGAGCTGCGCGAGGCGGGCAATGCGCTCGCCGGCAGGATGATCTTCATCACGGGCGATACGGTCGCGCCGGAGACGAGGACGTTCCTGCAGAGCGTGAATAATGCGGTGTTGCCGAAGCCGTTCCGCCTGCGGGACGTGCGGGAGAGCGTGCGCCAGGCGTTCAGCCGCTAGCGCAGCGAGCGCTCGGGCTTCGCCTCACGCGCGCATCCGTCTCCACGCCTCGTGCGCATAGGGCACGGACGGCCTACCCTGCAAGCAGGCAACGCTGCAGCAAGGAGTGTCACCGCATGACGGAGATCGTCGCCGCGCCGGTCGCATATCCCGCCGGGAGCGCGGGCGGCATGGGATACCTCGCACGGCCTGACGACGCCGGCCCGCACCCGGGCGTCGTCGTGATCCAGGAGTGGTGGGGGCTGGACGGTCACATCAAGGACGTAGCGGAGCGGTTCGCGCGCGCAGGCTTCGTCGCGCTGGCGCCGGACCTGTACCACGGCGAGTTCGCCACGGAGCCGGATGAGGCGCGCAAGCTGGCTATGGCGCTGAACCGGGCGCAGGCGCTCACCGATCTGACCGGCGCGGTGGCGTACCTGCAGTCGCTGGACGCTGTGGCGCCGAAGCGCGTCGGCTGCATCGGCTTCTGCATGGGCGGGAGCATGGCGCTGGCGCTGGCGGCGGCCACGCCGGACGTTGCGGCGGCGGCCCCGTTCTACGCCGGGTTCCAGCCGCCGCCGGAGGAGCTGGCGAAGATCCGGGCAGAGCTGTTCTGCGCGTTCGGCGCCGACGACGCGGGGATCCCTGCGGAGCGGGTGGCCGCGTTCGAGGAGACGCTTCGCGGGCAGGGGCACGCCGCGACCGTCAAAGTGTACGAGGGGGCGCCGCACTCGTTCTTCAACGACACGCGGCCAAGCTATCGGCCGGTGGCAGCAAAGGACGCGTGGGAGCGCTCGCTGGCGCTCTTCCAGCGTGTCCTGGTGTAGCGGCGCGTCATGCCTCCAGCTCGCGGACCCGATGACGACGATGGCGAGGATGTGCCCTTCGGACCTGGCGACCCGGACTATGACCTGTCCGAGGCGCACGGATATGGCTGGGAGCCCGCGCGTGAGCACTGGCCGGTGCCGCCGTGGCTGCTCCTGGCCGTCTCGATCGTCGTGATCGTGGCGCTGCTGCTGCCGGCGCTGCTCTTCCTCGCCAGCCGCTGACCGCGGCGCTACGTCCCGTCGCCGGTTGCCAGCGCGAGGAGTGCCTGCGGGAGGTCGATGCTGCCGTCGTAGAGCGCGCGACCGACGATGACGCCCTCGAGGTCGTGCTGGGCGAGCGCGATGATGTCGGTGATCGAGGTGACGCCGCCCGAGTAGACTAGGCCGGCGTGCCCGCCCGCGGCGGCGAGGGCGTCGCGCACGGCGTCCAGCGCTGCGAAGTCGACGTGGGACATCATGCCGTCGCGGCTGATGTCGGTGTAGATCAGGTGCCGGACGCCGGCGTCGACCACCTGGCCCAGAAGCTCCGCGATGGGCATCTGGCTCGTCTCGAGCCAGCCCTTCGCGGCCGCGCGGCCGTCTTTCACGTCGAGCGCGACCGCGATCCGGTCGCCGTGGGCCGCGACGGCGACCGCCACGGCGTCTGGCCATTCGACCGCGAGGGTGCCGAGCACGACGCGCGCCGCGCCGGCCTCCACCCAGCGATCGATGGCGGCGGCACCGCGGACGCCTCCGGCGACCTGCACGTCCGCGCCGGACTCTTGCACGATGCGCCGGACGAGCGCGTCGTTGACGGGGTGCCCCTCCCTGGCGCCGTCCAGGTCGACGACGTGCAGCCAGCGAGCGCCCTGCCGCACCCAGGAGAGGGCCACGGCGAGGGGGTCGTCGCTGAACACGGTCTCGCGGCCGTAGTCGCCTTGCACCAGTCGCACGCAGCGGCCGCCGCGGATATCGATCGCCGGGATCAGCTCCATGCTGCGATCATAGCGGGACGCGGCGCGCGCGGCTACGAGGGAGGGCTCGGCAGCGTCACGTGCCGGGGCAGACACGGGTCGGGTGCCAGGCGGGAACTACCCCGCGAGGGCCAGAAAGTTCCGGTACATGCGCAGCCCCATCTCACCCGACTTCTCCGGGTGGAACTGCGTCGCCACGATGTTGTCCCTGGCGAGGACGGAGGCGAAGGTGACGCCGTACTCGGTCTCGCCGACGACCACCGAGCGATCGGCGGGCGCGGGGTAGTAGCTGTGGACGAAGTAGAAGTAGCTCTCGTCCGGGATGCCTTCGAAGATCGGGTGGGGGCGGAGCTGGCGGACGTTGTTCCAGCCCATGTGGGGCACCTTGCGCCCGTCGGCCGGCAGCTTCTTCGCGCGGCCGGGGATCACGTCGAGGCAGGGGTGCTCGCCGCCCTCCTCGCTGATGGAGAGCAGGGCCTGCTGGCCCATGCAGACGCCGAAGAACGGGCGGCCGGAGGCGATGTAGTCGCGGACGGGCTGCACGAGCTGGTGCTCGCGGAGGTTGCGCATCGTGTCGGCGGCGGCGCCGACGCCCGGGAGGATCAGCGCATCGGCCGCTGCGACCTCGCGCGGGTCCGAGGTGACGTGCGGCTCCCGTCCGACGTGGGCGACGGCGCGCGAGACGCTGCGCAGGTTGCCGGCTCCGTAGTCAACGATGACGATCCGGGGCTCCATGCCGCAGTATACGCCGCCGCGACGGTCGCGCGCCGTGCGCGGCGAAGGTGGGTCGGGTAGGCTGCCGCCGCAGGGCAGGCGAGGAGCAGGCGTGACAAGACAGGCGCTCTTTCCGGTGCTGGCCCTCGCGTGCGCCGCGGTGGCGCTCTTCGCGATGGCGCTCGGCGGCGCAGGCTCGAGCGCGTCGCAGACGTTCACGCCGATCCCGGCGACCCGCACTCCCACGCCCTCGCCGACGCCATCGGTCACAGCCACACCGTCGCCCACGTCCACGCCGACGGCCACGGCCACTCCTTACCCGTTGCCGCCGCCGCTGCCGCCGGCGCCTGGCCGCCCGCACTGGCCGCCCTCGCTGCTCGTCACGCCGCTGGGGCACGGCGACCGCGCGGCGAGCGCTGTCTACCTCACTTTTGACGACGGCTGGGGCTACCCGGACGAGATCCTGAGCATCCTCCAGGGCCGTCGCGCACCGGCGACGGCCTGCCTCGCAGGCTTGTTCATCGATTTCGACCCCGCGTTCGTGCGGCGCTGGGTTGGCGCGGGCTACTCACTCTGTAACCACACATACTCCCATACGCAGCTGGTGCCGGCGGGACCGACGCCCAGCGCCGGCGTCCTCGCGACGCGGGTGCGGCGGGAGTTGATCGAGGCACAGGCGGCCCTGGAGCGTGCCGCGCCTGGCGCGGACTTCGTGCCGTTCTTCCGGCCGGCGTACGGCGAGGAGGACGAGACGGTGCGCTACACCGCCGCCGCGCTGGGCTATCGCACGATTCTCTGGTCGGTCGATCCGCAGGATTGGCGTCCGAAGCTCGACGCCGCACAGGTCTGCCGGTCGGTCGTGGACGGCGCGCGGGGCGGCGACATCGTCGACCTGCACTTCGAGCGCCGTTCGACGGTGGAAGCCCTGCCGTGCATCATCGACGGCCTTCGCGCCCGTGGGTTCCAGCTCCGTGGCCTGGAGTCGCTACCCTCCGACCGCTGACGGCGTTTCCACGTGGTGCGGCTCCCGGTACTCTGGTCGCTGAGATGACGACGTCTGCCACCGAGACCCGCGCATACCAGCAGGCGAAGCTCCGCGTCGAAGAGCTGCGCGCCCAGATCGCCTACCACGAGCATCGCTACTTCGTCCTGGATCAGCCGGAGATCTCCAACGCGGCGTTCGACGCGCTGATGCAGGAGCTGCGCGCACTGGAGGCGGCGCACCCGGAGCTGATTGCGCCCGACTCGCCGACGCAGCGCGTGGGCGGCGCGCCCGTAGAGACGTTCGGCATCGTCGAGCACCGGGTACCGTTGCTCTCTCTTGCGAACGCCTTCAGCGGCGAGGACATCCGCGCCTGGCACCGCCGCGCCACGAACATCATCGAGCGCGACGAGTTTGCGATGGTCTGCGAGCCGAAGATCGACGGGCTGGCGTGCGCGCTGGTCTACGAACATGGCGCGCTGCGCACGGCGGCGACGCGCGGCGACGGCACGCGCGGCGAGAACATCACGCCGAACGTGCGCACGATCCGCTCGATCCCGCAGCGGCTGCCGAAGGGCGTGCCGCCGCGCTTCGAGGTGCGGGGCGAGATCTACATGACGAAGAGCGGCTTCGAAAAGCTGAACTTCGAGCGAGGCGAGGCAGGGCTGCCGCTGTTCGCCAGTCCGCGCAACTCGGCCGCGGGCTCGGTGCGGCAGCTGGATGCGAAGGTAACGGCCAGCCGGCCGCTCGACGCGTTCTGGTACCAGCTGGGGTGGCAAGAGGACGGCACGCCGCCGGTGTCGCACTCGGACGTGCTGCAGTGGCTGAAGCAACTGGGGTTCGCGATCAACTCGAACATCCAGCGCTTCACCGCGTTGTCCGAGGTCGTGGCCTTCTGCGAGAGCTGGGTGGAGCGCCGCGATGCGCTGGACTACGAGATCGACGGCATCGTGATCAAAGTCGACGACCTGGCGCTGCAGCGGCAGCTGGGGGCGGTCGGACGCGAGCCACGCTGGGCGATCGCCTACAAGTTCCCGCCCACGCAGGCAACGACGAAGCTGCTGCGGATCGATGTGAACGTGGGGCGCACGGGCACGCTCAACCCGTTCGCTGTCCTGGAGCCTGTGCTCATCGCCGGCGTCACCGTGAAGCTGGCGACGCTGCACAACGAGGACGACATCCGGCGCAAGGACATCCGGCAGGGCGACACCGTGATCGTGCAGCGGGCGGGCGACGTCATCCCGCAGGTTGTCGGGCCGGTGCTGAGCCGCCGGACGGGCAAGGAGCGCCGGTTTCGCATGCCGAAGGTCTGCCCGGTGTGCAAGACGCCGGTCGTGCGGCGGGAAGGGGAAGCGGCGTACTACTGCCCGAACCGCCAGTGCCCGGCGCAGCGCTTCCGGCTGCTCGAGCACTTCGTCGGGCGCGGCGCGATGGACATCGATGGGATCGGCGAGTCGCTGGCGTGGGTGCTGATGGAGCGCGGCTTTGTGCAGGACGGCGCGGATCTCTACCGGTTGAAGGAGCGGCGCGGCGACCTGCTGCAGCTGGAGCGCATGGGCGAGAAGAGCGTGGACCACCTGCTCGCCTCGATCGAGGCGAGCAAGCGGCGGCCGCTGGCGCGGGTAATCGTGGCGCTGGGCATTCGCCACGTGGGCGCCGAAGTGGCGGAAGCGCTGGCGACGCACTTCGGCAGCATCGACGCGCTGACGGACGCGTCGATGGACCAGATCGTCGAGATCCCGGGGATCGGGGCGACGATCGCGGAGAGCCTGCGGGAGTTCTTCTCGCTCGAGGAGAACCGGGCGGTGGTGGAGAAGCTGCGCGCGGCGGGGGTGAACCTGCGGGAGGAGCGCGGCGCGGCGCGTGAGGGGCCGCTAAGCGGGCTGACGTTCGTCGTCACGGGGCGGCTGGACCGCTTCTCGCGCGATGCGGCCGAGTCGCTGATCAAGCGCCACGGCGGCGCGGTGACGAGCAGCGTGACGAAGAAGACGTCCTATCTCGTCGTGGGCGCGGAGCCGGGCTCAAAGCTGCAGAAGGCGCAGCAGTTGGGCACGGAGATCCTCGATGAGGACGCGTTCGCGGCGCTGCTGCATGCGCGCGGCATCGATGCGTAGACGCGACGTGCCGGCCTACGCGCGCCGCTTCGACATGAGCAGCACCAGCACTGCGGCTGAGACGAAGGCGGCGCTGAGGACGGCGAAGGACACACCGACGCTCCAGTACACCCATGGGGAGCTGTCGGGATGCGCGAGGCCAAGGTTCTGGAACGCGCCGACAGCGGGCACGGCCGCCAGCGCGCCGCCGGCCAGGAGGGCACTGGCAAGTAGCCACTTCATGCGTCAAGTGTAACGTCCGAGGCGATCGGCTCAGGCCGCGGTTTCGCCGATCGCGGGTGGCAGGTCGTGGTCGTCGTGCTCGGTCACCATGCGATGTGGCGTCGTGTGACGGAGCTCCGGCCGCGACGACATGAGGCGCTTGAACGCGGTGACGACGGACGGGTCGAACTGCGCGCGGGTGTTGGCTTCGATGTCGGCCATGGCGACGTCGTGCGGCATGGCGTCGCGGTACGGACGGTCGGAGGTCATGGCATCGTAGGCGTCGACGATCGAGAAGATACGGGCTTCGAGCGGGATGCTCTCGCCGGCGAGGCCGAACGGGTAGCCGGTGCCGTCGTAGCGCTCGTGGTGGTAGAGGAGGATCGGCATGGACTTCTCGAGGAACCCGATCTTGGAGACCATGAGGCCGGCGAGCAGCGGGTGCTTGCGCATCGCCTCCCACTCCAGGTCGTTGAGCGCCTTCGGCTTCTTCAGCACGGCATCCGGCACACCGATCTTGCCGACGTCGTGCAGGAGGGCCCCGCGCTCGATATCGAGCATCTGCTCGTCCGGGAGGCCCATCTCGCGTGCCAGGTGCAGCGTGAGGCGTGCGACGCGCTCGCAGTGGCCCTCGGTGACCTCATCCTTTGCGTCCAGTGCCGCCATCAGTGCCTTGAGCGTGGCGTCGTAGCTCACCTCGATCTCGTCGGCGTAGCCGCGTACCTTCGCGAAGAGGAGCGCCTGTTCGACGGCCGTGACGGCCTGCGCGGCCAGCTCCTCCACCTGCGACGCATCCGTGCGCGTGAAGGCCGAGATGCGGCCGACCGCGGGGCGCATCACGGCCACGACGCCGACGGTGCGGTCGCGCAACAGCATCGGCACGCAGAGAACGCCCACCTGGCCGGAGAGGTCGATGTCGGCGCCGAAGAACTGGCGGTAGACGCTGGCTGGCTGGGAGGTGACCACGGAGGTGCGGGTGGCGATGGCGCGGCGGAGGAACCACTCCTCGATGGGGCGGCGATGCTCCGCGGCAACGCCCGTGACGGCATCATAGGTGGCCTGCAGCACGAGGTCACCCACGGTCTCATCGAAGAGTGCGACGAGGCCGTAGCGCCCGCGTGCGAGGCGCGCGGCGTCACGCGAGACGTGGGTGGCGACCTCCTGCAGATCCAGCGAGGCGCGGATCTCGTCGCCGCGACGATAGAGGTATGACATGCGGCGGTGGCCGGCGGCAAAGCGCCGCACACCGATCCAGAACGCGACCTGCAGCGCCAAGTAGCCACCGATGGTCAGCAGCGTCACCAGCACGATGAGCGAGCTGCGGGCGCGGGCGATGGCGGCGTCGATGGCCGCAGCGTCCTGGTCGATCTCGATGCCGTACGCGCCGGCACGGACCCAGGTGACGAAGAGCGGGGTGCCATCGGCCGCGCGCGCGCGGGTGGACGTTACACCGCCGCCGGGCGTGGAGGCGTGCGCGGGCGGGGCCACCGGGCCGGAAGCGAGGACGGGCCTGCCGTCAGGACCCCAGACGCGGAGCGCGCGGACGCCGTCCGTGCCGAGGGACTGCGTGAGATCATCGAAGCTGGCGCGCGCGGCCGTTGGGAGCGGCGCATCCGCGGGCGCACTCACAAGGGCGCTCACGAGCGGACGCGCGATCGACGAGCCGATGCCCTGGGCGGCTGATTCGCTCTGAGACGCAGCGATGAGCTGGTAGGCGATGAAGGTGAAGGTGCCGACGAGCGCGGCGACCACGAGGAAGCTGAGCACCGCGAACCGCGGGTAGATCGTCGAACTGGCCTCGTTCAGCATCGGTCCACCCTTGGCGGCGGCAGCGCGGGTACTTCCATGGACTGGTATCGGCCGCGGAACGCATCCGCTGAAGCAAGGGAGGGGTGACGGGAAGGGGGCGCTGAACCTGGCAGGCTCCGGCGATCCGGCCGGGGAGCACCGGTGCTATCATGACATCGCATGGAATCGAAGCTGGAAGTACTGCGGGGCCTCCTCAGCCAGATGGGCTCGGTGATCGTCGCCTTCTCGGCGGGGGTAGACAGCACCTTCGTGGCGGCAGTGGCCGCCGATGCGCTGGGCGAGCGCGCGGTCGCCGTGACAGGCGTTTCGCCCTCGATCCCGAGGTCGGAGGTGGAGGAGGCGGGCGCGCTGGCGCGGCTGATCGGCATCCGGCACGTACTGCTGGACACATCCGAAATGGACCGGCCCGGCTACGTAGAGAACTCACCGCAGCGCTGCTACCACTGCAAGACGGAGCTGTACTCGCTGCTGGAGGAGATGGCCGAGCGGGAAGGGATCGCCTTCGTGCTGGACGGCTGCAACCTGGACGACCTGGGGGATCACCGGCCGGGTCGCGTGGCCGCGGCTGAGCACCGCGTCCGCAGCCCGCTCATCGAGGCCGGTCTGACCAAGGCGGAGATCCGCGACCTATCGAAGGCGCGTGGCCTGCCGACGTGGGACAAGCCGGCGATGGCGTGCCTCTCGTCACGCATCCCGTACGGGACACCGGTGACTGTGGAGACGCTCGACCAGGTCGGCGCGGCGGAGGCGTTCCTCCGGCAGCTTGGCCTGGGGCAGCTCCGGGTGCGACACCACGGCGACGTCGCGCGCATCGAGGTGGAGGCGGACGAGCTGCCGCGAGCGCTGGAGCAGCGGGAGCGCATCGTGCGCCGGCTGAAGAACCTTGGATACAAGTACGTGACGCTGGACCTCACCGGGTTCCGCAGCGGCAGCATGAACGAAGCTATCGCGAGCACCGTCGCTACGCGCTGAGCGGGACGCCGTCGCTCCGCCCGGCTCCCAACGTTGTCGAACGGCCGTTCTCATTAGCATTACCTCAACGTACCCAGGGATCACCGCTGCTCCGTTCAACTGGCGGCGACGGATGCCGAACATGAACGTAGGGATCCGGGCCGACCACGGGCCGGCCCGGTATCGAGGGGCATCCAGTGGCAGGCGTGATCGTCAGCAAGCGCGAGCGTGGGCAGGTCTTCATCGCGGCGGCGTTGCTGCTCCCGGTGTTGCTGGGGATGTCGGCGTTGGCGGTTGACCTGGGGAGCTACGCGGGCGAGCGCAGGTCGCTGCAGAACTCCGCGGACGCGATCGCGCTGGCGGCGGCGCAGGACCTGCCGGACGCAACGGCGGCGCAGGCGACAGCGCAGACATGGGCGACGAAGAACGGCGTGTCGCTGAGCAACTTGACGGTGACGATCGGCGGCGGCAACACGAGCCCGCAGGTGTCGGTCTCGATCACCAAGCCGCACGCGTTTGCATTCATCGGCGCGCTGGGCGTTGGCCCGCAGAATGTCGGCGCGAAGGCGGTCGCAGCGAAGTTCTCGCCGGGAGCGATCGGTGGACTGATGCCGTGGGCGATCACCCAGGCGACGGTCGACGCGACCGCGCCGGGTCAGCCCGTGACAATCAAGTACGGGGCCGGCGGCGGCACGACGGGCAACTACGGCGCCATCGATATCGACGGGAACGGCGCGAACACGTACCGTTCGACGATCGAGCACGGGGCGCAGGGCGTCGTTTGTTCTTCGGCGATGCCGAACTGCAGTCCGTCGTCGTGTCCGGGTCCGAACTGCGCGGAGAACGCGCAGAGCTGCACGGGCCCACAATGCCCGTCCGAGCCCGGCAACATGGTGGGGCCCACGGACCAGGGCGTCCAGTACCGTCTTGATCACACGACCGCGGCGTGCAGCTCGTTCAGCAGCGTGTTCACGCCGAACGGGAGCGGGTACAACCTTACGCCCGCGTGCAATCCGTGGTCCGCGGGCGCGTGCCCGCAGCCCGACAACGGTGCCGCGTGCAGCCGTCGCGTGATCGTGATCCCGATCGTGGACCAGTTCGGCAACGGGAAGAAGCCCGTGACGGTGCTGGGGTTCGCGCTGCTGTGGCTGGACAGCAGTTCCGGGGGCGTGGTGACAGGGCGGTTCGTGAACGCGAACGTGGACATGGGGGCGCTCACGGGCGGGTACGACCCGAACTCCTTGATCCATTTCGCAAAGCTGATCCAGTGAGCGCGGCCCGGGGAGGGATGGTGACGTGGAGAAATTGAGGCGAGCGCATGGCGGCGAGCATGCCCAGAGCCTGGTCGAGATCGCGATCGTGCTGCCGATCTTCGTGTTTCTCGTGTTCGGGATCATCGACTTCGGGATGGGGTTGCGCACGTACATCTCCGTTGCGCAGGCAACGCGGGAGGGCGCGCGGCTCGGCGTGGTGGGCAATGCGGCGGGGACGTTCACGACGGGCGGGTCCGGCGACTGCAACGGGACAACCACGACCACGGTCGTGGGCAAGGTGTGCGCGACGCTCAACGGGCTTGACCTGACGAAAGTGACCAGCGTGAGCGTCGCGTATCCCAATGGCAACTCCTCCGGCAACTCCGTGCGCGTCACGGCGACGTACAGCTACCAGTACATCACGCCCATCCAGCGGCTGGTGGGCTTCTTCTCCGGCGGGACCCTGGGCGGGGCGATCCCCATCTCGTCGACGACGGACATGCGCATCGAGTAGCGAGCGGCGGCCGATCAGCGCCAGCTGCCCCAGTACAGCGGGTTGGTCATGGCGTGGACGACCTCGCCGCGCTCCGGGCGGCCGCGGAAGCCGCGGACTTCGACGCGCAGGTAGTCGTCGCCCTCCAGCCGCAGTTCAAACTCGTCGTCGTACTCCTCGACGGCGGGCGTCAGCTCCTTGACGAGGCCGCGCTTCGAGAAGAAGCGCAGGTGCTTGCCGTCCGGGCCGCGGTACGCGACGCGGAAGCGGACGGCGTGGTCGGGCGGTGCAGCGATTTGGTCGCCGGGCAGCGCCTCGAAGACGCCATCGCGGTCGGCGTCCGCGCGCAGCTCGATGAACGGGCCGTTGGGCGCCTCCGAGATGAAGACGTGGCCGCGCGAGACGGCGTCAAGGACGGCGCGCTGTGTGAGCGGTCCTTCGACGTACACCCAGGTGCAGGGCTCACCCGGGCCGTTGGGCTGCGTCATCGTCGCGGGCGGCACGCAGTGGGAGTCGCTGCCACCGACGGCGACGATGCGCTCGCCGCGGCGCAGATGCGCTTCCCAGCGTTCGAGCGCGGGCTCGTTGAACCAGCGCCAGGGGGCGTTCCACACTTCGATCGCCTGGTAGCCGCCGACGCCGGCGTACTCCCATGGGATCGGCGAGTCCGGGTGGTTGATCGAGAACATCGAGCCGCCCGCGTTCGCCTGCGCCACAAGCTGCTGGATGCGGCGCTCGTCGCCGGCGGCACGGAAGTCGAGCCAGGCGTCGAGGCCCCAGACGTTGGCGTGGCCGCCGTACATCGTGATCTCTTCTCCGGGGATGAGGAGCGGCGCACGGTCGTTGAGGCGCGCCAGCTCGTCCCAGTGGCTGATGGTGTTGTGGTCGGTGAGCGCGAAGTACTCCAGGCCGACGCGGCGCGTGTAGGCGACGATCTCCTCGACCGTGTTCTGGCCGTCGCTGTGCTCGCTGTGGGCATGGAGGTCGCCGCGATACCAGCGGCCGGCAGCGTCAGCGCCGCCGGCGACGACCTCCGCCCGCGGCATGCCAGGGGTGGGCTGCTCGCCGATCGGCTGATCGACGTCCGCAGGATCGATGTCGAGTTCGAGGTTGACGCGGTACGGCACTGCCGGATCCTGGATCTGGGGGCAGCCGAGCATGATGTTCCATTCGCCGGGCTGGATGGGGCCGCGGAGGTAGCCGGGCGTGGCGGCATCGGGCGCGAGGAAGAAGCTGTTGCGGGCGGTGCCGCTCCAGCCGCGGAAGCCGCGGGTGAGGAAGTCGACGCCCCGCACATCGAAGAGGCCGATATCAACGCTGTTGCCCGGGTGGGTCTCCTTCGGTCCTGCGGTCTGGTTGTCGTAGGAGTAGCTAACCTCCAGGCGGCGCGTCCCCGGCGGCACGGTGAAGGGGACGTAGGTGTAGTGAGATGCCTCGTGCTGCGGTGTCAGAACGCCTTCCAGCCGGATCTTGTGTCGCATCGTGGGCTCCTGCATGTGCCGATCGAGCGCGCATGTTGTGTCGTTCAGCCAGAGGCGGGCGGCGATCAGGCGCGCTTTCGGTGCGCATTGCGTCGTCGGTTATGTCGTACGGAGGGCCATTTTAGATTCGATCCTGAGATCTCGTTCGGCAGTTTTCATGTTTCCCCGAGCTGAGCGCCGTGCCAGCGGGCGGCCGGCAGATGCGCAGCGTTCCACCGCGGGAGCGTAGCAGCGGCGGGCGCTAGCTCAAAGCGGCCGATGGCACCGAGACGCGAACGTTCAGCCGGCGCGGGCGCGGAGGCTCTCGGCGACGGCCGGGCAGGAGGCGCCGGTGACGGCATCGATGGCATCGGCGCGGGTGCTGCCGTCCGGGCGGCGGTATTCGGCGAGGAGGTAGGGGTAGTAGACGAGACACACGGACGTGGCGCGGGCGCCGTCCCAGTACGACTCGACGGCGCGGATGACGGCGCCGGCTTCGACGCGCGGCGGTGCGACGGTCTCGCCGCCGATCGCGGCGTCCTGCAGCACCGGGTGTGCGTCGGAGAGCGCGGGGAGGGCCAGCGGATCGCGCGGGAAGGGGTGGACGGGGGTGTAGGCGGCGGGGCGCGTCGCGGTCTGGCGGAGGGCGCCCCTGGCGAGCAGGGCGCTGACGATGCGGCGGGCGCGCGTTTCGGAGAGCCCCATCGTGGCGAGGGACGCGTTCGTGATGGGCGGGACGGGGGCGTCACGGAGCAGCTGCGCCTCCTCGGGTGACAGCGCGTGGAGCCAGGCGTGGTCGTAGGCGATGCCGCGACCGGTGGCGTAGACGAGCGCGCCGGTGGTCGCGTCGAAGGTGACACGCGTCGTCACGGTGCGCGTGACGGTCTCCTTGCGAAACAGCCCCACCTTCTCATCGCCGGTGACGCGCACTTCGAGATCGGCGTCGTAGTAGGGGTAGTCGATGCGGTGCAGCTCGGCCATCTCTTCGGCGATGCGGCCGATGCCGAGGAAGCCGCGGCGGCGCTTCCGCACGTCGCGCTGCAGGCGCTCGCGGACGGCGCGCTCATCGATGCGGGCGGGGACGGCGCGCTCCAGGACCTGCATGGCGCGCGGGCGGCGTCCCTCCACACCTGCCACCTCCAGCTCGCCGACGAGGCGGGCGAGGTGGTCGCGATCCCAGATATCGATGTTGCGTCCGCGGGCGGTCTTCAGGGCGTCGGGCGTGAAGGCGTTGGTGGTCACGAGGATGCCGCGGTCGCAGCCGAGATCCTCGACGACCTGGATCAGCTTCATGATGCGGTCCTTGTCGACGGGGCGCTCGTAGGCCTTGGCCTCGATCACGATGGTGGAGGAGTGCAGCGGCGCAGTGAAGCGTGCGAGGACATCGACCTGGTGCTGGACGCCGGAGCGGCCGGTGAGGCGGACGTCGTGGGAGACGTGGTAGCCGCGGGCCTGGAACAGGCGGGCGATCCGCTGCTCCAGCGCAAGGCCCTTTTCGCCAGGGGTGGGCCGCTGCTCCTGCATCGCTAGCGATGCTACGCGCTGGGGGATCCGGCCGCAACGCGAGCAGGGAGGCGAACGTGCGGTGCTTCCCTATTCCCTCTCCGGGCCGAACATGAAACCATGGGGATGGCGCGATTGCAGAAGGATGCGGATCTTGGCCGAATTGCCCCTGGAGGATCCCGTGGTGGCCGAGCTGGTCGGCGGGCCGAACCTGGCGCGGCTGGCCTACGTGGGCCGGAACGGGCGGCCGCACGTGGTGCCGATCTGGTGCATGTACCGTGACGGCGCGTTCGTGATGGTGACGGGGCCGAAAGCCGACAAGGTGGCGGCGCTGGAGCGCAACGCGGCCGTGGCGCTGACCATCGATTCGAGCAAGCCGCCGTACCACGTGCTGCTGATCGACGGCGACGCGACGGTGGAGGCGACGGAGGGGATGGCGCCGGAGTACCCGGAGATCGTGCAGCGGTACCTGGGGGCGGCGGCGGAGGCGTACCTGGCGCCGATGCGCGACCGGGTGAAGACGCAGCGCCGCATCCGCGTGACGGTGCGCTCGTGGCGGGTGCTGGACTTCGTCAAGCGATTCCCGAAGAGCCTGCGATGAACGACGCCGAGGAGCTGCTGCGCGCGGCGCTGCTGAAGGTACCGGCCGGGCTCGCCGAGCACGTGATGCGCGTCGTCGACGAGGCGCAGCGGCTGGCGGAGACGCACAACATCGATCGGGAGGCGGCGCGGATCGCGGCGCTGGGGCACGACCTGCTGCGGGCGCACAGCCACGAGCGGCTGCTGCACATCGCCGCCGAGCAGGGCTACGCGTTGGACGCGGTGGACCGGATGGAGCCGATCCTGCTGCACGGGCCGCTGGCGGTGCCGCTGCTGCGCGAGCAGTACAAGGTGCTGGATGCGGAGGTGCTGGGCGCGATCGCGTACCACACGACGGCACACGCAGGGATGACGCGGCTGCAGAAGCTGATCTTCCTGTCGGACAAGATCGAACCGGTGAAGCGCGACCGCGCGCCGGCGCGCATCGACCGCGTCATCGAGCTGGCGCAGAGCGATCTCGATGCGGCGATGCAGGCGTACCTGGACTACCACGTGCTGTACGCGATCGAGACCGGCTGGCCGCTGCATCCCAACACGGTGGCCGCGCGCAACGAGCTGCTGGCGCAGCGTCGGCCGGCCCGGAGGCAGGAGCCGCTGGTCGCGGAGATCGACGAGGGGGATGGGGACGCGGCAGTGGAGGGGTAGCCCGGCGGCGCGCGCTCAGTCGCCGGTGGCGAGCCAGCGCGCGGCTTCCTTCGCGTGGTAGGTGATGATGATGTCGGCGCCGGCGCGCTTGATGCCGGTGAGGATCTCCATGGTGACGCGGCGGCCATCGATCCAGCCGGCCTGGTCGGCCGCCTTGACCATCGCGTACTCGCCGCTGACGTTGTAGGCGGCGACGGGCACGTCGAACTCCTGGCGCGCTTTCGCCAGCACGTCGAGGTAGGCGAGGGCAGGCTTGACCATGACGATGTCGGCACCCTCGTCGATGTCGTCATGGATCTCGGCGAGGGCCTCGCGGGCGTTCGGGGGGTCCATCTGGTAGCCGCGGCGGTCGCCGAACTGGGGGGCGCTGTCGGCGGCGACGCGGAACGGGCCGTAGAACGCGGACGCGTACTTGGCGCTGTAGGCCATGATCGGCGTCTGCGTGTAGCCGGACTCGTCGAGCTCGTCGCGGATCGCGGCGACGCGGCCGTCCATCATGTCGGAGGGCGCGACGACGTCGGCGCCGGCGCGGGCGTGGGAGAGGGCGGTGCGCGCCAGCAGGTCGAGCGAGCGGTCGTTGTCCACCTCGCCATCGACGATGACGCCGCAGTGGCCGTGGCTGGTGTACTCGCAGAGGCAGACGTCGGTGATGACGACGAGCTCGGGCGCGGCCTGCTTGAAGGCGCGGACGGCGTCCTGGACGATGCCGCCGTCGTCGTAGGCCTCCGAGCCCTGTTCGTCCTTCATGGCGGGCAGGCCGAAGAGCAGGACAGCGGGGATGCCGAGCGCGCGGAGGTCGTCGGCCTCGCGGCCGATCTGGTCGAGGGAGATCTGGTACTGGCCGGGCATGGACGCGATCTCCTCGCGCAGGCCCTGGCCGTGGGTGACGAAGAGCGGGTAGACGAAGTCAGAGGGCGAGAGGCGCGTCTCGGCGACGAGGCGGCGCAGGCCGGGGGAGGAGCGCAGGCGGCGGTGG